>NZ_JAHLPK010000019.1:0-1729 GCF_018917875.1 Acetanaerobacterium sp. MSJ-12 | reverse complement strand
ACGGTGACCACGTCCCCGTCCTGCAGGGCCAACTTCTCCTCGTCGCTCATGGTGTTCCCGTCTTCGTCCAACAGCTCGGTGCTCACGAACTGCGGCGTGTAGTGGGTGTACCTCATTGATATAAAATTTCCTTGTATAGAAGTGCCTTCGGGGACTGCCGAACTTTTGGGCCAGCCAATCTGACCTTTAAAAGCAATGCTTCCTGTATCTCCCTTTGCATGAGGTCCTAGAGCACATGAAGTAGTGGGCTTTAAATCCGAGGCATTCTCTGGTTCATGTCCATAACTAACTGTGAGAATTCGCCCATCCGCTTTGTAGGTCACTTTTAAAACATGTGTTCCTTTTATGTCTTTGTCTAAATCCAGCGGTATGCGCTGTAATACCGTAGCATCAGCACCTCCATCAAAATGAGAAATCTCATTTTTCCCTCGACTTGTTCCAATGCGTACAGAATTGCCCCCCACTGAAAAACCTGCAAACGCATGGTTGCAAACATTTGAACTAATAATAGTAAAATCGCTTACAAATTCCCAATCTGCAAGTAGAGAAATATTTGCCTTACTATATGCCTGAGAGTCACTGTACAGATTTCCGTCTGTATTATAACTGCCATAAGTCATGGGGTCATTCTTCCGAGGGTTCGCCAGTGCAAGAAAGTTTTGATAAGTATAAGCTTTTTGATCTTTAGCTACTGCGAAGCCAAATAAGTTTTCAAAGGAGTCGCTCCCCACAAACTCCGAGGAGCTGTCGTCGCCGGAAGGATCCTCCTCCCCCTCGGCCAGGGCCGAAACAGGGGACATCCCCAGGCAGAGGGCTGCCGCCAAACCCAAAGCCACAAGCCGCGCGGGCAGTCCCCTCCATTTTTGCTTTCTCATTGTCTGCTCTCCCCTTTTTCCATTATTTTTCTGTCGCGCGTTCGGGGGCACTACCGCCCCTCTCCCGGCCCGCACCGGAGCTTAACGGACGGCATATCTCCCCCTTCTTTTCTCTAAGAGAAGGGATGGATGAAAAAGTGGTCACAACTTGAAAAGAAAAATTTATTTGTTACAATGGGGAAAACCGACTTGTCGAAAAAAGGGGAAATAACAGGTGAAAAAGGCAACGCACGGGCAGCTTGCCCAGTGGCTGGAAGCGGCCCGCCATGGGGACGAGGCGGCATTTCGCGCCCTCTACGACGCCACCGCCCCCCTGCAAAAGAGCCGGGCTTTGGGGATTTTAAAGGACCCGGAGTTGGCCGGCGAAGCGGTACAGGAGAGCTATCTCGCCTTTTTCCGGTCGATGGGGAACATCCACTCGGGCAAGGCGGTGGTGGCCTACCTCAACAAGACCACCTACTACGCCTGCCTGGCGGTGCTGCGGCGGGAGAAGCGCCCCGCCGAGGGGGAGCAGGCCCTGCTGACCCTGGCCGAGCCGGAGGAAAACGGCCCCGAGGCCCAGGTCGACCGCAGCGACCGACAGCGGCGGCTGCAAGCCGCTCTGGACAGCCTGCCTGACCGCCAGCGCCAGGCGGTGCAGCTGCGCTATTACCAGGGCAAAAAGCTGGCGGAGACCGCCCGGGAGATGGGCTGTTCCCAGAGCACCGTGCAGCGGCTGCTGCGGGAGGCGCAGGGCGCCCTCCGCACCGCCCTGGGCGGCGGGCTGCTCACCGTTTTGCCCCTGGGGGTGGCCGTGCGGGTGGCGAGCCGCGCCCCCCAACCGGCCCGCCGGGTGCCCCGCTGGGCCGCGGCGG
>NZ_JAHLPK010000018.1:0-2138 GCF_018917875.1 Acetanaerobacterium sp. MSJ-12 | reverse complement strand
TTGGACGAAGACGGGAACACCATGAGCGACGAGGAGAAGTTGGCCCTGCAGGACGGGGACGTGGTCACCGTCCGCGCCACGGTGAAGAACACCCACCCCGACGCGGGCAACGAGATCGTCTACGACCACCTGACCCTGGTGCCGGAGGACGACGAAAAGGTCAAGAAGTACCCCACCGCCGGGCTGGATATCCTCACGGGAGCCGAGCAGACGGTGACGGTGGACGGCAAGGCGGTGACGAACGCCTCCGGCCAGCCCTACGACGTGTCTGGGGAGGGCATCCCTTTCGGCTGCACGGCGGCGGGGAACGTCATCACCTACAAGGCAAAGATCGACAACCCCGACGGCAAGGCGGTCACGGTGGGCCAGCGGATGAGCGACGACTTCTTCGGCTCCAAGCAGTACTCGGGGGCCGAGCTGATCCCGGCCCAGCCCCTGACCCCGGCCGACCCGGAGAAGCCAGAAGGGGAGGCGGGGAAGGACTACCACTACACCCGCACCAGCCCCAATGAGAACGGGTGGAACAACACGGACGTGGCCATCACCTTCTACCCCGGGGACTTCAACCAGTTCTACATCAAGGACCCGGAGGAGGGGACGGTGCACGCCACCCTCACCGGCAAGGGGGAGTCGGTGGTCTACGACAGCAACACCAAGACGCCGGTGGCCCTGCAGGCGGAAAACAGCGAGAACGGGGCCAAGTCGGTGCGAAACGACGACGTCATCAAGGTGGACAAGGACGCCCCGGCCCTGACCCTGGATGAAGGGGACCAGGCGGTGACCCTGACGGACGGTCTGTCCGGCATCTGGAAGTTGGAGCGGTACGACGCCGCATCCGAGAAGTGGGTGGCGGCCGAGACCTTCGCCCTGCCCACCGAGGGGGCGGAGAAGGGCAACGGTAAGGCCAGCGAGAGGGTCTCCGTCGACCAAAACGGGCTCTACCGGGCGGTGGACGCGGCGGGGAACACGGGGGAGGCCACGCCGGTCTCCTTCAACGCCCCGCCCAGCGCCACCCCGACCGACCCGGAGGCCCCGGCGCTGGAGCCGGAGGAGGAGACCGACGAGGGGGGCCTGCGCCACGCCGTCATCCGCGACAGCATGAGCGAGTACATCGACAAGGCGGCCCCCCTGTACGGCGGGCGGTTCACCCTGGAGGACGCGGCGGAGCTGATGGCCCAGAGATACGGCTTTGCCTCCAACGTGGGGCGGGACGACGGCCTGCGCTACACCTATGCCATCACCCAGAAGGGGGCGGACGTGAGCGGCCAGGGGGTGGACACCACCCAGCCGGGCAGCTTTGTGGTGGTCTGCACCGCCACCGACGCGGACGGGAACACCACCACCCTCTACCTGACCGACACCCTCATCGACCCGGACGCGCCGCCGGCGGTGGAGCGGCAGGAGGAGGGGACCCCGCCGGTGGGCCCGCCCTTTGACCCCCTGAAGCCGATGCCCCAGCCGGTGATCAAGGAGGACCCGGAGACCGGGCGTTACCACGCCTATATCTACGAGCAGATCGCCGAGGGGGTCAGGGAGCCCGGGGCCTACGGCGGGAGCCTGACGGGGGAGGTGGCCCAGCAGATCTTCGCCGGGCGGTACGGGTTTGTGAGCCAGCAGGGGGACGGGGAGCTGACCCTCTCGCCCATCCGCGTGACCCAGGACGGCAAGGACGTGACGGCGGCGGGGTACGACACCGCCAAGCCGGGGAGCTGCGTCATCAGCCAGACGGCCACCGACAGCCGGGGGAACAAGACCACCGTCTACCTGACCTACACCTTTTTGCCGGTGGGGAGCCCGCCCTGGGTGGACTACGACCCCAGCGACCCGACGGTGGAGCCGGGGAGCGAGCTGGAGGAGCCAGAGATCGTGGAGGACTGGCAGAGCGGGACCAAGTACGCCACGGTGACGGACCGGCTGGTGCAGGCCATCACCGACCCGCCGCTGTCGGGCGGCTGGCTGGACGGGGAGGAGCTGCGGGCCTTTCTGGGCAGCCGGTACCAGTTCACCTCCGCCCAGCCGGACGGGGTGTTGAAAGAGGTGCGCTTTGCCGTGAGCCGGGACGGGAAGGCGGTGGAGGGCATCGACACCACCCGGCCGGGGGAATACCTGATCGCCTACACCCTGGAGGACTCCGCCGG
>NZ_JAHLPK010000017.1:0-2475 GCF_018917875.1 Acetanaerobacterium sp. MSJ-12 | reverse complement strand
TGCTATCTGCTGGGGTACTTACCGAAGCATACCGACTACAAGCCCACCAGTCCATATCTGAAAGAGGATTTGCGAAAGCTGGACGAGCTGTCAGAGCAGGTGCGGTATATGGGCAAATACGGCATTGAAACGCTGGACGATCTGTACACAGACAGGGAGAAAATCCAGCGGGATATGGATGCCCTCATCACTCGCCGTACCAAGCTGCAAAACAAGATCCGCCGTGCCACACCCGCCGAAAAGGAAACGCTGCGGCAGGAAAAGGCAGGTGTGACCGAGCAAATCACTACACTGCGAAAGCAGCTAAAACTGAATAAGGGTATTGAAGCCCGTTCCGCCAAAATACAGGAAAAGACGGATTTATACTTTGCCAATGAAATCTTTGCCAAAGAAGCACAGCAGCAAAAGAAACCACAAAGAAGGGAGCGTGACGCACGATGAAGGACAGAAATAATGAAATCTATGCGCATATCGACCGTATTACAGACCATCTTGCAGCGATGCCGAAGCAGGAGCGCATTGCTTGGTTTCGGCGGAGTGCCTATGTACAGCCGCTGAATTTCATCAAAGAAATCGACGGCACGGTATATGCCGTAAGAGCCTTTTTCAAAGAGGACGCAAGAGAAAATATCACCGACAAGGTGCAGCGTATCGTTTTGAACGATACAAAAAATAGGAAACAGATTTGAGGCTATTGCATTAAAGCGTTGAAGTTTACGGCCGGGTATGGTAGAATGAGCACACCTACAAATTCAATCATATCCGGCTGTGGAAAGGAGAACTATGACAAAACAACCGGATAAAATCACAGCCCTGTACTGCCGCCTGTCCCGTGACGATGAGCAGGACGGCCTGTCAGGGTCAATCAAAAATCAGCAGGCTATTTTAGAAAAATACGCACAGGAAAACGGCTTCAAAAATACCCGTGTGTTCATTGACGACGGCTGGTCGGGCACGAATTTTGCGAGACCGGCGTTCACGGAAATTATGGAGCTGGCGGAAAAAGGACGCATCGGCACCCTGATTGTAAAGGATCATTCCCGTTTGGGGCGTAATCGCTTGATTGTCGGTCAGCTATTGGAAGAAGGCTTCGACAGCCTCGGTGTTCGCTATATTGCCATTATGGACAACATCGACACCGCCAAGGGAATCAGCGACCTTGTTCCGATGCAGGACTTATTCAACGAGTGGCACGCCAAGAACACCAGCCAAAAGGTGCGCAATGTGTTCAAGAGCAAAGGAATGTCCGGCGCACCGCTGACCACCAATCCGCCCTACGGGTATCTGAAAGCCCCGGAGAGCAAAAATGGCTGGCTTGTGGATGAGGAAGCGGCCAAGACCGTGCGCCAAATCTTTGGTTGGTGCGTGGATGGCCTTGGGCCGACGCAGATCGCCAAACGCCTGAAAGCGGCAAAAGTACCTACACCCACGGAGCACTGGAGCAATATCGGCAGAAATTGCAGTAAGCTGCCTGCTGTTCCGTATAACTGGTGTTCTGCCACGGTTGCGGATATACTCGGCAAGCAGGAATACTGCGGCGATACGGTGAATTTCCGCAGCACCACCAAGTCCTTCAAGAACAAGAAGAAAATTGACAGACCGCCGGAGGAATGGCAGATTTTCAAGAATACCCATCCAGCCATCATCGACCGTGAGGTGTTCGCCTTGGTGCAGGAGCTTCGCAAGCACCGCCGCCGACCCACCAAAAGCGGCATTGTCAGTCCGTTTTCTGGGTTATTGTACTGCGCCGATTGCGGAGAAAAGCTGTATTACAGTGTCACCAACAACTACAAACGAGAACAGGCGTATTTCTTCTGCTCTTCCTATCGCAAGAACTCCGAGGTTTGCTCTGCCCACTATATCCGTGAAAAGGTAGTGGAGCAGATCGTGCTGGAAAGTATGCAGCGTATCCTACTGAATGTACAGGCATTTGAAAAAGAATTTGCCCGCAAACAGATGGATTGCTACACAGAGGACAAGAAAAAGCAGCTGGCGGCAAAGCGCCGGGAGCTATCCAAGGCGAAGAAGCGTATCGCAGAGATTGACGCTCTGATTCAGAAAATCTATGAAGATAATGCCAGCGGCAAGCTGTCCGATGAGCGCTACGCCACGCTGTCCCTGTCCTATGAGGAAGAACAGAAAACGCTGAAAGCCGCTGTGCCGGAGATGCAGGCGTTCTTGGAAACAGAGACGGACAAGACCGAGAGCTTGCAGCGCTTCATTCAGAAGGTTAAGCAGATTACGGAGCTGAAAACATTGACGCCAGAGCTGATTCACGAGTTCGTGGACAAGATCGTGGTCTATGCACCGAAAACGATTGACGGCAAGCGTGTGCAGCTTCTGGACATCTATTACAGCGGCGTGGGCATTCTCCACGAATTGACCCCGGAGGAAATGGAAGAAGCCTTCCAGCAGCACCTCATCGATCGTAACAAAGAAAAAACGGCGTAACCGCAAAGGCTACACCGTTTCAAG
>NZ_JAHLPK010000016.1:0-5139 GCF_018917875.1 Acetanaerobacterium sp. MSJ-12 | reverse complement strand
AAAAAGGGGTTGACAAAAAGAAGGCAGCGAGATATAATAAAAGGCACGGCGAGATGCCGAACGGACCTTGAAAATTGAACAATACTGAAGCTTGAACGGACCTAAAAATCCGGTCTATCACGGACTGGATGCGTCTCTTTGAGAGACAACACCAAGCGAAGTAATTTTAAACGTCAAGTTTGAAATGAGCTTAGGTTTGAACGGTGGGAACACTGTTTAGATACAACTTTGATAAAGAGTTTGATCCTGGCTCAGGACGAACGCTGGCGGCGCGCCTAACACATGCAAGTCGAACGGACACATCCGACGGAATAGCTTGCTAGGAAGATGGATGTTGTTAGTGGCGGACGGGTGAGTAACACGTGAGCAACCTGCCTCGGAGTGGGGGACAACAGTTGGAAACGACTGCTAATACCGCATACGGTGGTCGGGGGACATCCCCTGGCCAAGAAAGGATTATATCCGCTCTGAGATGGGCTCGCGTCTGATTAGCTAGTTGGCGGGGTAACGGCCCACCAAGGCAACGATCAGTAGCCGGACTGAGAGGTTGAACGGCCACATTGGGACTGAGACACGGCCCAGACTCCTACGGGAGGCAGCAGTGGGGAATATTGCACAATGGGGGGAACCCTGATGCAGCGACGCCGCGTGAGGGAAGAAGGTTTTCGGATTGTAAACCTCTGTCTTGTGGGACGATAATGACGGTACCACAGGAGGAAGCCATGGCTAACTACGTGCCAGCAGCCGCGGTAATACGTAGATGGCGAGCGTTGTCCGGAATTACTGGGTGTAAAGGGAGTGTAGGCGGGATCATAAGTTGCGTGTGAAATGCAGGGGCTCAACCCCTGAACTGCGCGCAAAACTGTGGTTCTTGAGTGAAGTAGAGGCAGGCGGAATTCCCGGTGTAGCGGTGGAATGCGTAGATATCGGGAGGAACACCAGTGGCGAAGGCGGCCTGCTGGGCTTTTACTGACGCTGAGGCTCGAAAGCATGGGGAGCAAACAGGATTAGATACCCTGGTAGTCCATGCCGTAAACGATGATTACTAGGTGTGGGGGGATAACTCCCTCCGTGCCGGAGTTAACACAATAAGTAATCCACCTGGGGAGTACGACCGCAAGGTTGAAACTCAAAGGAATTGACGGGGGCCCGCACAAGCAGTGGAGTATGTGGTTTAATTCGAAGCAACGCGAAAAACCTTACCAGGTCTTGACATCTATCGCTATCCCAAGAGATTGGGAGTTCCCTTCGGGGACGGTAAGACAGGTGGTGCATGGTTGTCGTCAGCTCGTGTCGTGAGATGTTGGGTTAAGTCCCGCAACGAGCGCAACCCTTACTGTTAGTTGCTACGCAAGAGCACTCTAACGGGACTGCCGTTGACAAAACGGAGGAAGGTGGGGATGACGTCAAATCATCATGCCCTTTATGACCTGGGCTACACACGTACTACAATGGCCGCTAACAATGAGCAGCAAAACCGCGAGGTGGAGCGAATCTATAAAAGCGGTCTCAGTTCGGATTGCAGGCTGCAACTCGCCTGCATGAAGTCGGAATTGCTAGTAATCGCGGATCAGCATGCCGCGGTGAATACGTTCCCGGGCCTTGTACACACCGCCCGTCACACCATGAGAGCCGGTAACACCCGAAGTCAGTAGTCTAACCGCAAGGGGGACGCTGCCGAAGGTGGGGCTGGTGATTGGGGTGAAGTCGTAACAAGGTAGCCGTATCGGAAGGTGCGGCTGGATCACCTCCTTTCTAAGGAAGAGAGAAGTTCGAGCTTTGAGTATTGTTCAATTTTGAAGGTCTGTGAAGACAGACTTTCAGGCAAGAGGAACCTTGTTGAAGACGGGGGTGTAGCTCAGCTGGGAGAGCACCTGCCTTGCACGCAGGGGGTCAGGAGTTCGAGCCTCCTCATCTCCACCACTGGTGGACGCGAGAGCCGAGAGGCGATCGCGGGAGGGACAAGGAAAACTGACTTCTAAGAAAGCGGAGCGCCCTTGAGTATGGGCTCATAGCTCAGGTGGTTAGAGCGCACGCCTGATAAGCGTGAGGTCGGTGGTTCGAGTCCACTTGAGCCCACCACGGCCCGGGAGACCGGGCAAAGACAAGGGAACCTCAAGCAAAAGTGCACCTTGAAAACTGAATAAAGCAATAGACTGCGATAGAAATCTAAAGGGTAACTAGAGGCGAAAGCTTTTAGGTACACTACAATTTATGTCGAGAGAACAGCCGAAGAAAAAGGTCAAGCTAAGAAGGGCGCAGGGCGAATGCCTTGGCACCAGGAGACGATGAAGGACGCGATAAGCTGCGAAAAGCCGCGGGGAGCTGCAAATGAGTATTGATCCGCGGATGTCCGAATGGGGCAACCCACCTAGAGTCATGTCTAGGTATCCTGTACTGAATACATAGGTGCAGGAGGTGAACCGCCTGAACTGAAACATCTAAGTAGGGCGAGGAAGAGAAATCAAACGAGATTCCGAAAGTAGTGGCGAGCGAAATCGGAAGAGGCCAAACCAGGGGTAGAAATACCCTTGGGGTTGAGGACTGCATTTAGGATTGTGCGAGTTTAAGAGAACGGCATGGGAAGGCCGGCCAGAGAGGGTGAGAGCCCCGTATCTGAAAAGCGAGCGCACCGAGCAGGATCCAGAGTACCGCGGGACACGAGGAATCCCGTGGGAAGCCGGGGGGACCACCCTCCAAGCCTAAATACTACCTGGTGACCGATAGCGTATAGTACTGTGAAGGAAAGGTGAAAAGAACCCCGGGAGGGGAGTGAAATAGAACCTGAAACCCTGTGCCTACAAGCACATAGAGCACGTCAAAGTGTGATATGGTACTTTTTGTAGAACGGTCCGGCGAGTGTATGTATGCAGCGAGGTTAAGGGCTTAAGGCCTGAAGCCGCAGGGAAACCGAGTCTGAATAGGGCGAAAGAGTTGCATGTATATGACCCGAAACCGGGTGACCTATCCATGTCCAGGTTGAAGTTGGGGTAAGACCCAATGGAGGACCGAACCGACCCCTGTTGAAAAAGTGGCGGATGAGGTGTGGATAGCGGAGAAATTCTAATCGAACCCGGATATAGCTGGTTCTCCCCGAAATAGCTTTAGGGCTAGCCTTGCGTTAGATTTCCGGAGGTAAAGCACTGAATGGGCTAGGGGCCGAGAGGTTACTGAACCCTATCAAACTAAGAATGCCGGAAAATCGATGCGCAGGAGTCAGACTATGGGAGATAAGTTTCATAGTCGAGAGGGAAACAGCCCAGACCCACAGCTAAGGTCCCCAAACAGGTTTAAGTGGAAAAGGATGTGGGGGTGCACAGACAACTAGGATGTTGGCTTAGAAGCAGCCATACATTAAAAGAGTGCGTAATAGCTCACTAGTCGAGTGCCCCTGCGCCGAAAATGTAACGGGGCTAAAACCTGTACCGAAGCTTGGGCATCGTCTTTGATGATGGGTAGGGGAGCGTCGCATGCGGGGTGAAGCCATAGCGGAAGCGGTGGTGGACTGCATGGGAGTGAGAATGCCGGAATGAGTAGCGCGAATCATGTGAGAATCATGATGGCCGAAAGCCTAAGGTTTTTGGAGGAAGGTTCGTCCGCTCCAAGTTAGTCGGGAGCTAAGGTGAGGCCGAAAGGCGTAGCCGATGCACATACGGTAGAGATTCCGTAACCACCGAAAGTTTTAAGCAGAGGGACACTCTGAAAGGGCATGACCCGGGCGATGGTAGACCCGGGCGTAAGGGACTGAAATTTAGTAGGGAAGCATGCTTGGACGGAGGCGAGAAAAGCTCTGGGAATAACTAAGGTGCCCGTACCGCAAACCGACACAGGTAGGTAGGAAGAAGATTCTAAGGCCAACGGGAGAAGGGTTGTTAAGGAACTCGGCAAATTGACCCCGTAACTTAGGGATAAGGGGTGCTCATGGAAACATGAGCCGCAGAGAATAGAGCCAGGCGACTGTTTAGCAAAAACACAGGTCTCTGCTAAATCGAAAGATGAAGTATAGGGGCTGACACCTGCCCGGTGCTGGAAGGTTAAGGAGATGAGTGCAAGCTTTGACCCGAAGCCCCAGTGAACGGCGGCCGTAACTATAACGGTCCTAAGGTAGCGAAATTCCTTGTCGGGTAAGTTCCGACCCGCACGAATGGTGTAACGATCTGGTTACTGTCTCAACAACCCGCCCGGCGAAATTGTAGTACCGGTGAAGATGCCGGTTACCCGCGACAAGACGGAAAGACCCCATGGAGCTTTACTGCAGCCTGATATTGGATTTCGGTATTACATGTACAGGATAGGTGGGAGACAGGGAAGCCAAGGCGTCAGCTTTGGTGGAGTCGACCTTGGGATACCACTCTTGTAGTGCTGGAATTCTAACTTGCGGCCGTGAAACCGGCCGGAGGACATTGTCAGGTGGGCAGTTTGACTGGGGCGGTCGCCTCCTAAAAGGTATCGGAGGCGCTCAAAGGTTGGCTCAGCATGGACGGAAACCATGCCAGAGAGTGTAAACGCACAAGCCAGCCTGACTGCGAGACTGACAAGTCGAGCAGGAACGAAAGTTGGAGTTAGTGATCCGGCGGTATGTGAGTGGAAATGCCGTCGCTCAACGGATAAAAGCTACCCTGGGGATAACAGGCTGATCTCCCCCAAGAGTCCACATCGACGGGGAGGTTTGGCACCTCGATGTCGGCTCATCGCATCCTGGGGCTGAATTCGGTCCCAAGGGTTTGGCTGTTCGCCAATTAAAGCGGTACGCGAGCTGGGTTCAGAACGTCGTGAGACAGTTCGGTCCCTATCTGTCGTGGGCGCAGGATATTTGAGAGGAGCTGTCCCTAGTACGAGAGGACCGGGATGGACGCACCTCTGGTGCACCAGTTGTCACGCCAGTGGCACAGCTGGGCAGCTAAGTGCGGAACGGATAAACGCTGAAAGCATCTAAGCGTGAAGCCGACCTCAAGATAAGATATCCCACTGAGTCAATCAGGTAAGACCCCTTGAAGACTACGAGGTAGATAGGCTGCAGGTGTACGCACGGTGACGTGTTGAGCTGGGCAGTACTAATCGGTCGAGGGCTTGACCTTGTGAAGCAGTTCTCATTCAGTCTATTCCCCTTTATTCAGTTTTCAAGCTGTATTTTTGCAG
>NZ_JAHLPK010000015.1:0-28552 GCF_018917875.1 Acetanaerobacterium sp. MSJ-12 | reverse complement strand
CCGGGCGCGCCGGGGCCGCCACCCGCTCGGGCGCCGGGCAGGGCGGCGGGGGCGCGTCCTCCCCCACCACGACCAGGGCCACCCCCTCGCCGCAGAGCTGCCGGTACTGGCTGCAAAACTTCTGCTCAAACCCCAGCCCCGCCAGGATGTGCTTGCCCCCCTGCTCCAGTTCGAGCACGTAGGCGTTTTCCCCCCCGTCGTAGCGGATGTGGGAGCGGGAGAGGATGCAGTCGAGCATCGAGTTGCCCTCTTTGGCGTACTCGGCCACCAGCTCAAAGAGGGCCTCCCCCGGCTCTCCTGCCGGGAAGGTGGGGACGAGGGCCGCCTCGCAGCCCAACTGGCCCTTCAGGTGGTTTTGCAAGAGCTTGCAGGTGGCATAGGGCAGCGGCTGCGCAAAGCGGGCCGCGATTTCCAGCCGGTTCTCCCGGCGATCCACGGCGATGGAGAGGATGTCGGCGGGGAGGTCTTCCATCTCCCCCCTGGCGATCCCCAGCTGTTCAAAAAAATACTGGCTCAATGGCGGCTTCCTTCCTGGTCACTTCCCGCAGCGCGCGGGGCCGGTTTTTGCTTCACAAAGGGCGGAGGGCCAGAGAGCCCGCCGCCCAAAATATCACAGTCGCTCGATCTCCTCCATCAGGGCCGGGAGGATCTGGTCCTCCGGCACCTTGCGGAGGATCTCCCCCTTGCGGAAGAGAAGACCGCAGCCGTCTCCCCCGGCCACCCCGATGTCGGCCTCTCTGGCCTCGCCGGGGCCGTTGACCGCGCAGCCCATCACCGCCACGGTGATGTCCTTCTCCATCCCCTCCACCAGGCGGTCCACCTCTTTGGCAAGGGAGATCAGGTCGATTTGGGTGCGCCCGCAGGTGGGGCAGGAGACCACCCGCACCCCCTGCTTGCCAATCCCCAGGGCCTTGAGGATGTCCCGGGCGGCCCGCACCTCCTTCACCGGGTCGTCGGTGAGGGAGACGCGGATGGTGTCGCCGATGCCGTCGCAGAGGAGGGAGCCGATGCCGATGGCCGACTTGATGAGGCCCATCCGCTCGGTCCCCGCCTCGGTGACCCCCAGGTGGAGGGGGTAGTCGCAGCGCTGGGACATCAGCCGGTAGGCCTCGATCATGGTGGGAACGCTGGAGGACTTGAGGGAGATGGCGATGTCTGCAAAGCCGCACTCCTCCAGCAGCGAGATGTGGTAGAGGGCGCTCTCCACCAGGGCGGGGGCGGTGGGGGCGCCGTACTTCCGCAAGATCTCCTTTTCCAGAGAGCCGCCGTTGACCCCGATGCGGATGGGGACGCCCCGGGCCTTGCAGGCGTCGGCCACCGCCTGCACCCGCTCCCTGCCGCCGATGTTGCCGGGGTTGATGCGGACCTTGTCCACCCCCGCCTCCACCGCCGCCAGGGCCAGCCGGTAGTCAAAGTGGATGTCCGCCACCAGGGGGGTGGGCACCGCCGCCTTGATGGCGCCGATGAGCCGCACCGACTCCCGGTCGGGGACGGCGACCCGGATGATGTCGCACCCCGCCGCAAAGAGGCGCTTGGCCTGCTCCACGTTGGCCTCCACATCCGCCGCCGGGGCGCAGAGCATCGACTGGACGGCGATCTCCTCGCCGCCGCCGATCTTGACCGAGCCGATTTGCAGGGTGCGGGTCTTTTTTCTCTCCATGAGCTTGTCCCTCTTCTATGTAAAATTGGTGCGGGGCCGGTTTCGGTCCCCGCAGCTGTGGTCAGCCCACCGGTCAGCGGGCGAATATTCGGGTGATGTCGCTGTAGGTCACAAAGAGCATAAAGCCGATAAGCAGCAGGAACCCCGCCGCGTGGACAAAGCCCTCGTACTTGGCCTTGATGGGCTTGCGGCGAATCGCCTCGATGAGGAGAAAGACCAGCCGCCCCCCGTCCAGCGCCGGGATGGGCAACAGGTTGAAGATGCCCACGTTGATGGTCAGCAGCGCCAGCATGTTGAGGGTGGTCTCCCAGCCCATGCTCACCGCCTGGTTGATGATGTCCACCGTCCCCACCGGCCCGGCCACCTGGGAGATGGGCACGTTGCCGGTGATGAGGTCGAGCAGGGAGACCCAGACCATCTTCCCGATGGAGACGGTCTTGAGTGCCGACTCCTTGAGCACCCCGCCCACCGTCTTGGGGACCCCCAGCACCCAGAAGTCGCGGCTGATAAACTGGTTGCCGTTGTCGTCCTGCGCCAGGGCAAACTGCACCCCGGTGAGGGTGATCTTCTCGCCGTCGCGGAGAACGGTCATGTCCACATAGCCGTCTTTGTCCCGCATCAGCTCAAAGTCGATGTCGTTGGCGATGTAGATGCGCCGGCCGTTGATGGAGAGCACCTCGTCCCCCACCTGCAGCCCCGACTGGGCGCTGAGGGAGGTCTCGTCAAACTTGGCCACCGTGGTGGTGGGCACCAGTTTGGAGGCCGAGGTGAGGACGATGAGGATGACAAAGCCCAACACCAGGTTCATCAGGGCCCCGGCGATCACCACCAGGATGCGGATCCAGATCGGGCGGCGGGAGAAGGCCCGCTCGTCGGCGCTGTCCTCGTCCTCCCCCTCCATGGCCACGAAACCGCCGATGGGGACCGCCCGCAGGGCATAGGTGGTCTCCCCCTTCTGCCGCTTGAGGAGGGTCGGCCCCATGCCGATGGCAAATTCGTTGACCTTGATCCCCCCGAGTTTGGCGGTGATGAAATGCCCCAACTCGTGGATCATGATGATCAGCCCGAACATCAGGACTGCCAAGAGGATCGAAAAAACGATGTTCATAGTTCACCTTCCAACTGATGAGCGAGGGCCGAAAGCCGCTTTTGGCTACCTCGCCTGTGCGCGGACATAGGCCCGCGCCTGTGCGTCTGTCTGCAGCACATCCTCTAAAGAATATACGTCTGCGCGGGGCACAGTATTCATGGCCCCCCGCACCAGCTCCCCGATCTCCAAAAAGCCGATCTTCCCACTTAAAAAGAGGGCCACCGCCTCCTCGTTGGCGCCGCTGATGGCGCAGGGGGCAAGTCCCCCCCGCCGGGCCGCCTCGATACAGGTCTTTAGGCAGGTGAAGGTCTCGATGTCGGGCTTGGCAAAGTGGAGGGTCGGATAGTCTGTCAAGGAGAGTTCCTTTACAGGAGATGGGAGCCGCTCCGGGTAGGTCAGGGCGTACTGGATGGGGATGCGCATGTCCGGCACCCCCAGTTGGGCCAGCACCGAGTGGTCGTCAAACTCCACCAGGGAGTGGATGACGCTCTCCCGGTGGACGACGATCTCGATTTCGTCCGGGGTCTTGTCAAAGAGCCAGGCCGCCTCGATGAGTTCCAGCCCCTTGTTCATCAAGGTGGCGGAATCCACCGTGATTTTGGCCCCCATGGACCAGTTGGGGTGGTTGAGGGCGTCCTCGATGCTCACCTTCTCCAGCTTCTCCCGGCCCCTGCCGAAGAAGGGGCCGCCCGAGGCGGTGAGGATGACCTTTTTCAGGGCCCTGGCCGAGTGGCGGTCCTGCAGGCACTGAAAGATGGCCGAGTGCTCGCTGTCCACCGGGAGGATGGGGACCCCCTTGGCCCGGGCGGCCTCGGTCACCAGCTTGCCGCCGGCGACCAGGGTCTCCTTGTTGGCCAGGGCCACCGGCTTACCCGCCTCGATGGCGGCCAGGGTGGGGCGCAGCCCCACCATCCCCACCACCGAGTTGAGGACCATGTCGGCCTCTTCCCGGGCGGCCAGTTCGCAGAGGCCGTCCACCCCCGCCAGGACCTTGGTGTCGGTGTCCCGCAGGGCGTCCCGCAGGGCGTGCGCCGCACGCTCGTCCACCATACAGGCGAAGGGGGGGCGGAACCGGCGCACCTGATTTTCCAGCTGTAAAACAGAAGAGTTGGCCGAAAGGCCAACCACTTCATAGCCGTTTTTTTCAATGACGTCCAGGGCCTGGGTGCCGATGGAGCCGGTGGAGCCCAGCACCGTTACTTTTTTAGCGCACATGAAAAAGCCTTCCTTTCGCCCCCGCCCTAGCGCAGGACGATGGGCAGGTAGTAGGAGAGCAGCAGCACCGTGGGCAGGGTGAAGATGACGCTGTCAAAGCGGTCCATGATCCCCCCGTGCCCGGGCATGATGGTGCCGTAGTCCTTGATTCCCTGCTGCCGCTTGAGGCTGGAGGCCACCAAGTCCCCCAACATCCCCGCCAGGGCGCCCACGGTGGCCACCGCGATCAGGTGGGGATAGGAGATGGGACCGCCGCCCAAAAAGCGGTGGTAGCCCCAGGCGATGAGGCAGAGGGCCAGCACGTTGGTGAGCAGGCCGCCCAGCGAGCCCTCCACCGTCTTGTGGGGGCTGACGTTGGGGGCCAGTTTGTGCTTGCCGAAGAGCCGGCCCGAAAAATAGGCCCCGGTGTCGGCTAGCCATCCGCAGCCCAGCGCAGCGATCAGGTAGAAGAGCCCGTCTTGGGGAAAGACGCTGCGCATGAGCAGGGTGGAGGAAAAGCCGAAGAGGATGGCGATGGTCTCCATGTAGACGATGGCGATGCTGGAAAAGGGGATGTCTGCAAAGTGAAAGACCGCAAAGGCCGCCATCCCCGCCGTAAAGACAAAGAGCCCCGCCGTCAGGTGGATGGCCCCGGTAGGGGGCATTTTGTCGTAGAGCAGCACGAAGGCCGCAAAGAGGGCGCACCAGCCGTACATCCCAAATTTGTTGTGCAGTTTCACCGCCCCGAAAATCTCGTGCAGGGCGATGAGGGTGATGAGCAGCACGATGACATTAAAGGCCAGGGTGCCGTAAAAGAGCACGGCGATCGCCAGCAGGACAAGGCCCACCGCCGCGCTGATGATTCTGGTTGCCAAAATTATACCCCTCCAAACCTTCTGTCGCGGTTCTGGTACTCCAGGATGGCGCGGTCCAGGTCGCGGCGGGTGAAATCGGGCCACAGCACATCCATGAACACCAGTTCGCTGTAAGCCGACTGCCAGAGCAGGAAGTTGGAGGTCCGGTACTCCCCGCTGGGGCGGATGATCAAGTCCGGGTCGGGCTGGCCCGCGGTGTAGAGGTGTGCGGAGATGGCGTCCTCGGTGATCTCCTCGGGGGCCAGTTCCCCCCGCTGCACCTGGCCGGCCAGTTCGCGCACGGCGTGGGTGATCTCGGCCCGGCCGCCGTAGTTGAGGGCGATGTTGAGGGTCATCTGCTTGCAGTCGCGGCTCTCGTCCTCCAGCTTTTTGATGAGGGCGACAATGTCCGGCGCCAGGGGCGCGGTGTCCCCCAAAATCAGACAGCGCACCTCCTCTTCCCGGTGGTCAAAGGCGTCTTTCAGGTAGCTGCGCAGCAGGTCCATGATGGCCTCCACCTCCTCCTTAGGGCGCTTCCAGTTCTCGGTGGAGAAGGCGTAGACGGTCATGTTTTTGATGCCGATGTCCTTGCAGTAGCGGACCATGTCCCGAAAGGTCTTGGCCCCGGCCCGGTGCCCGGCAGAGCGGGGCAGCCCCCGCCGCTTGGCCCAGCGGCCGTTGCCGTCCATAATAAAGCCGATGTGCTGGGGCAGGTTGTCAAAATCCGGTTTCGCGAGAAGCCGTTTCTTCTTTTGAAAGAACACCGGCTAGATCTCCATGATCTCTTTTTCCTTGGCCTTGGCCGCGGCCTCGGCCTTGTCGCAGTAGGTGTCGGTGAGTTTCTGGATCCCCTTCTCCAGGTCCTTCAGGTCGTCTTCAGACAGCTCTCCCGCCTTCTTCTGGGCCTTGAACTTGTCGATGGCGTCCCGGCGGATGGAGCGGATGGCGACCTTGCACTCCTCCTCCAGCTTGTGGACCGACTTGACGATCTCCTTGCGGCGCTCCTCGGTCAGCGGGGGGAAGGCCATGCGGATGACCTTGCCGTCGTTGTTGGGGGTGATGCCCAAATCGCTGGCGAGGATGGCCTTTTCAATGGCCTTGAGGGTCGAGCCGTCCCAGGGCTGGATCAGCAGGGTGCGGGCGTCGGGGACCGAGACCCCGGCCATCTGGGCGACGGGGGTGGGCACGCCGTAGTAGTCCACCGTCACCTTGTCCAGGACGGCGGGGTTGGCGCGGCCGGCGCGGATGGCGGCGAACTCGCCCTCCATCACGCTGATGGATTTGCCCATCTTCTTCTCGTAAACTGCATACTCTTCTCTCATGAAAAGCTACCTCCTGTGAGGCGGCGGGGCCGCCTGATTATTTTCGGGGGGATCTCTCGCCGCTAGTCCTCGCTGACGAGGGTGCCGATGTCCTCGCCGCAGAGGGCGCGGACGATGTTGTAGGGATCGCTCAAATCAAAGAGCAGGATGGGGAGGCCGTTGTCCTTGCAGAGGGAGGCGGCGGTGGAGTCCATGACCTCCAGGGAGTCGGCCAGCACCCGGGAGAAAGAGACCCGGTCGAAGCGGACGGCGTCGGGGTACTTTTTGGGGTCTTTGTCGTAGACCCCGTCCACCATGGTGGCCTTGAAGATGACCTCGGCGTTGATCTCGGCGGCGCGCAGGGCGGCGGCGGTGTCGGTGGAGAAGAAGGGGTTGCCGGTGCCGCAGGCCAGGATGACCACCCGCCCCTTTTCCAGGTGGCGCACCGCCCGGTTGCGGATGTAGGGCTCGGCCACCTGCTGCATGGGCAGGGCCGTCTGCACCCGCACCGGCACCCCCTGCTGCTCCAGGCTGTCGGCCAGGGCCAGGGCGTTGATGACGGTGGCCAGCATCCCCATGTGGTCGGCCCGGGTGCGCTCCATCTCGCCGCTGGAGCGGCCCCGCCAGAAGTTGCCGCCGCCCACGACGATGGCCACCTGGCAGCCCAGTTCGGTGCACATCTTGATGTTTTTGCAGATGTCGGTGACGATGTTGTAGTCGATCCCCATCTTTTTATCGCCTGCCAGCGCCTCGCCGGACAGCTTTAACAGGATCCTCTTGTACTTCAGTTCCATTGCTTCTCACACACTCCCACCCAGTATATTTCAAACTATATTCTACTCTATTTGCGGCACCAATGTAAAGGGAAAGCGCCCAATTCACAAATCTTTTTCATCGCCCTCGGGGCCTCTGTGGGGCCGGGCTTGTCCCCCCTCTCCGGGACTGCAAAAGGGGAAGGCCCCCGCAGAGGCCTTCCCCACTTCAGTTTTGCTCGGGTTTGATCTTGAAGATCTTCTTCAGGATTTTCGACATGAATTTGGAACTCTTGATCACGACCACCTGCATCAAAAAACCCTCCTGTCAATTCTGCATCAGCAACCCCAGGGCGATGAGCACCAGGGCGATGGCGATGACGGCGGTGCCGGCGGTGAGGCAAAACGACAGCAGCAGCCCCGCTCCCAACGTCACCATAATGAGTTTGATGACCTTGTTCCTGCCGCGCATCCGCCCCACCGCCCTTTCCGCTGTTGTACCAGTATATACAAAAGGGCTGCCGGGGGTTCACTCCCTGGCCAAAACGGCCAGCAAACACCCCTTTTTGACCGCTGCTTTGCAGCTTTTTCCGGTGATCTCGTTGCTGACGCCCAGGGGAAAATCGGGGGTCAGCAGGTGCTCGTGCAGAGGGTATTTGACCCCTTGCAGGGTGACCCCCGCCGCCTCGCCCCCGTAGGCGAAGAAGGAGAGGTAGCGGTAGTCCTCCCGCAGGATCTCCCGCTCCTCCTCCCACAAAAAGAAGATGCGGTGGCGGTCGTCGAGCAGGCAGCCGTCGGCCCCCTGCCGCTTGAGAAAATAGAGGCTTTGCAGGTTGGCCAGGGTGTGGTCCAACCGCCCGCCAGTACAGCCCAGCAGCAAAAAGTCCCGGTAGCCCAGGGCCAGCCCCCGCTTGAGGGCGATGTGGGTGTCGGTGTCGTCCTTCACCGGGTCAAAGGCCACCACCTCCACCCCTTCCATGGGGCTGCTGGCCGAGTCCAAGTCCCCCATCAGCAAGTCGGGGGTCAGGCCCACCCGGCGCAGGTGGTCGATCCCCCCGTCGGCGCAGATGACATAGTCCCGGGCGGGGTCGATCTGCCCCAGGACCCGGTCGCTCTCCAGGGGGGCCGCCCCCACCACCACACAGCGCTCTTTCACCGCTTCTCTCTCCCCTCTCACATCAGTCGGGGCCGCCGTCGCCCGGCGGCCCCGACCCAAATCATTCACGATTTTTTGCCGCCCTCCAGCTCCCAGGGGGCGATGTCCTTGACCGCCTCGTAGAGGGCGCAGTAGCTCTCGTGGCGGCTGGGGGGGATCTCCCCTGCCGCCACCGCCGCCAGCACCGCACACCCCTTTTCGCAGGTGTGGGAGCAGCCGGTGAACTGGCAGCCGTCCAGGTAGGGGGCCATCTCCCGAAAGGTGTAGGGCAGTTGGTCCTTGAGGATCTGCTCCTGCCGGTGCAGCTGCACGTCGGAAAAGCCGGGAGTGTCGGCCAGATAGCCGCCAAAGGGCAGGGGGTAGAGCTCCACCTGGCGGGTGGTGTGCCGCCCCCGGCCCAGCTTGTCGCTGATCTCCCCGGTCTCGATCTCGGGGGTGAACCCCAGGTGGTTGATGAGGGTGGACTTGCCCACCCCTGAGTTGCCGCAGAAGGCCGAGACCTTGCCCTGCAGGCAGCGCTCCAGCGGGGCGCGCCAGCCGCTGGAGCGGTAGTCCACCCGCAGGACGGAGAAGCCCGCCTTTTGATAGATGGCGGCGATACGGTCGGCCTCCTCCATGTCCAACTTGGTGAGGACGATGACCGGCTCCACCCCCTTGTACTCGGCGATGGAAATCAGCTTGTCGAGCACAAAGAGGTTGGGCGCCGGGCTGCAGGCGCTGACCACAAAGAAAAACTGGTCGATGTTGGCCACCGGGGGGCGGATGAAGCTGTTTTTGCGGGGGAGGATCTCCTCCACCCGGCCGCCCTCCCCCTCGGGGGTGAAGAGGGCCCAGTCCCCCACCAGGGGTTTGATGTGCTGGTTGCGAAAGGCCCCCTTGGCCCGGCAGGCGTAGGTCCTGCCATCGCTCTCGACGTAGTAAAACCCGCTGATGGCCTTTAAGATGAGTCCCTTTGGCATCTTACCCCTTCACCTCGCCGCCGGCGCTGCCGCCCTGGGCCGCCGACTGGCTGGAAGAGGGGGTGGGCGCGGGCTTGAAGGCGGCATTATTAGAATTATCGCGTTCGGGGATACTTTCTGCTGTCCCTGTAGCAAAGTTGACTTTATAGCTCTTATATTCAGTTCCATTGATTTCAAAAGTTATGGTAACAGGCATATCACTTTTTAAACCAGAAATTGTGACTGTGTATGAACCGCTGCCACCGTAGTTAGGGTTGATATCTCCCCCTTCACCGTTCATTTCCTTGCCGTCTTGGTAAACTTTGAGCTTTATACTTCCAATTCCTTTGGGTAACGTAACTGTGACAGGTACATCCTTCGGCTTTTCCGGCCCCTTGCTGACTTCGATGTTGACGATGGTGCCCGTGTCCACCTCGGTGCCGTCGGCGGGGTCCTGCCCCACCACGATGCCCTTGGGCTTGTCGCTCTCCACCTCGGTCACCTTGCCCAGGGTGAGGCCGACGCCCTTGAGGGCCGACTCGGCGCCCGCCTTGTCGGTGCCCGAGAGGAGGGGGACCTTCACCTGCTCCTCGGTGTCCTCGTCCTGGCTGACGTAGATGGTGACCTCGTCCCCCTTCTGCACCTCGGTGCCCTTGGCGGGGTTGGTCTCGATGACGAAGTTCACCGGCACGCTGTCGCTCTTCTTGTGCTCGATGATCGGCTTGAGGCCCTGCTTGCGCAGCGCCGCCTCGGCGGCGGAGGCCTCCATCCCGTAGACGTCCTGCACCACCAACACCTCGGGGCCCTGGCTCAGGTGCACCTCAATGGTGCCGTTTTTCTTCATCCGGGCATTGCCCTTGGGGCTCTGCTCGGCAATCAGCCCGGCCTCGATCTCGTCGCTGAAGACCGGGTCCCCCTCCTTGTACTTGAAGTCGGGGTACTTGGCCTTGGCGTCCTCCAAACTCATCCCCACTAAGTTGGGGGCGGCGACCCGGCCGCCGAAGATGCCGGTGGAGAAGATGGCCATCCCCCCGATGAGGAGCATGGCCGCCACCAGAAAGGCGCTGGCGATCCCGGCGAGGATGGCCATATTGTTGCGGCTGCCGTCGTCTTTATAGAAGATGGAGAAAAAGCCCTTCTTCTTTTTCTTCTTGCCGCCCTTTTTCTCGGGGGCGGGCTCCTCCTGCTCGGTGCGCACCTCCTTGATGGCGTCCATGTACTTGGTGGGCTCGGAGTCCACGAAGTACTTGTACTGGAAGCTGATGGAGGGGTTGCGCTTGAACTCCTCGATGTCCGCGAGCATCTCAGAGGCGGACTGGTAGCGCCGGTCCACATCCTTCTGCATGGCCTTGAGGGTGATCTCCTCCAGTCCCTCGGGGATGTCGGGGTTGAGCTGGCGGGGGGAGACCGGCAGGTCGGAGATCTGCTTGATGGCCACCGACACGGCGGTGTCCGCCTCGAAGGGCAGCTGGCCGGTGAGCATCTCGAAGAGGATGACCCCGGCCGAGTAGAGGTCGGCCTTGGCGTCGGTCTCGTCGCCGCGGGCCTGCTCGGGGCTGATGTAGTGCACCGAGCCGATGGCGCGGTCGGTGATGGTGCGGTTCTCGCTGCGGGCAAAGCGGGCGATGCCGAAATCCATCACCTTGAGGGAGCCGTCGGGCAGCAGCATAATGTTTTGGGGCTTGATGTCCCGGTGGACGATGCCCCGGTCGTGGGCGTGCTGCAGGGCCCGCAGGATCTGGGTGATGAAGTGGACCGCGTCCTTCCAGGGGAGGACGTCTTTTTGCTGGATGTACTCCTTGAGGGTGATGCCGTCGATGTACTCCATGACGATGTAGTTGACCTTTTCGCTGAAGCTCACGTCAAAGACCTTGACGATGTTGGGGTGAGACAGCAGGGAGATGGCCTTGGATTCGTTTTTGAACCGGCGCAGGAACTCGTCGCTCTCGGCGAATTCGTCCTTGAGGATCTTGACGGCCACGGTGGTGTGCTCCAGCAAGTCGGTGGCCTTGTAGACGTTGGCCATCCCGCCGATGCCGATGAGTTCCTCCACCAGGTAGCGGCCGTCCAGCCGTTTTCCAATGTACTTGTCCATTCTCTTCTCTCCCCCTTTAACCGATGAGCACGGCGGTGGCGTTGTCGCTGCCGCCCCGGGCGTTGGCCGCCTCGACGAGGGCGGCGGTGGCCTGGAAAAAGTCCGTCTCGCGCACGATCTGCAACATCTCTTCGTCCTCCAGCGGGCCGCTGACCCCGTCGGTGCACAGCAGCAGCATCTCCCCCTCTTCCAGGGGGACCTCCTCGTAGTCCACATCCACATTGCGGGAGATGCCGACGGCCCGGGTGATGATGTTGCGCTTGGGGTGGGTCTTGGCCTCTTCCGGGGCGATCTGCCCCTGCTCCACCAGCACCTGCACCATCGAGTGGTCCTTGGTCAGTTGGGCGATCCCCCCGGGCCCCAGCTTGTAGGCCCGGCTGTCCCCCACGTGGGCGATGTGGGCAAACCCGCTCTTGACCACGCAGGCCACCACGGTGGTCCCCATCCCCGCCAGGGAGGGGTCCTCCTCGATGCGCTGGCAGACCAGAGCGTTGGCCCGGTTGACGGCGGCGATGAGGAAGTTCTTCACCGTCTCGGCGCTGTACTCGCCCGAGAGGGAGCCCGCCGACTCCGCGAAGGAGTCCACCACCACCCGGCTGGCGATGTTGCCGCCCACGGCGCCGCCCATCCCATCGCAGACGCAGGACCAGATGGTCCCGTCCGCCAGGGCGCCGGACTTGGCCGCGTCCTGGTTTTGGTCGCGCACCAGCCCTTTGTCGGTATTCGATACGATTCGCAACATGGTGTTTTCCTCCTAATTGTGCTGCTCTTGCCTGCGCAGTTGGCCGCAGGCGGCGGAGATGTCGGCCCCCAGGGTCCGCCGCACCGTGGCGTTGACCCCCTGGCGGACCAGCCGCTCCTGAAAGGCGCGGATCTCCCGCTCGCTGCCGTGGGTGTAGCCGGTCTCCTCCACGGCGTTGACCGGGATCAGGTTGACGTGGCTCAAAAAGCCCCGGCAGAGCTGGGCCAGCCGGTCGGCGCAGGCCGGGGTGTCATTGACCCCGGCGATGAGGGTGTATTCAAAGGAGACCCGCCGCCCGGTCTTTTCGGCGTAGTAGCGGCAGGCGTCCAGCAGCTGGGCGATGTTGTAGCGCCGGTTGACCGGCATCAGCCGGTCCCGCATCTCGTCGAAGGGGGCGTGCAGGCTGATGGAGAGGGTGATGGGCAGCTGTTCGTCGGCCAGCCGGCGGATCTGGTCGCAGAGCCCGCAGGTGGAGAGGGTGATGTGCCGGGGCGAGAGGTCGAGCCCCTTGGGGCTGGTGACGTTTCGGATGAAGCGCAGCACCTGCTCGTAGTTGTCCAGCGGCTCGCCGATGCCCATGAGCACCACGTTGCCGATGCGCTCCCCCAAATCGCGGGAGGCGGTGTAGATCTGGGCCAGCATCTCCCCGGCGGTGAGGCTGCGGACAAAGCCCGCCAGGGTGGAGGCGCAGAAGGAGCAGCCCATCTTGCAGCCCACCTGGGTGGAGAGGCAGATGGAGAGGCCGTGCTTGTAGCGCATCACCACCCCCTCCACCATCTCGCCGTCGCGCAGGCGAAAGAGGTATTTCACCGTGCCGTCGAGCTGGGAGACCAGCTTGCGCTCCACGGCGGCGGTGGCGATGAAGCACTCCCCCGCCAACTGCTCCCGCAGGGCGGCGGGGAGGTTTTTCATCTCCGCAAAGGAGTCCGCCCCCTTTTTGTGCAGCCAGTCAAAGAGCTGGCCCGCCCGGTACCGGAGCTGCCCCCACTGGGTCAAAAGGTCCTCCAACTCCCCCTGGGAGAGGCTGCGGATGTCTGTCATTGGCCGTTCTCCTCCGCTCATTTTACTCGCCTGCACTTGGCCATAAAGAAGCCGTCGGTCCCGGTCTTGTGGGGAAAGAGGGTGAGAGTCTCCTCCTCCTTCACCGCGCCGGGGCAGGCCGGTTCGATGGGGACGCGGACAAACCGCCCGTCGTCCCGCAGGAATTTGCCGAAGACCCCCTGGTTCTCCGCCGGGTTGAGGGTGCAGGTGGAGTAGACCAGTTCGCCCCCCACCCGCAGGTGTTCGGCGGCGTTTTTGAGGATGTCCAGCTGCAGGCTGGGCAGGTCCTTCACCTCGTCGCGCCGCTTGTAGCGCAGGTCGGGCTTTTTGCCCATCACCCCCAGCCCCGAACAGGGCACGTCGCAGAGGATGCGGTCCGCCTCCCCGCCCGGGAGGGGCTGCCGGGCGTCGTGCACCTGGGCGCGCACGGCGGAGAGCCCCAGCCGCTGCGCCCCCTCGGCGATGAGGGCGGCCTTGTAGCCCTGCAGGTCGCAGGCGAGAAGCTCGCCTTCGTCCCCCATCATCTGGGCCAGGGTGAAGCTCTTGCCGCCCGGGGCGGCGCAGAAGTCGATCACCCGCTCCCCCGGCTTGGCGCCCAGGGCCAGAGCGCAGTACTGGGAGGAGAGGTCCTGCACGTGAAAGAGCCCCTCGGCAAAGCCGGGCAGGTCGGGCACCCGGCCCGCCGCCTCCAGCCGCAGGGCGTTTTCACACCCGGTCTCGGCGGTGGGGATCCCCGCCGCCCGCCAACGGGCCAGCAGGGCCGAGGCGGTGGTCTTTTGGGTGTTGACCCGCACAAAGGTGGGGAACTCGCCCGCAAAGGCCTCCAGCAGGGCGCGGCAGGTGTCGCAGCCGTAGCGCTTTTGCCAGAGCTTTGCGATCCAGGGTTCCACCGAATAGCGCACCGACAGGTCCTCCCCCTCGTAGAGGGGTTTCCCCTCCCGCAGGAAGCGGCGCAGCACGGCGTTGCAGAGCCCGGTGGCCCCGATCTGGCGCAGGGGGCCAGCCAGCTTCACCGTCTCGTTGACGGCGGCGCTGGCAGGGATGCCGTCGCAGAAGGCCAGCTGGTAGAGCCCCAGGCGGAGGATGGTGCGCACCTGCACCGAGAGGGGCCGCCCCCCGCAGAGCCGGTCGACGGCTTCGTCCAGCCGGTATTTGCAGCTGGTGACCCCGTAGACCAGCCGGGTGGCCAGGGCCCGCTGCCGGGGTTCCAGCCCGCTCTGCTCCAAGGCCTGGTCCAACACCGCCCCGGCGTAGCCGCCGGTCTCCACCCGGCAGAGGGCCTTGGCGGCCACCAGCCGCTCGCTCGTCTGTCTGTCAGTCATGGTTCCTCCGTCCGAAAAGCAAGATCAGTCGCAGCAGGTTGGCCAGGGAGACCAACAGGCTGCCCACATAGGTGAGGGCGGCGGCGCTCAGCACCCGCTTGGCGCCGGTGAGCTCCTCCCCCTCCAGCAGCCCGGCGTCGCCGAGGATGGCGACGGCCCGGCGGCTGGCGTTGAACTCCACCGGCAGGGTCACCAATTGAAAGACCACCACCAGGGAAAACAGCAGGATCCCCACGTCCACCAGCGGCCCCATCCCCATGATGAAGCCCAGCAGGATGAGGGGCCCCGAGAGGGTAGAGCCGATGTTGGTGATGGGGATGATGGCGTTTCGCAGGGTGAGGGGAAAATACCCCTGGGCGTGTTGGAGGGCGTGCCCCGCCTCGTGGGCGGCCACCCCGATGGAGGCCACCGAGGTGCCGGAGTAGACTTCCCCCGAGAGGCGGATCACCCCCGCCCGGGGGTCGTAGTGGTCGCTGAGGTGGCCGCCGGTCTCGCTCACCGAGACGTTTGTCACCCCGTTTTGCCGCAGGATGTAGAGGGCCGCGTCCTTGCCGGTAAAGCCCCGGCGGGAAAAGACGTGGCTGTACTTGGCAAAGGTGGACTTGACCCGCACCTGGGCCCAGAGGGTCACCAGGAGGGCGGGCACCACCAGCAGCAGGTAATATCGGTCGATTAGAAAAAAGGGCATTTGCAAATTCTCCTTCCCGGGGCAAGGGCGAGGGCAAGGTCAGGGCGGGTCAGCCGGCGAAGCGGTCCCCCGCCTTGACCGGGTGGCCGCGCAGAAAGTCGGCCTCGGTGGTGCGCTTGCCGCCCTCCAAGAGGACTTCTTTCAGCCGCACCCCGCTGCCGTCGCCGCAGGCGATACAGAGGGAGCCGTCGGCCACCGCGCAGCCGGGGGGCGCCGCAAAGGGGCCGGGGACCACCTCACAGGAAAAGACCTTGCACTTCTTGCCGCCGAAAAAAGTATAGGCCACCGGCCAGGGGTTTAGACCCCGCACCCGGTCGTGCACCGCCTGGGCGGGGGCATTGAAATCCAGTTCGGCCAGTTCCTTGTCGAGCATGGAGGCGTAGCAGGACTCCCCCTCCTGCGCCCGGCGGGGGGCCTCGCCCCGCTCCACCAGGCGCAAGGTCTCCACCAGCAGCTCTGCCCCCTGGGCGGCCAGCCGGTCAAAGAGCTCGCCGGAGGTCTCCTCTGGGCCGATGGGGGTGGTGGACTGGAGGATGATGTCCCCGGTGTCCACCCCCTCGTCCATGTACATGGTGGTGACGCCGGTCTCCTTCTCCCCGTTGATGACCGCCCACTGGATGGGGGCGGCCCCCCGGTAGCGGGGCAGCAGGGAGCCGTGGACGTTGACGCAGCCCAGGGGGGGCAGGTCGATGACCTCCTTGGGGAGGATCTTGCCGTAGGCCACCACCACGATCAAGTCGGGGGCCAGGGCGCGCAGTTCCTCCTGCACCTCGAGCCGGCGCAGGCTCTTGGGCTGGTAGACCGGGATGCCGTGGCGCTGGGCCAGCACCTTGACCGGGGGCGGGGTCAGCACCCGCTTGCGGCCCACCGGCTTGTCGGTCTGGGTGTAGACGGCCTTGACCGAAAAGCCATGTTCCAGCAGGGCCTGCAGGCTCTTTTCGGCAAAGTCGGGGGTCCCCATAAATACGATGTCCATCTGCAAACCGCCTTTCGCGGGAGGGGGGCTACTGCTCCCCCTCCTCCCCTTCTTGCTGGGCGATGAGTTCGGCCAGCTCTTCCTTGGTGAGGATCTGGCTGGCCTTGTCCACAAACAGCACCCCGTCCAGGTGGTCGAGTTCGTGGCAGACGCAGCGGGCGAAGAGGTCCTCCCCCTCCTTTTCCAGCACCTGGCCGGTGCGGTCCTGGTAGCGGACCTTCACCTTGTAGGGGCGGGTGACAAAGCCGAACTCCCCCGGGAAGGAGAGGCAGCCCTCCACCGCCTCCTCCTCCCCCTCGCGGGAGAGGATCTCGGGGTTGACCAGCTCCATCGGCCCCTCCCCCACGTCGATGACCACCACCCGGCGCAGAAGCCCCACCTGGGGGGCGGCCAGGCCGACCCCGTCGGCCTCGTTCATGGTCTCGATCATGTCCTCCACCAGCTGGGCCAGTTTCTCGTCAAACTTCTCCACCGGGCGGCTCTTCTTTCGCAGGAGCTCCTGCTCCTTGGTCACGATGTTGCGCATTGCCATGGTCTACCTGCTCCTTCTCTATCGCACAGTCTGTGGACGCCCCGGCCCCGAGGGGGGGCAAACGGGCGAAAATTGCCTTATCGCGTCTATTATATCTCATTGTCGGGGTGAAAATCTACCCCCACCGCCACATCCCGCAGGGAAACCTGCTGGGCCAGGGCGGCGATGGCCTCTCGCAGCAGGGCGCGGAAGGTGCGGTTGTTCTTGCACTTGACGATGATCTTGTAGCGGTACTTGTCGCTGACGCGCTCCACCAAAAAGGGGGTGGGGCCCATCAGCCGCAGGGGCACCCCCCGGTAGCTGCCCTGGGCCAGCCGCTGCAAGATCTCCATCAGCGCCCGGCCCGCCTCGATGCACCGCTCCCGCTTGGCCCCGGTGAGGCCGATCAGGCAGAGGTCGCAAAAGGGTGGGTAGAGCAGGTACTTGCGGGCCTGCATCTCCTCGGCGAAAAAGGCGTCGTAGTCCTGGCGGGAGGCCAGGCCCAGCACCCAGTTTTGGGGGTCGAAGGTCTGGATGACCGCCCGCCCCGACTGGGCGCCCCGGCCGCCCCGGCCCACCACCTGGGTCACCAGGGAGAAGCAGCGCTCAAAGCTGCGGTAGCTCTGGCCGCCCAGCACGTGGTCGATCCCCAGCACCCCCACCAGGGTGACGTTGGGGAAGTCCAGCCCCTTGGCCACCATCTGGGTGCCCACCAGGATGTCGTACTCCCCCCCGGCAAAGGCCTGTAAAAAGGCGCGGTGGGAGTCCTTGCTGACGGTGGTGTCGGTGTCCATGCGCAGGATGCGCGCCTCGGGGAAGAGGAGTTCCAACTGGTCCTCCACCTTTTGAGTGCCGGCCCCCAACAGCCGCAGGTGGCTGTCGCCGCAGTTGTCGCAGCGGCCGGTCAGCTCCACCGAGTAGCCGCAGTAGTGGCAGACCAGCCGCCCGTTTTGCCGGTGGTAGGTCAGGGGGATGTCGCAGTGCTTGCAGCGGGCCACCGCCCCGCAGCTCGAACAGACGGCGGTGGTGTTGTACCCCCGGCGGTTGATGAGCAAGATCACCTGGTGCCCCGCGCCCACGGCCAGTTGGATCTGCCGGGCCAGGGGGCGGGAGATCTCAAAGGTGTTGCCCGAGGCCAGCTCCGCCTTCATGTCCACCAGCTCCACCTGGGGCAGGGCGTTGCCGGAGTACCGCTCCGGCAGCTGGTAGAGGGCGATCTCCCCCCGCTTGGCGGCGCTGAAGGTTAGCACGCTGGGGGTGGCGGAGGCCAGCACCAGCTGCGCGGCGTGGTATTTGGCACGAAAGCGGGCCACGTCCCGGGCGTGGTACTTGGGGGAGGAGTCGGAGTGGTAGCTCCCCTCCTGCTCCTCATCCAGGATGATGATGCCGATGTTTCGCAGGGGGGCGAAGACCGCCGAGCGGGTGCCGATGGCGATGTCGGCCTTCCCCTCCTTGATCCGCCGGTACTCGCTGGCCCGCTCCCCCACCGAGAGGCCGCTGTGCAGGACCGCCACCCGCTCCCCGAAGAGGGTCTTGAAGCGGGTGATGACCTGGGGGGTGAGGGCGATTTCCGGCACCAGCAAAATTGCCTGTTTGCCCAGGCGCAGGGCGTTTTCGATCAGCTTGATGAAGACCAGGGTCTTGCCCGAGCCGGTGACCCCGTAGAGGAGCGAGCAGCCGTAGGCCCGTTTTGCCATGGCCGCCGACAGGGGATCGTAGACCGCCGCCTGGGCCGGGGTCAACACCACCCCGCCCGGGTCCTCCCGCCCGGCCACGTCGAAGACCTCGCGGTAGCTCTCCCGCTCAAAGAGGGCCAGGGCCCCCTTCTTTTTCAGGTTGTCCACCACCGTCCGCCCCACCCCGGTCTGGTAGAGCAGCTCTTTCAAGGTGGCCCCCTCCTCCCTGGTGCAGAGCCAGTCATAGACCGCCTTCTGCTTGGGGGTCAGCTTACCTGTAAAGGGAATGGCCTTGGCCCATGTGATCTGGTCCCCGCCGTAGCGGCGGCGGTTCTGGTAGTCCCGCTCCAGGGCGCCGCACTCCAGCAGCTCCCGCAGCTCCCTGGCGTCCGGCTTCCAGCCGGTCGCCGCCAGCAAATCGGCGCAGAGGAGCCGCCCCCGGCGGGCGCGCAGGGCCTCCACCGCCGACTGCTGCCGGGGGGTGAGGGCGGCGGGCAGCAGCTCCTCGCGCAGGAGGAAATACTCCTTGATGGTGATCCCCACCCCCGCCGGGAGGATGGCCTTGGCCGCGTCGTAGTAGGTGCAGAAGGTGGTCTCCCGCAGGTAGAAAACCAGCTTGAAGAGCTCCTCGTTCTCGCAGAGCTCCCGGTCGTAGACGCTGGCGATCTCCTTGCAGCGGGAGGTGTCCTCCTCCTGGCAGAGTTCCAGCACCAGGCCGCTGCGGCGCTTGTTCCCCCGCCCAAAGGGGACGGTGACCCGCGCCCCGGGGGCGACCTCCTCCCGCAGGGCGGGGGGGATTTTGTAGCTAAAGGGCTTGTCAAAGTAAAAGGCGGCATTGTCCACCGCTATTTTCGCAACCGTTTCGGGCACAGACAAAGCCGCCTCCTCTCTTCTATTTTCCATCGCGGGGCCAGGCGCGCCGGGCGCCCGCGGCCGCGGGCGCCAAAGGCCGCTCCGCCGCGCCCCCGCGCAGCTCTAGTGCTCGCCCCGCTTGGCCTGCCAGAGGGCGAGCAGCCGGTCCAGCAGCCGGTCGGCCAACTCCCCCTTTTGCAGCAGGGGCAGCTCCTCCGCCCCCTCTTTGGTGAGGAGGGTCGCCACGTTGGTGTCCACCTCGAACCCGGCGCCGGGCTGCTTGAGGTTGTTGGCCACGATCATGTCGGCGCGCTTGGAGGCGAGTTTCTTGGACGAATTCTCCACCAGATCCCTCGTCTCCATCGAGAAGCCGCAGATCACCTGGTCGGGGCGGGCGCGCTCCCCCACCGCCGCCAGGATGTCCTTGGTGCGCACCAGTTCGATGCGGCCGTCCAGCTGGTCTTTTTTCAGCTTGTCCCCCGCCGTCTGGGCCGGGGTGAAGTCGGCCACCGCCGCCGCCTTGACCACCATGTCCTGCCCGTCCAGCCGGTCCATCACCGCCCGGTACATCTCCTCCGCCGACTCGGCGGGGACCGTCTCCACCCCCTCGGGGGGAGCCAGGGACACCTTGCCGGTGACCAGGGTCACCACCGCCCCCCGGCGCTGGGCCGCGGCGGCGATGGCATAGCCCATCTTCCCGGTGGAGCGGTTGCTGAGAAAGCGCACCGGGTCCAAATACTCCCGGGTGGGGCCAGCGGTCACCAGCAGCCGCACCCCCTCCAGATCCCGCTTGGGGGGGAAGAGGATGCGGTGGATGGCCTCCACCAGGGCCGGGGGCTCAGGCAGCCGCCCCTTGGCGGTGACCCCGCAGGCCAGGTAGCCGCTGTCCGGCTCGACGATCAGCATCCCCCGCCGGCGCAGGGTCTCGATGTTTTGCTGGGTGGCGGGGTTTTCGTACATGTTCACGTTCATGGCCGGGGCCACCAGCTTGGGGCAGGTGGCGGCCAAAAAGGTGGTGGTGAGCATGTCGTCGGCCAGGCCGCAGGCCGCCTTGGCGATGAAGTTGGCGGTGGCCGGGGCCACGGCGAAGAGGTCGGCCCCCTCGGTGAGGGAGATGTGCTTGACATCCCAGGAAAAGACCCGGTCGAAGGTGTCGACATAGGCCTTGCGCCGGGTGAGGGTCTCAAAGGTGAGGGGGGTGATGAACTGGGTGGCGTTCTCGCTCATGAGGACGTGGACCTCGGCCCCTTCTTTGGTGAGGGCCGAGGCCACGTTGGCCATCTTGTAGGCGGCGATGCCGCCGGTGATCCCCAGTAAAATCTTCTTGCCGGTCAGGTCCATCATTCATCCCTCCTGCGCGCGCCGCCCGCTGTGCGGGGTGCGCTTGTCAGTCGTTTCTGCCGTCGTCCCGGATGGAGCAAACGCCTTTTGCAAACTCCATCACCGCCAGCTTCACCGGCTTTTCCACCAGGATGCGCTCCTCCTCGGCGGCCTCGTCCACGATTTCCCGGGCGCGTTTGGCCACGGCCACCACCAGCATGTAATAGCTCTGGTTGGGTTTCAGCAGTTCACTCAGTGCAGGTCTTAACATTCTTCCATCACTCTTTCCATAATTTGTCCCATGTAGCGGGAGGCGCGCTTCTGCGCTTCCATAATGGTCTCGATTTGGTCGGCGCAGCTCTCGACGGTGTCGTTGAGCACCACGTAGTCGTACAGGCCGTACTGCCGCAACTCCTCTTTGGCCACCGCCAGCCGCCGCTCGATGGTGGCGGCGTCCTCGGTGCCGCGGCCCTCCAGCCGGCGGCGCAGCTCCTTCATGCTGGGGGGGATGACGAAGAGCAGCGTCGCCTCGGGCGCCAGGGTGCGGATGTTTTTGGCCCCGGTGACCTCGATTTCCAGCAGCACGTCCTGGCCGGCGGCCAGGCTCTCCTCCACCGGCGCCTTGGGGGTGCCGTAGTAGTTGCCGCAGTAGTTGACGTATTCCAGCATCTCGCCGTCGGCGATCCGCCGCTCGAACTCCTCTTTGCTCAAGAAGTAGTACTGCACCCCGTCCACCTCGCCGGGGCGGGGGGCGCGGGTGGTGGCCGAGACCGACAGCTTCAGCGGGCGGCGGCCCATCAGCTCTTTGATGGCCGTGCCCTTGCCGCTGCCCGAGGGGCCGGAGAGGACAAACAGGATCCCGCGGTTATTCATCTTCATCCTCCTCCAGCAGGTCCTCCCCCTTGTCCAGCCGGTTGCCGATGGTCTCGGGCTGCACGGCCGAGAGGATGACGTGGTCGCTGTCGGTGACGATGACCGCCCTCGTCCGCCGCCCGTAGGTGGCGTCGATGAGCAGGCCCTTATCCCGGGCGTCCTGGATGATCCGCTTGATGGGGGCGCTCTCCGGGCTGACAATGGCGATGAGCCGGTTGGCCGACACCATGTTGCCAAAGCCGATGTTGATCAGTTTCATAGCGATTCCTTTCCGGCCTGGGGCCGCTTACTCAATATTCTGCACCTGTTCGCGCATCTTCTCGATCTCCGACTTCATCTCCACCACCAGCTTGCTGATGGCCACGTCGGAGCACTTGGAGCCGATGGTGTTGGCCTCGCGGTTGAACTCCTGCACCAGGAAATCCAGCTTGCGGCCCACCGCCTCGCCCCCGGCCAGGATCTCTTCCAGCGAGGCCACGTGGCTGCGCAGCCGCACCGTCTCCTCGTCGGTGGCCACCTTGTCGGCAAAGAGGGCCGCCTCGGTGAGCAGCCGCCCCTCGTCGATCTGGCGGTCGCCCAGCAGCTCCTGCAACTTGGCGTAGAGCCTGTCCCGGTAGGCGCTCACCGTCTGGGGGGCGGCGGCCTCGATTTTGGCCACATAGCCGAGCACCGCCTGGGCGCGGGCGAGGATGTCGGCCTTCATCCGCTCCCCCTCGGCGGCCCGCATGGCGAGAAACTCGTCCACCGCGGCCTCGGCCACCTGGGCGACCAGGGACCAGACGGCCTCGGGGTCCTCCTGCGCGCGGCGGACGGCAAAGACGTCGGGCAGCCGGGCGATGTCGGAGAGGGCGATGTCGTCGTCCACGTCCAGCTCGGCGCGCACCTCCCGCAGGGCCTGCAAATAGCCCTGGGCCACCGCCCGGTTGACGGCGATGACCTCGTCCCCCCCGTCGAGCCGCTGCAGGTAGAGGTTGACCTGAATTTTGCCGCGGGAGACCCGCTCCTGCACAAAGGCCTTTAGCCTGTCCTCCAGATAGCCGTACATCCGCGGCGTCTTGCAGGAGAACTCAAAGTAGCGGTGGTTGACGCTCCTGATTTCCAGCAGGATGTCGTAGCCGCCCAGCTGCTGCTGGCTGCGGCCGTACCCGGTCATGCTCCGAACCATCCATTCGCCCCTCTTCTCATCGTTTCACCGGCACAAAACAGCCCGCGTGGCTCCGCCTGGCGGCGGCCCGCAGGCGCCTGTTTTACTCCCTATCGCCGCCCCTAAAAAGGGCGGTTTTGTGGCGCGCCACCGGTGACTCCTGTCCCCTGGCGGGCGGGGGCGTCCGGCTCTCGTTTGGGCCGCCCCTATTTTTATCTATTTTACTATTTTGGGGCGGTCACTGTCAACCGCACCTCTTCTATTTTGGGCCGTTTTCTCCGCCAATCTGCAGTTTTCTCGCAAATTTGTTTTCCCCCTCCGCCGCCCTGCCACTCTCCTGTGGACGGGGCTCTCCACAAAAAAGGAATGGCCGCCCGCAGGCGGCCGACAAGGGAAGGAGAATACAGCGCCACTTGGCGGCGCTCTGGGCGCTATGCGGGGGACAGAGAGGGACTTGCACGCAACGGGGCAAACCCGCAGACCGCCCTTTTCTCAGCAAGGTTTTACCTGTCAGCCCCCTGTCCAGCACCTGGGCCGGTTTGCTGCCGGACGGGAGGAACTTGAGTTTATAGGTGGCGCAAGGAAACGCTCTCTGTCACCGACTTAGACAGTGAGGACGGAGTAAGACGGTTTACACCCACCACCACTGCTGGCTGGCATCTCGGTACACTGGCCAAGTGCAGAAGGGAGGCTTGCACGTGCCGGGGCAAACCCGCAGACCGTCCTTTTTCAGCAGGGCTTTGCCGGTCGGCCTTTCCCCTGCCCAGCACCCGGGCCGTTTTGCTGCCGGGTGGAAGAAGGTTGGCTTTACAAGCGGTGCGAGAAAACGTCCCCGCCGCCTTGAACAGCGGGTGCAGAGCAAAGCGGCCTCCCCCCTCCAACGCGCCGGTGTGTCGGCTGGCGCCTCGGGGCGCCGGTCAGGTGCGGAGAGAGGCTTGTGTGCAGCCGAGTGAACCTACAGACTGCCCTTTCTCAGCAGGGCTTTGCCGGTCGGCCTTCCCCCTGCCCAGCATCCAGGTCATTTTGCCGCCGGGCAGGAGAAGCTGGGGTTCACAGGCAGCGCGGGAAAACGCTCCCTGCGCCACTCCCGACCGCGGGGCGGGGTAAGACGGTCCACACCCACCACCACTGCCGGCTAGCATCTCGGTACACTGGTCAAGTGCAGAAGGGAGACTTGCACGCGGCAGAGCAAACCCGCAGACCACCCTTTTTCAGCAGGGTTTTGCCGGTTAGCCCCCCTGTCCAGCACCCGGGACGATTTGCCGCCGGGTGGGAGGAGATGGGGATTATAGGCAGTGCAAGGAAACCCTCCCTGCGCCACTCCCGACCGCGGGGCGGGGCGAAGCGGCCTACACCCTCCTCAAAAACCGCCTTGTGAAGAGGGCGATCCACAGCAGACAGGTGAGGATCCCCAGTGCAAACGAAAGGGGATCTGCACCCTCCATCACCAGTTTGCCGATCCAAAAAGAGGGGAGGAACGCCAGCCAATAGTGGTGGGGGGCCGGGACAAACCACAGCAGGATGAGTCCGGAAAAGCTGATTCCCGTCAGCTTTGAGACGGCCAGCCCCTCCACCCGATTCCCGGCCAATGAGACCACCATCATCGCCAAAAAAACGCCGGTCAGGCTGCTGACGATCGCACTTTGGAGAACGGTTTGAAAGGACAGGGGCGAGAGCTTGAAGGCCAGGGCGACCAGCAGGGTGACCCCCAGCGCCCACCCCATCGGGATGCCGATGCGCGCCAGCAGGTAGGGATACCCCGCCGAGGGGGTGATTTGGTAGAAAGCCCCCAGGCCCTCGTCCCGCTCCTCCAGAATCAGGAATGCCGAGATGATGGCCACAAACATGGGCGCGAGGCAGATGAGCATGCCGTCGGCCAGGCCGTACCACGCCGCGATGGAGAAGGAAAACCGCTCCGTCAGCGCGCGGTCGATCAGGGGGATGGCAAAGCGAAAGAACAGCCCGGCAAAAAGGGGCGCTGGGACCAGGACCAGCAGCATCCCGTCCCTCGCTATCTGCCGCAGGCCGGCGGCAAAGAGTTTTCCCGTGTTTCTCATCTGCCCTCTCCCCCTTCTGCCCGCAGGGCGTCCCCGACGCACCTGTCGGCCCAGACCAGCGCCAGCCCGAACCAGAGGGCGAGCACCCCCCACAGCCAGCCGCCCGCCCCCTGCGCCAAGCCGATGGAGCCGGCAATTGCGCGCCAGAGGGCCGTGCTCGGAACCATCTCCAAGAGCGGGTGGGAGAGCCCGAAGGCCGTCAAAACGGGCGGGGCCGTCAGGGCGGTCAGGGGGAGGATGACCACCGTCAGATAGTGGTTGACAGAGCGGGCGCGGGAGGCGACCGTCAGCCCGATGAGATTGAGCACCACCGCCCCGGCAAATACCCCCAGGGAGAGACCCGCCAGGTGAACCCCTCTCCCCAGGGAGACAAGGGCAATGAGGTCGGCCGATACCGTTGACAAAACCGCCAGGGAGACGGCCTTGGAGAGGACGTACTCCACCGGGCGGAGGGGGGAAACGCACCAAAAGCGGTGAAGTCCCTCCCCCCGCTCCAACAGCCAGATCCCGCCGATGAAGAAGATGCCCAGCATGGCGGGGTCGGTCAGGATGACGAGGGCGGCGACCGCGTCTCGATACGCCGGGGGCACCATCGCCAGCACGCCGATATAGACGGCGCTAAAAAAGGCATAGAGAAAATAAAACCCGTATTTTACCTGAAAGCGGATGTCGTTTTTCAGGGCACTTAAAAATCTCATCGCAGCCCCTTTCCGGTCAGCGCAATGAACACGTCCTCCAGCGTCCGCTCCTTGGAGTGGATGCTCGTCAGGTCGCCCCGCTGCAGCGCGGCCCGAAACGCCGGCGAGGCGCCCAGTTCGGCCAGGGCGCAACTGCCTCGGCCCTCCCCTTCGCCGTCCCGAAAGCTGTACTCCACCTCTGTCGCTCCATCTCCCCTGCGCAGTGCACAGGGGGTGTCAAGGGCCCGCACAGAGCCGTCGGCGATAAAGGCGACCCGGTCGCAGAGCTCCTGCGCGTCGTGCATGTTGTGGGTGGTGAGGATGACGGTCTTTCCCCGCTCCCTCTCCTCCCGTATCATCCCCTTCAACACCCTTGCATTCGCCGGGTCCAGGCCGCTGGTCGGCTCGTCGAGGAAGAGCAGGGCGGGGTCGTGCAGCAGCGCGCGCACAAAGCCGAGGCGCATCTTCATCCCCTTGGAAAAGCTGTCGACCCGCTTGTCTGCGTCGCGGTGCAGGCCCACCCGCTCTAAAAGCGCCATCGGGTCGGCCGTCTCGCCGGCGTAGAGGGAGGCGAAATACCGCAGATTCTCGCGCGCGGTGAATTTGCCGTAAAAGTTGGGGAACTCAAAGTCCACGCCGATGTGCTGGTAGTAGTCGCTCCGCCGCCGCTTCATCTCGATCCCGAAGACGCGGACGCTCCCCCGGTATTCCCGGAGGGTCCCCGTCAGGATCTTTTGCAGGGTGCTCTTGCCCGCCCCGGACGGGCCGAGAAAGCCGAACACCTCCCCCTGCTCTACGGAAAAATCGATTTCGCGGACGGTGTCCCCCTTGGCGGACGGGTATCGAAACGAGAGGTTTTCCACCTCAATGGTCCTCATCGACGATCAACTCCTTCAATACGCCGTCCAGAATGATTTCCATCACGGCCTGCCTGCTGTCCGCCCCCTCCTGCTGCAAATTGAGAAAGGCGACGGCCAGGGTCTGCAGGGCCTTGGTGGCGATCTCCGGCCCGCAGGCAAAGCGGATGCCGAATTCCTCCAACTTGGCCAGCTCCCGCCTGTCGTCCTGGGTGTGCGCCTCGATCGCCTCCGGGGGCAGCTTGCGGTAGAGGTAGTCGGCGGTCTCCCCGTCGGCCTGCCTGAGCATGGGGTAGCGCTGCAACTCGTCAAACATCCAGAGGAAACACCCCTTGCAGAGCGCCCTCGGCGGCAGGGCGCGGTGTTCCTTTAAAAACGCGTCCATATCGCGCCACATCTGAAGTTGCAGGTTCCCCGCAATGTCCAGATACAGGTGTTCCTTGCTGGGATAAAAGGTGTAAAAGGTGCCCTTGGCGATGCCGGTGGCCCGCACGATCTCGTCGACGGTGACCTTTTTCACCCCGAACGCGGCAAATAGCCGCTCCCCTTCTCGCATCAATCTCTGCCGGATGATCTCCCTTTCCCCGGCGCTGAATCTGGGCATGGGCCGCCCTCCAATCTATATGACTATATTTTTCTATTTGGTCATATGGATTGTACCACTTCGCCTCGCCGCCTGTCAAGGGCCATCCCATCCCCCTCCCCTTGCATTGCAGATTTCCTCCTTCCAGGCAAAGTCACCGCTGAAACAGGCGATCTGCACCAATCCCAAAAGGGCCTTATCTGGGCCCAGTCCCTCGGGGCATCGAATATCTTTTCATAATGCCCACGCCACCGCCAAACCGGCAATCGAGGACACCTCCCCCCCAGAGCCTGCCCTTCTTTTTGCGCCTTCTTCGTCCCTCCTTTCGGGAAGCCTTTCGCGGGAGCAATTTGACACCTCCGGCAGAGTTGGGGCGCGAAAACGGCAAAAAAAGACAGCCGGAAGGCTTCGTTACCTTCCGGCTGTCTTTCCTATCGATTCACAGCAGGGACTGCGCCCTTTGTGCGCTCTGCTTACAGGGGGTGGACCTTGTTCTGGGTGTCCACGTGCTCGCCGTCGATGTGCAGCTGCTTGTTGCGGCGGTTCTCGAAGAACTTGACCGCGACCTGGCCGAACTGGGCGTAGGTCAGCACGTCCTCTTCCTGCTGCATGTAGTCAGCACACTCGGCCCGCAGCTTATCCAGCTCGGGCTCGATCAGGTCGGCGGGGCGGCAGGTGATCCGCTCGTCGTCGCCGATGATCTTCTTGACGAAATCGGGCTCGATCTCCACCGGGGTGCGGCCGTATTCGCCGCGCACCAGGCCCTTGAACTCCTTGGTGACCATCTTGTAGCGCTCCCCGCCGATGACGTTGAACACCGCCTGGGTGCCGACGATCTGCGAGGTGGGGGTGACCAGCGGGGGATAGCCGGCGTCTTTGCGGACGCGGGGGATCTCCTGCAGCACCTCTTCAAATTTGTCCTCTTTGCCGGCCTGTTTCAGCTGGCTGATGAGGTTGGAGATCATGCCGCCGGGCACCTGGTAGAGCAGGGTGTTGGCGTCCACGCCCAGGACCTTGGGCGAGATCATCCCGTTCTCGATGTACTTGGTGCGGATCTTGGCAAAGTACTCCCGCACCTTGTTGAGCTGGTTCAGGTCCAGACCGGTGTCGTACTCGGTCCCGGCCAGGGCGGCCACCATTGACTCGGTGGGGGCGTGGGAGGTACCCAGCGCCAGGGGGGAGATGGCGGTGTCGATCACGTCGGCGCCCGCCTCGATGCCCTTGAGCAGCACCATGGAGGCCAGGCCGGAGGTGTAGTGGGAGTGCAGCTGAATGGGGATCTTCACGTTCTCCTTCAGGGCCTTCACCAAATCAAAGACGGTGTAGGGGGTCAACAGGCCCGCCATGTCCTTGATGCAGATGGAGTCGGCGCCCTCGTTCTCCAGCTCCTTGGCGTACTGCACAAAGTAGGGGATGTTGTGCACCGGGGAGGTGGTGTAGGAGATGCAGGCCTGCAGGTGGGCGTTCTGGCGCTTGGTGGCGCGGATAGACGCCTGCAGGTTGCGGATGTCGTTGAGGGCGTCAAAGATGCGGATGACGTCGATGCCGTTGGCCACCGACTTCTCGACGAAGTACTCCACCACGTCGTCGGCGTAGTGGCGGTAGCCCAGGCAGTTCTGCCCCCGGTAGAGCATCTGGATGGGGGTGTTGGGCATGTGTTTTTTGATGGTGCGCAGTCTGTCCCAGGGGTCTTCGTCCAAAAAGCGGATGCAGGCGTCGAAGGTGGCGCCGCCCCAAGCTTCCACCGAATGGTAGCCCACTTTGTCCATCTCGCCCAAAATCGGCAACATGTCGTCCATGGTCATCCGGGTGGCAAACAGGGACTGGTGTGCGTCGCGCAATACGGTTTCTGTAATTCCAATTTTAGCCATAAACCAGTACCTCTTTCTCCTTCCAGGTATGCTTTACTGGAGGGTCATAATCAAATCGTTGGAGTTGACCGAGTCGCCCTTCTGCACGTTGATGGAGGCGACGGTGCCGTCCTGCGGGCACATGATCTCGTTCTCCATCTTCATGGCTTCCAGGATTGCCAGCACGTCGCCCTTTTTGACGGCGGCGCCGGCGGCGACCTTGATGTCGAGGATGGTGCCGGGCATGGGGGCCTCAATTTTCACGGCGCCGGCGGCACCGGCGGGGGCGGCAGCGGGGGCCGGAGCGGCGGCAGGGGCCGGAGCAGGGGCAGCGGCGGGGGCC
>NZ_JAHLPK010000014.1:0-35005 GCF_018917875.1 Acetanaerobacterium sp. MSJ-12 | reverse complement strand
GCGGCTGCGGGGGATCGAGGGCTCCCCCACCGGCCGCTGGCTGCGGGCCGCCCACGGCCCCCCACCCGCCCGGCGCACCCCCGCGGGGGCGCTGCGGCTCTCCGGGGCGACCAGCCACAACCTGCAGGGGCTGACGGTGGATTTCCCCCTGGGCTGCCTCACGGCGGTGACCGGGGTCTCCGGTTCGGGGAAGACCAGCTTGGTCTTTGCCTCCCTGTGGGCCGCGCTGGAGGGGGACGCCTCCGCCGGCCGTCTGTCGGGGTCGCGCCCCGGGCGGGTGGTGGCGGTGGGACAGGAGCCCTTGGCCCGCTCCCGCCGCTCCTGCGCGGCCACCTATGCGGGGGTGTTCGCCCCCATCCGGGCCCTCTTTGCCGCCCAGCCCGCGGCGCGGGAGGCGGGGCTGACGGCGGCGGACTTCTCCTTCAACAGCCCCGGGGGCCGGTGCGAGCACTGCCAGGGGCTGGGGGAGGTGAGCAGCAATCTCCTCTTCTTTGAGGACCTGCAACTGCCCTGCCCGGTCTGCGGGGGGCGGCGGTTTTCGCCGCCAGTGCTGGCGGTGCGCTGCCGGGGGAGGGACATCAGTCAGGTGCTGGAGCTGTCGGTGGACGAGGGGGCGGCCCTCTTTGCCGACCTGCCCGCCGTCGCCGGGCCCCTGGGGCTCCTCTCCGAGGCGGGGCTGGGCTACCTGCCCCTGGGACAGCCGTCCAGCGCCCTCTCGGGCGGGGAGTGCCAGCGGCTGAAACTGGCCTGTCAGCTCTGGGAGGGGCGGGGGGAGACGGCCCTCTACCTGATCGACGAGCCCACCGCCGGGCTGCACCCGGCCGACGTGGACGGCTTTTTGCGCCTGTTGGACCGGCTGGTGGAGGGGGGGTCCACCGCTGTGGTGGTGGAGCATGACCTGCAGTTCATCGCTGCCTGCGACTGGGTCGTCGACCTGGGCCCCGGCGGCGGGGAGGAGGGGGGCCGACTGGTGGCGGTCGGCACGCCGGAGGAGGTGGCCCGGACCCCCGCCTCCCTCACCGGGCGGCACCTGGCCCCCATTTTGCGGGGGAAGGGGCTGCCGGCAACCAAATAGAGGCGCGGCCGGAAACGGGAGAGCGGGCGGCGGGAAAAATCTCGCCGCCCGCTCTTTTGTCGCCTGCAATCACCCCTGGGGGAGGAGAACATAGACTGGTGATGAGCATCCTCCACTTCACAAAACAAGGTACAGGTGATTGATATGGCTAGAATTTTGGTATACAATGTGGCCTCCGGCCGGATGGAGACCTACAATCGGGGCGAAAACGACCCCATGCCCTACTCCTACGGGCGCACCCTGTTGGTCAAGGAGTTCCGTGGCTCCTCCCGCTCCAACACCCTCTGGACCAACACCGCCGCCATGGAGTCCTGGAACGCCACCCGCCGCTCCTGGGGGCAGGGGATCTATGTGGGCTACGCCTTCAAGCGCATCTGGGAGGGCGGCCACGGCCAGCAGAGCCAGCACTACGCCGGCGTCTCCTTTGACGTGGGGCAGAACCTGGGCAGCACCTGCCGGCGGCGGCTGCACAACCTGGCCCAGTCCCTGGGGGTCTGGGTCTATGTCGAGCCGCTGAGCATGACCCCCAGCTGGGTGCACTTTGACAAGCGCACCAACCCGCCGGCCTGTTCGGCGGGCTACCCCCTGCAGCGGGTGGGCAGCGCGGGCACCTATGTGCTGGTGCTGCAGGACGCCCTCAACGCCCTGGGCTACCGGGCGGGCTCGCTGGACGGCTACTTTGGCCAGAACACCCGCACCGCTGTGGTGAACTACCAGCGGCGCAACGGCCTGAGCGCCGACGGCATCGTCGGCTGCGCCACCTGGCGCCGCCTGGTCAGCGAGGTGGTGGGCATCGGCCGCACCCCCGGCGTGGTGGACTAGGGCCGGCTGTCGGCAAAAAGAGAGAGGGGAAACGGCCTGTTTCCCCTCTCTCTTTGGGTTTGGTGGGTGTTTTCGATGGTGGGGGTCGCGGCACCGCCCACCGGCCTTGGAGCGGCAGCTAGGGATTGCTCCCCGGGAGGGGGAAGGCGAAACCATCAAAAGCGCCGAGGCCAAAGCCGCGATGCGAGTTGCCCTTCTCGTGCGGGGAGGGGCGCGCCACCGAGAGCCCGATTGCCACCCACTTTTTCAAGACAGAAGAGGACTTGAAAGCCGGGAGTAGGGGGAAGCATTACCAAACTAGCGGATTTCAATCCACTCCTTCTACGCGAGGGGGAGACGGAGTACCGAAACAGTGCTCCCTGCAGCAAGGCGATTTCAATCCACTCCCTCTACGCGAGAGGGAGACGTTTTCCACACGGATGAGGGCAGAGTGGTAAGCAATTTCAATCCACTCCCCCTACGTGAGGGGGAGACCCCCGGAGGCCACCACTAAGGCAGCCACGGCCAATTTCAATCCACTCCCCCTACGCGAGGAGGAGACCCGTTTTTGTCCTCTTCGTATGCGGTATTCGCAATTTCAATCCACTCCCCCTACGCGAGGAGGAGACGCACCGCCCGCAAGATCGTACTCTTCCCATGCGTATTTCAATCCACTCCCCCTACGCGAGGAGGAGACAGCAAACATCTCCAAAAAAGGAGACTGTTTGATTGTCTTTACCATACAACTTCCCCAATCTGCTGTCAACCGCCCTGTCCTCCTATCCCTTGACCGACCCCTTTTTCACCCTGCTTGTGGCGTTTTCCCGGTGCGAAGGGCCCGGGCGTTTTCTGTCTGCTTGCCCTTCGCACCTGCCGCGCAAGGGGAGACGACCTTGCCACAGAAAAAGAGCCGGGCACTCACCGCCCAGCTCTCTTCCCTTTCCTTTGCGCAGCCGCCTTCCCACTTCAGCCCAGGGAAGGGGAAGGGGTGCGCCTGAAACGTTGCCCCTCCCCCCGACAGCAGCCGCCAAAACAGCCGCCGGGGTGGGGAAAGGCCCCTTCCCAACAGTCTCCACCGCAACAGGTGCGATTGCCTTGTCACCGGGTGTCTGGCGAACGCTGTCCCGCCGTCTTCCCGCGCCAAAGACATGTCGGGGAGCCCGCTCGCCCAGGCCGATGCCTGGCCGGAGGGCAGCGTTCCAACAAAGCCGCCCCTGCCCGCCATCTGTCAAATTTTTCCGTCTCATCCCCCTGGCAGAGGCGGCCCTTTCACATCCCAATTTGCAGGGGAGAGAGGCGGTCAGAGCAGCGGGTCAACCGTTGGCCTGACCCAGCTCATGGGCGCGCTCAATGCAGCGCTGAATGCCGTAGGCCACTGCCGCGTCCAGCCCCTTGGCCTGAAATCCCTCGATGCCGGCGATGGTGGTGCCCCCCTTGGAGCAGACCTTGGCGATGAGGTCGTCGATATCCTCGCCGCTCTCCAGCATCATCCGTGCTGCGCCGATCAGGGTCTGGCAGAACATCTCCTTGACCGTCTCCCGCTCCAGCCCGTACTGGCTGATCTGGTCGCAGAAGAGCTTGGCGTAGTAGTAGATGAAGGCGGGAGAGCTGGAGTTGGCCGGGATCACCTCGCTGAGCTTGTCGGCCGGCAGCTCCCACACCTTGCCGCTGGCGGCAAAGATCTGCTTGACAAACGCCAGCTGTTCGGCGGGGGTGCCCTCCTCCCGCCCCACGGCGGTGGCCCCCTCGGCAATCAGCAGGGGGGTGTTGGGCATCACCGGGATCACCACCAGCTCGGGCTGCCCCAGCGCCCGGCGGATGTAGTCGGCGGAGATGCCCGCCGCGATGGAGATGACCGCCGTCCCCTCCCGCAGGGCGGGGGCCGCTTCGGACAGCACGTCGGCCATCTGCTGGGGCTTGACCGAGAGCACCAGGTAGTCGGCAAAGGTCACCAGCTCCCGGCAGTCGGCAAAGGCGCGGTGGCCCATGGCGGCAAAGTGCTCCAGTCGCTGCACGCTCACGTCGGTGACCCCGATCTGCTGCGGGGGCAGGAATCCGGTGCGGTCGATCCCCTTGACAATGGCCTCGGCCATGTTGCCGGCGCCGATAAATCCGATGGTTTTCATCTCTCATTCTCCCTTTCTCTGTGGGCGGCCGGGGACGGGGTCCGCAGCCGCAGAAGCTCTGTTCAAATGATACACGGATTTGGGGCGCAATACAAGGGCACCACCCGCCCCGGGACAAATTTGCCGGGCGGCGGTCAGGCCCCCCGACAAAGCCGGGGGCTTGGGGACAGAATGCCGACAAAACCCCTCAAGGGGCGTTGAAGATCCCTCCGCTTGTCGCCTTTCCATTTCCCTTTCCCGCTCCCTTGCTCCCCAGCCCGCAAACAGGCAATTGCGCACAAAGAAAATGTTTTGAGATCGTGAGATCCCTGTCCATTTTTCACCTCACTTGATACATTTCTTTATCCTCTCTAGCTAAGCCGGGGAGGCGTTTCACGAAAGCGTGTCAAAACAGCCAGAAGCGGCGACCCTCGGCGGGCCGCCGCTTCTGACCGGTAAGAAACATGAGGAATGAAACACAAAGGCCGGTTGACACGTTGCACGCAGGCGTGTGTGGGAACGCCTGCCCAGAGCCGCCGTGCGATCGCCCTTCCCGCCGGCAGAGCACCCGGGGGAGGGGAGATTGAAGGTTAGCACTAACTAATTCTGTGCCCTCAATATAGCATCTGCGGGAGGGAATGTCAAGGCAGATGAGAAAAAACAGGAGGATTTTTTGCCGGGACTGCTTTTGGCCCGGCCAGCTTGTTTTCCCACTGCTTTGAGGGCAGGGGGGGAGGAATTTGACACCGGCAGGGGAGCGGTGGAACAGATGTTGGCCAGAGGCGGCCCTGCGCCCCCTCTGTGCCTGTCGCCCTTTTTTTCGTCTCTGTCGTCCGCCCTTCTCCCCGCCTATTTTCCCTTTCGCCTCTGTCCGCCCTCCTCTCCGTCTTTCTCTCCACTTTCGCCTGCCCACATTTACCTTTCCGCCTTCGGCGCCCACCGTTCTCTCTGCGCTCTGTCGGCACACCCAGCCTCTGTCCGCCCGCTTTTTCTTTTCGCCTCTGTCGCTTACCGCTTTCTACGCGTTCTGTCCGCCTGTCTTTCCCCCTACCTCTCCCTGTCCACTTCTCCTTTCCACCTCTATCACCCGCCGTTTTCTATGCGTTCTGGCAGTCTGCCTTTTCGCCGGTTTCTCTCCGCCTGTCTTTTCCTTCGCCTCTCGCCGTCTGGCTTTCTCCCCGCTTTCGTCCGCCCTTCTTTCCCTTTGCCGCCGTCTGTCCGCCTGCTTTTTCTTTCTCCTGTCACCCGCCGTTCTCCATATTTTGCCCATCCGCCTTTCTCCACCGGTTTTCCCTCTCTGCCTGTTTGGCCTTTCCGCACCTGCTATCCATCGTTCTCTCCGCCTTTTCCCTTCGCCCTGTCTGCCCAATTTTCCTCTTTGCCCCTGCCACCCGCTATTTCTCTCACCTTCTCTCTGTCCATCTTTTTCTCCACCTTTTGTCCGCCTGTCTTTCCCTCCGCCCCTGCCGCCTGCCCTTCTCTCCATCCGCCTTCCCTCTGTCCGCCTACCCGGCGAGAAAGAGGGGAGGCCCTTGACATTTAAACAGTCGTTTGATAAACTGAATCGAACGACTGTTAGAGGAGGGATCCCATGGAACGGGAAAAGACGGGGGAGCGCATCCTGCAGGCCGCGCTGGAGCAGTTCGCCCAGCGGGGGTATCTGGCTGTGTCCATCCGCGACATCTGTGGGGCGGTGGGGATCAAGGAGGGCACGGTCTACTACCACTTCGCCGACAAGCGGGCCATCCTACAGGCGATCCTCGCCCGATTTGAGGAGCAGGGCAACCAGCTCACCGAGACCCTCTTTGCCGCCCTGGGGGAGGGGGTCGCCGCCCCCGTCTCGATGGAGGGGGTCTCCCGCCGCTTCTTTGAGGGGTATTTGATGGACCCCTTTTGCAACCGGGTGCTGCGGCTGCTGGCCATCGAGCAGCACCACGACGGCGAACTGCGCCGCCTCTACCGGGAGTGGCTCTTCGACCGCCCCCTGCGCATCCAGGAGGCGGCCTTCGCCCAGTTGCAGCGGCTGGGGCTGCTGGCGGGCGGGTCGGCGGCCGACCTGGCGGTGCGCTACTACGCGCCCATCTTTTTTTACACCCAGCGCTACCTCCTCTCGGGGGAGCTGACCGAGGAGAAAAAAGCCGCCTTCGGCGCGGCAGTGGGACGGCAGTTGGCCGCCATGGAAAGGGGATCTTGCTGAAATGGGCAACTACATCGTGACCGGGGGCAACCGGGGCATCGGCTACTATCTGACCGAGGGGCTGCTGGAAGGGGGGCACGCCGTGGCGGTGCTCGACCGGGAGCTGGACGGCCTCGCCCCCCTGGTGGCCCGCTTTCCCGGCCGGCTGTGGCCCCTCCTCTGCGACGTCTCCCGGGAGGAAGAGGTGGCGCGCTCGGTGGACGAGGCGGCCCGGCTGCTGGGCGGGCTGGACGGGGCGGTGCACAACGCCTGCCTCTGCACCTTTGCCCCTGCCGGGGAGACCGGCGAGGAGACCTATCGGGCGGTGCTGGCGGTCAACTACTTCGGCGCCCTCCACCTGGCAAAAAGCGCCCTGCCCCACCTGGAGCGGACGGGGGGCGCCCTCTACTTCACCAGTTCGGGGGTGGGGGTCACCGGCTTTGGGGGGATCGCGCCCTACGCCTCCTCCAAGGGGGCCATCGAGGCGCTGGCCAAGTGTCTGCGCATCGAGCTGGCGGGGCGGGGCGTGGGGGTGCACCTGCTCCACCCGCCCCTGACCGACACCCGTTCCGCCGCCCCCCTGCCGGTGCCCAAGGCCTTCTTCGCCGCCCCCGAAGCGGTGGGAAAGGGGCTGGCCCGGCGGCTGGGGAAGCGGAGCTTCGTCATCTGCCACTCCCCGACGCAGCAGTTTCAGGTGCGGCTGTGCTACCTCTTCCCTTTGAAGATGGGGGCGATGATGGACCGGATGCTCCGCCGCGCCGCAGAGCAGGGGGAGTAGGCCCCTCTTTCCCGGGAAATAAAAAAGAGCCGCTAGACAGCCTAGGCAGCTCTTTTTCGGCCGTGTGGCCCACCCCTGAGCCGCGGCCACAGAGACAAATTTTTAGACGCCCACCCCGGCCGCCGCGCCGGCGGCGAGGGGCGGGCAGGACCGTTTCGGTTTTTATTGTGCGGCAACAGGAGTCCGCCAGCGGAGGTGGTCCTATATATGGGGCAACGTCCCGCGATACCGGCCGCGCCTCAAGGCGTTGATGCGGCCCGCCAGCTGCGAGGAGATCTTTGCTTGCCGCCCGTGAATGGGCCCACCTGTTCTCTTCCTCTCGGCCGGTCTGCGACCTGCTCCTCTTTGGCAGGCCGCACTTTTATGGTATCAAAGGGGAGCTCCCTTTCTCACGCATCGCGAAAGCTCTTCTGCGCCCCCGGCACAGCCAGTTTTTTGGACAACAAAAAAGAGCGCCCGACAGACAGGTTCTGCCGGGCGCCCTCTGCTGTTTTTAGGACTGTTTTTCCCGCTTGGCGTTGTAGCGCTTGACGATTTGGTTGTAGATGAAGATGCCCACGAGGGAGAGCCCCCCCGCCACCGCAAAGGCGATGATGGAGTTGCCCGCCTGCCCCTTGATGAGGAGGGAGCCCGCCAGGGTCGAGGTGACGATGGAGGGGATGCGGGCGATGGAGGAGATGATGAAGAACCGCAGCGGGCGGATGGGGGTCAGCCCGGCCACATAGGTGAGGATGTCCTTGGGGGTGCCGGGGATGAAGAAGAGGAGGAAGGTCAGCTTTTCAAAGCTGTTTTTGTCGTTCAAAAATTTCAGCTTGTGCAGCTTTTCCTCGGAGAAGAAGCTGTGCACCAAGTCCCGCCCCAGCCACTTGACCAAAAAGAACACCAAGATGGAGCCCACAAAACAGCCCAGCATGCACATCAGCAGCCCGGGGACGGTGCCGTACATCATCCCCGCCAGCACCTCGATGGGCTCGCCGGGGATGAAGGCCACCACGATCTGCAGTATTTGGATGGCCAGGAAGACAAAGACCCCGGCCGGGCCGAAGCCGTCGATGTACTCGCGGATGAGCTCGCTTGCGTCGGGCTTGCCCAGCATCCCCAGCACCGGGGAAAAGGCCCAGAGAGCCAGCCCGCAGAGGGCCAGCACCACCAGCACCGCGGCGATTTTGAAGTGGCGGGAGTTCACTCTGTTTTTGGTCGTCTCTTTCATACCGATCCTTCTTTAACTGGAATTTGTGGGGCGGCCAGCCAGCCTTCGCCAGCCCAGCCAAAAAATTGCGGGGGTTTTGCCGAACCCTGGGGGGACAATACTACCGTCGCACCCGGCGGGAGGTGTCCCGAATGAAAAAATGGTTTGCAATTTGCGCCGTGGCGGCGCTGGCGCTGGCCTTCATCGTCCCCAGGACCGCCCGGGCGGAGTATTTCGCCCCCGGCCAGGAGGAGCGATTGGAGGACTACAACCTCACCTACAAGACCACCACCGTATCGGTGGGGGAGGAAGTGGGGGAGGAGACCGCCCGCAAGGTCAACAGCGAACTCCAACACGCGGCCTTTGACAATCTGGCATCGGTCAACGCCCAGGCCAATACCCTGGCCTACACCGACCAGCGGGCCGAAGGCAGCTACACCCAAGAGATCACCCGGCAGACCCCGGCCTTTGTCAGCGTGCGCTGTGCGCGCCGCTTCTCGGTAGAGGGGCGGCCTGTTTACAGCGACGCGACGGGGGCTGTGTACAGCCTCACCACAGGCGAGCGTCTGGCCCTTGGCGACTTGTTTACCGATTCAAGTGACTATCTGAGCATAGTGAAAAATGAAATGGAACGGCAACTCGACCACCCGGCCGGACTGGAGGACGACCAGCCCTTCTACCTCACCGATACCCAGCTTGTCGTCCTCTGCAAGGCGGGGGAACAGGAATCCATGCAGCGGCAGGAGCACGAGGTGAACATCCCCCTCGAGCGCCTGCAGGGGCTGCTGAAAGAAGAATACCGATAGGTGCGACGGTGGACAGCCTGGGGGCTGTCCACTTTTTTGCCCTAGATCGCGCAGCCCAGACAGTGCTCCTCGCTGCAGCAGTCCAGCCGGCAGAGGACGATCTGGCCGGGGGCGAGCCCTTCGCCCTTGATGCGCACCGGGGTGTAGTTTTTGGTGTAGCCCTCGAAGGAGCCGTCCTCCCGCTGCCTCTCCAGCAGCACCTCCTCGGTGTGGCCCACCTGTTCTTTTAAAAAGGCGGCCTTGCAGCGCTCGGCCTCGGCGGCCAGGCGGCGGTTTCGCTCCTCCTTCACCCGGGCGGGCAGTTGATCGGGCAGCGCGGCCGCCCGGGTGCCCTCTCTCCGGGAGTAGGGGAAACAGTGCACCCGGGCAAAGCCCACCTCTCTGACAAAGGCCAGGGACTGCAAAAAATGCTCCTCGCTCTCGCCGGGGAAGCCGACGATGATGTCGGTGGTGATGGAGGGGTTTTCAAAGTGGTTGCGGATGAAGCGGACGATCTCCAGGTACTCCTCGGTGGTGTAGTGGCGGTTCATCTGCCGCAGGATGGCGTCGCACCCGCTCTGGAGCGAGAGGTGAAACTGGGGGCAGAATTTGGGCTGGGCGGCCAGGCGCATCATGTCCTCGTCGGTGAGCAGCTCCGGCTCGAGGGAGCCCAGCCGCACCCGCTCGATGCCCTCCACCGAGCAGGCGCACTCGGCGGCGTCGATGAGGCGCAGCCCCAGGTCCTTGCCGTAGCAGGGGAGGTTGATGCCCACCAGCACCACCTCCCGGTACCCGTTTTGGGCCAGCACCGACAGCTCGCGGCGGATGGCCTCCAGCGATTTGGAGCGCACCCGCCCCCGGGCGGTGGGGATGATGCAGTAGGAGCAGTAGTGGTCGCACCCGTCCTGGATTTTGACAAAGGCGCGGGTGTGCTCCCCAAAGTCCTGCACCTGCATCTCCTCAAAGCCCTCGCCGGGGGTGTGCTCGGCGATCTCGACGATGCGGCTTTTCTCGCTGATGGCCCGCAGCGTCAACTCGACGAGCCGGTTTTTGTTCCCCGCGCCGGTGACCACGTCGATGCCGGGCAGGGCCTTGGCCTTTTCGGGAAAGGCCTGGGGGAAACAGCCGGTGAGCACCACCACCGCGTCGGGGTTTTCCCGGCGGAAGCGGGCCAGCCGGTTGCGGGTCTTCTTGTCGCCGGTGGCCGTCACCGTGCAGGAGTTGACCACAAAGACATCGGCCTTTTCCTCCGGCCCGGCCAGCTCGAAGCCGGCCTTCTGAAACTGGGCGGCAATGGCCTGGGTCTCGTACTGGTTGACCTTGCAGCCCAGGGTGTAAAAGGAAACTCTCATCTGCTCTACCAACTTTCCCTTGTCATTAGTCTAACCGCTCTTTTGGTCAAAACAGCGAGCGGATTTCTTACATTTTTCTTGCAGCCGCCCCCGGTCAAAGGGGGTCGCACCGGGGCGAAAAGAGGGGGCGGCTTTTGCAAACTGCCCAAAAAACAGTTCTTATTATTATACATAAAAATGCAGCTGAAAACAACAAAGTCGGTTGCGAAAAGGAGGGGAGTAGTATATAATGGATGAAAGAAGTAAGGAGGCAGCGAGACGATGACACAAGTAAAGGTGTTTTTCAAAAGGGCTGACGACATCAAGAGCTTTATCCACAGCCTGTCCAAATACGACGCGACCGCCACCATTGGAGAGCCTGAAAACCGGGTGAACGCCAAGTCCATCATCGGCATTTTCAGCCAGGACCTCTCAAAGCCCCTGCTGCTGACCATCGACTGCGACCACTGCCCGGAGGTCTTGGACGACATCCGTCAGTTCATTGTGGAATAAAATCGCCTTGCGGCGATTTTTTCTGTTTATAAGCGACTTTTTCGCCCCCTCGCCTCATATCCATTGGCAAGAGGTGATAGGGAATGAAGAAACTGGCAGCCGCCCTGGTGTCGGCGGCGCTGCTGTTGAGCGCGGCGCCGGCCTTTGCATACGAAGATGTGATCACCACCGACTTTGACCTGCTGGGGGATGGGGGCGAACAGCCCGTGGTCGCCGCCTCCCCCGCGCCGGAAGGGGCCATCAACATCAACGCCAAGTCGGCCATCTTGCTGGAGCAGAGCACCGGGCAGGTGCTCTACGAACAGTCCGCCGACGAGCCGATGCCCCCGGCGTCCATCACCAAGGTGATGACCCTCCTTTTGGTGATGGAGGCCATCGATGCCGGCAAGTTCGGCTACGACGACATGGTCAGCGCCAGCGACTACGCCTGCAAGATGGGGGGCAGCCAGATCTGGCTGGAACCCGGCGAGCAGATGAGTGTGAACGACCTCATCAAGGCCACCGCCATCTCCTCGGCCAACGACGCGGCCGCCGCCCTGGGCGAATACGTGGCCGGCTCCCCCGAGGCCTTTGTGGCCCTGATGAACCAGCGGGCCCAGGAGCTGGGGATGGCGAACACCCACTTTGAAAACCCCAACGGCCTCGATGCGGCGGGCCACGTCTCCACCGCCCGGGACATCGCCATCATGAGCTGCGAGCTCCTCAAGCACCCGGACATCAAAAAGTACAGCACCGTCTGGATGGACTCCCTGCGGGGCGGGGCGACCCAACTGGTCAACACCAACAAGCTGGTGCGCTTTTACGACGGCTGCGTGGGCCTCAAGACCGGCACCACCGACGGGGCGGGCAGCTGCCTCTCGGCCGCGGCCGAGAGGGGCGGGCTCTCCCTGGTGGCGGTGGTGATGGGCTGCCCCACCTCCAACGACCGCTTCAACGGCGCCAAGGCCCTGCTGGACTACGGCTTCGCCAACTACGAGATGGCCACCCTGCAACTGCCCGAAACCGCCCCCACCGCCCTGAAGGTCAAGGGCGGGGTCACCGGCGAAGTGCCCCTGCGCTACGGCAGTGACGGCACCTTTTTGGTGAAAAAGGGCAGCGGGGCCAAGATCGTGCAGGCGGTGCAGATCGCCGAGGACGTCACCGCCCCGGTGGAGGAAGGGCAGAAACTGGGGGTGGTGGAACTCTCGCTGGACGGCGAAAAGATCGGCGAGTACCCAGTCACCGCCGCCGCCCCGGTGGCCAAGATGGACTTTTTGACAGGCTACCAAATTCTGCTGAAATACTTATTTGTGATGCGCTGATTTGGCGGTTTTTTACAAAAAATATCTTTTGCATACAAGCATACTTGACAGTATTGCTTAGATATATTACAATCGAATCAACCAATAAGGGGGAAGTAAAATGGCAGTGAAACTCAATACCAACTACCTGGCAAACTTTATCCGCCCGGAGGAGTACGCGGGGATGCAGCACCTGGTCTGCGCCGCCCACCAGACCCTCCACGAAAAATCCGGTTTGGGCAACGACTTCCTGGGCTGGATCGACCTGCCCACCAACTACGACAAGGCCGAGTTCGAGAGGATCAAGGCCGCTGCCAAGAAGATCCAGCAGCAGTCCAAGGTGCTGGTGGTCATCGGCATCGGCGGCTCCTACCTGGGGGCCCGCGCCGCCATCGAGTACATCAAGAGCAACAACTACAACGCCCTGGCGAAGGACACCCCGCAGATCTACTTTGTGGGCAACACCATCTCGCCCAGCTATTTAAACGACATCCTCGCCCTCTGCGAGGGGGTCGACTTCTCGGTCAACGTCATCTCCAAGTCCGGCACCACCACCGAGCCGGCCCTGGCCTTCCGGGTCTTTAAAGAGCTGCTCGAAAAGCGCTACGGCCCCGAGGGCGCGAAGGAGCGCATCTACTCCACCACCGACAAGGCCCGCGGCACCCTCAAAGAGCTCTCCGACCGCAACGGCTACGAGACCTTCGTCATCCCCGACGACGTGGGCGGCCGCTACTCGGTGCTCACCCCGGTGGGGCTGCTCCCCATCGCCGTGGCGGGCTGCGACATCGACGCGGTGATGGCCGGCGCCAAAGAGGCGCAGGATGCCTTTACCGACCCCTGCCTTGAGAAAAACGACTGCTACAAGTACGCGGCGGTCCGCAACATCCTCTACAACAAGGGCTACTCGGTCGAGATCATGGCCAGCTACGAGCCCTCCTACGGGCAGATGAACGAGTGGTTCAAACAGCTCTACGGCGAGAGCGAGGGCAAGGACCACAAGGCCCTCTACCCCTCCAGCGTCATCTTCTCCACCGACCTGCACTCCCTGGGCCAGTACATCCAGGACGGGCGGCGGCAGCTGTTTGAGACGGTCATCGACTTCGCCGAACCCAAGAGCGACTTCTTCATCCCAGAGGACCCCGAAAACCTCGACGGGCTGAACTTCCTCTCGGGGCAGAACATGTCCAACGTCAACAAAAAGGCCATGCAGGGCACCATCCTCGCCCACGTCAAGGGCGGCGTCCCCAACGCGGTCCTCCAAATCGACAAGATGGACGCCCACTCCTTTGGCTATCTGGTCTACTTCTTGGAGAAGGCCTGCGCCATCTCCGGCTACCTGCTGGGGGTCAACCCCTTCGACCAGCCCGGGGTGGAGAGCTACAAGAAGAACATGTTCGCCCTGTTGGGCAAACCCGGCTACGAGGACTTGCGGGAAGAGCTCGTCAAAGAAATTCAGGAATAGTCCCCACCCCACTCCGGGGCGGGACCAAAATATAGGAGGTACACCACTATGATAAAACTCATTGTTGGCAGCAGAGGCTCGGGCAAGACCAAAAAACTCCTTGAGCAGATCAACGACGCAGCAAAAACTTCAGCTGGAAATGTGGTATGCTTGGACAAAACCCTGAAACTCCGGTACGATGTGGACTCCAATGTCCGCCTGGTGGACATGGACGCCTACGGCATCTGCGGTTTTGATATCTTCTACGGCTTCATCCTGGGCCTGATGGCCGGCAACTACGACATCACCCATGTCTTTGTGGACTCCATCCTCAAGGTGGGCGGCCCCGAAAAGGATTTGGAGGGGCTGGGCGCCATGTTCGACAAACTCTCCGGCGTGGCCGAGATCAAGGACGTGAACCTGGTCTTCACCGTCTCCGCCGACGAGGACCTGCTCCCCGAGAACATGAAGAAGTACCTGTGACCTCCGTTTTATAAGACCCCTTTCAGAGCCCGCCCGGGCCGCGCCGAAATGCGCGCCGGGCGGGCTCTTTTCTGCGTCGGGGAGAGGGGGAGAGGCGCCCGCCCGAGAGGGGTCTGATCAAAAGATCAAAAGAGCAAAAGGAAAAAATCGACCGGTGCTCCCGGCCTTGCCTTCCCTTGACCGATTTTTTTCCCTTTTCCCTTGCCTGTGCGCCCTGCGGGTCTTCCCGCAGGGCCGTGCCGCTAGGAGGGGAGCGGACTGCCGGCACTCCACCCCCCTTTCCCTGCTTTGCGCCCGATGTTGGTACCTGATCTTGCCCGGCGAGAGGGGAGCGCTGGCAGAGTCCACTCCCTTTTTCCGCTTCGCACCCAGCGCTGGCTTCTGGCCTTGCCCGGCGAGAGGGGAGCGCCGGCGATGTGCTCTCCTTTGTGCTCGGCGAGGGGGGAGGGGGGTCGCTATCTGTGCCGCCCTCACCCGTGCTTGAAAGAGGAGCTGTCCCCGCCAGTGTTGTGCGTCCGCCAATCTCTGGCCGCATTTTCCCGTTTCCCCACAGACAGAAAAGCGCCCATCCAGGTTCCAAGTGACCGGCGGGCAGTGTGCTCATTCTGTCTGCGCGCTGGGGAGGGGTTTCTTCCCCAGTCTGTCCGACCGTCTATTCGCCTTGCCGTTTGCCCGACGAAAAAGAGGGCTGTATCTCCGCCCGGTCCCAGCGGGCAGAGGAGGGAAAGAGAACGTCTCCCCCGCGCCGCCGGTCACTCGCGCGGGAGGAGGGGAGGGGTTCCCTGTCCGAGCAGTCTGCGCCTTCTCCTCCGGTCTCTGTCCCGGCGGACAGGGGAGAGAAAACCGCCTCGCGTATGTCGCCAGTCACTTGTTGGGGGGAAAGAGGGGTTCCCTGTCCGAGCAATCTGCACCCTCTCCTCCGGCCTCTGTTTTGGCGGACAGGGGAGAAAACCGCCTCGCGTATGCCGCCAATCACTTGTTGGGGGAGGGGAGGCCTTATCCGAGCAATCTGCTTCCCCTCCTCCAATATCTGTCCCGAACAGACAACGGCGAAAAGAAACCCCTGCCCACACGCCGCCGGCCGCTCGTACGGGAGAGGGGAAAGGCGGTTCTCTATCCGAGCAGTCTGCGCCCTCTCTTCCAGGCCCCTGTCCCGGCGGACAGAGGGGAGGAAACTGCCTCGCATATGCTGCGCCACTTGTTGGGGGAGGAGAGGCCTTATTCGAGCAATCTGCTCCCCCTCCTCCAGTATCTGTCCCAACAGACAGAGGCGAAAAGCCCCCCCTTCCCACACGCCGCCGATTGCTCGTGCGGAGGAGGGAAGGGGGGGCTCTGTTTGAGCAGTCTGCCCCCTCCTCCGATTTCCCTCTCCCGGCGCGCCGGCTTTCAGGCGCTTACCCGCCCTCCGGCGGCTCAAGGCCCTGGGCCAGCGAGACCAGCGCCGCCCGGTCGGCCAGCAGATAGCCGCCCCCCTCTTTTTTCAGGTACCCCCTGGACACGAAGTCGGCCAGCACGTAGAGCAGGTGGCGGTAGCTGACCCCCAGGTATTCGGCGGCGTGGGTGTGCTTTTCGGCGTACCAGCCGTCCGGCGCGGCCAACAGCAGAAAGTGGGCCAGCCGGTTTTCCAGGGGGAAGCCCTTGTTTTGGGAGAGGGAGAGGACGGTGCGGACATTCTTGCCCCCCAAATAGACGCAGAGGCGCCGCAAAAACCGGGGGTCGCCCAACAGCCGCTCCCGGCACTCCTCGACCGGCAGGGCCAGGCAGTAGCAGCCGCAGAGGGCTTGCACCGCCCGGGAACTGCGTTGCACCCCGATGAGTTCCATCTCCCCCACGAAGCAGGGGGCACGAAAGAAGTCGATGAGCGAGACCTTGCCGTTTGGCAGGGTCATGTAGAGTTTGGCCCGCCCGGCGACCAGGTAGTAGAGGAAGGCGGGCTGGACCCCCTCCTCGACAATGTACTCCCCGGCTTCCAGGTGGTAGAGCCGGGCATACTGTTGGGCGGGGAAGGAGAAGCAGTCCAAAAAGTCGGACTGGCGCAAAAAACGGTCCAGCAGCGGCTGGTCGTCGACCAAGACCACAGGGCATCCCTCCTTGATGTGAGAAATCTCATACCCAGTATAGCGCGGGGACTGCTACACTACAACTGTAAAGAGAGCCGCGCAGCCGCCAGGCCGCGCCCGACGAGAGAGGAAGGAATGTTGATGATGCGACAGAAAATCATTTTGGACTGCGACCCCGGCCACGACGACGCCATTGCCCTGATGGTGGCGGCCCGGCACCCGGCCATCGAACTGCTGGGGGTCACGGTGGTGGCGGGCAACCAGACGCTGGAGAAGACCCTGCCCAACGCCCTGCACCTCTGCCAGCACCTGGGGCTCGATGTCCCGGTCTACGCGGGGATGCCCCGCCCCCTGGTGCGCGAGCAGGTGGTGGCGGCCAACATCCACGGCGAGAGCGGGTTGGACGGCCCGGTGTTCGCCCCCCTCACCCGGCAGGCGGAAAAGACCCCGGCGGTGCGCTACCTCATCGACACCCTGCTGGCCTCCGACGGGGACATTGCCCTGGTGCCGGTGGGACCCCTCACCAACATCGCGGTGGCCATCCGCAGCGAGCCCCGCATCCTGCAAAAGATCCAGCGCATCGTCCTCATGGGCGGGGCCTACGGGTTGGGCAACACCACCCCCGCCGCCGAGTTCAACATCTACGCCGACCCCGAGGCCGCCCACGTGGTGTTCTCCTCCGGGGTGCCCATCGTGATGATGGGGCTGGACCTGACCAACCAGACCGCCTGCACCATGGACGTCATCGAGCGGATGGAGGGGTTTGACAACGTGGGCGGCCGGCTCTTCGGCGACATCATGCGCTTCACCTGGAAGACCCAGCACGAGGCCTACGGCCTGGACGGGGGCCCGGTGCACGATGTCACCTGTGTGGCCTACCTCATCGACCCCACCATCTTCACCGTGAAAGAGATGTATGTGGAGGTGGATCGGAGCGGCGGCCCCAGCTACGGCCGCACCGTCTGCGACTACTTCGGCACCACCGGCAAGCCCGCCAACTGCCAGGTGGGCATCACCCTGGACGGCGACCGCTTCTGGGACCTGGTGGCCGACTGCGTGGCCCGGTACAACTAAGCTCCTCCCTCCCCGCCGGGGGTGGGCGCGCCGATTGCGCCCGCCCCCGGCTGTTTGCGCCCCGTTGCCCCCGCCCCCGAATCGGTGTATAATGAACAGCGTGTGAATGGAGGCGATCCCGACGGAGAGACAAAACGACTTTTCAAAGGGCAAGGTGTCCCGCAACATCCTCGACCTGGCCCTGCCCATGACCCTGGCCCAGCTCATCAACGTCCTTTACAGCGTGGTGGACCGGATGTACATCGGCCACATCCCCGAGGCGGCGACCCTGGCCCTCACCGGCCTGGGGCTGACCTTCCCCATCATTTCCATCATCACCGCCTTTGCCAACCTCTTCGGGATGGGGGGCGCCCCCCTCTGCTCCATCGCCCGGGGGAAGGGGGACGACGAGCGGGCCGAGACCATCATGGGCAACTCCTTTTTTATGATGGTGGCCACCGGGCTGGTCCTCACCGCCCTCTTTCTGGCCTTCAAGGGGCCGCTGCTGCGTCTCTTCGGGGCCAGCGGGCAGACCTTCCCCTACGCCGACGGCTACCTCACCGTCTACCTCTGCGGCAGCGTCTTTGTGATGGTGGGGCTGGGGATGAACAGCTTCATCAACTCCCAGGGCTTTGGCAAGATGGGGATGATGACCGTCCTCCTGGGGGCGGTGACCAACATCCTCCTGGACCCGCTGTTCATCTTTGTCCTCCACATGGGGGTGCAGGGGGCGGCCCTGGCCACGGTGATCTCCCAATTCCTCTCGGCCGCCTGGGTGTTTCGCTTCCTCACCGGCAAAAAGGCCATCTACCGGCTGCAAAAAAAGACCATGAAACTGGACTGGAAGCTGGTGGGGGAGATCGTCTCCCTGGGGATGAGCTCCTTCTGCTTTGCCATCACCAACAGCCTGGTGCAGATCGTCTGCAACATCAACCTGCAGCAGTTCGGGGGCGACCTCTACGTGGGGATCATGACGGTGGCCAACTCGGTGCGCGAGGTGGTGAGCATGCCGATGAACGGGTTGACCAACGGCGCCCAGCCGGTCATCGGCTACAACTACGGCGCCAGGGAGTACCGCCGGGTGCGCAGCGGCATCCGCTTCATGTCGGTGGTCTGCGTGGTTTACACCCTGGCGGCCTGGCTGGTGCTGATGCTCTTTCCCCAGCCGTTCATCCACCTCTTCAGCAGCGACCCCGAGCTGGTGGGCAAGGGGGCCCAGGCCCTGGGGGTCTACTTCTTCGGCTACTTCATGATGGCCTTTCAGATGGCGGGGCAGTCCACCTTTGTGGCCCTGGGCCGCTCCAAACAGGCGGTCTTTTTCTCCCTGCTGCGCAAGGCCATCATCGTGGTGCCCCTGACCGTCCTCCTGCCCCGCATTGGCGGCCTGGGGGTCATCGGGGTCTTTCTGGCCGAGCCGGTCTCCAACTTCGTGGGCGGGTCGGCCTGCTATTTGACCATGCTGGCCACCGTCTGGAAGCCGCTGCGAAAGGCCGAGGAGGCGGAGGCGGTCCCCGCCGGGCGGGCGGGGGAATAGGCGGCGCCCCCATCCCCCCTCTTTCGTATTGACGAGGGGGGCAAAAATGGGGTACACTGTCTTTGCGCGATCAGCGGCGGCCGGCCGGTCCATCTCCGGGGCCGCCGGGCAAATATGGGAAAAGGGAGTGCGATGAAGATGATCAAAGCGACAATTGTCGGCTACGGCAACATCGGCCGGGCCGCCGTCGAGGCGGTGCAGGCCGCCGAGGACTTTCAGTTGGTGGGGCTGGTGCGCAGAGGGGCCAGCCGCCAGGGCCTCTCCGCCGATCTGGCCGGGGTGCCGGTGGCAGCCGACGTGAAGGAGCTGCCCGAAAAGCCCCAGGTGGCCATCCTCTGCACCCCCACCCGGGCGGTGCCCCAGTACGCCAAGGAGTACCTGGCCCAGGGGATCAACACCGTGGACAGCTACGACATCCACACCGGCATCTGGGATCTGGTGGAGGAGCTGACCCCGGTGGCCCAGGCCGGCGGGGCGGCCGCGGTGGTCTCGGCCGGGTGGGACCCGGGCAGCGACTCGGTGGTGCGGGCCCTGCTGCAGGGGCTGGCCCCCAAGGGGATCACCTACACCAACTTCGGCCCCGGCATGAGCATGGGGCACACGGTGGCGGTCAAGGCCATCCCCGGGGTGGAGAACGCCCTGTCCATGACCATCCCCACCGGCACCGGCGTCCACCGGCGGATGGTCTATGTCCAGCTCAAAGAGGGGGCCGACTTCGCGGCGGTGAAGGCCGCCGTCCTGGCAGACCCCTACTTTGTCCACGACGAGACCCACGTCGCCCAGGTGGAAGACGTGAAGGCCCTCATCGACACCGGCCACGGGGTCAACCTGGTGCGCAAAGGGGTCAGCGGCACCACCCACAACCAGAACTTCGAGTTCAATATGTCGATCAACAACCCCGCCCTCACCGCCCAGGTGCTCGTCTGCGCGGCCCGGGCCGCCTGCAAGCGCGCGCCGGGGGCCTACACCATGATCGACCTGCCGGTCATCGACCTGCTGCCGGGGGACAGGGGCAGCCTGATCCGCGCCCTGGTCTAGGCCCGGTGCCAAAAACCCGCAAAAATTTGAGAAAACAAGGAAAAAAGCCGCGGATTTTCGTTGACAACCCCAGGGGGAGTCTATATAATAAGTCTGTGGCGGACTAAGGAGTCACTATGCTTTTAAACGTAAAGCGCCTGCTTGCGGAGGAGGGGCTTCACCTCCCCTTCGACTACACCCTGCAAGTTCCCCAGAGCGAGTTCTACGGCGACGACGACCGGCAGGCCTCCCTCCACATTGTGGGAGAGGCGGTCAACCGCGCCCAGATCGCCGAACTCCACTTTGCGGTGAGCGGCCGGGTGGAGACGGTGTGCGACCGCTGTCTCGACCCCATTTCCCGGGCGTTCGAGTACCGGTACACCCACACCCTCGTCAAGGAGTCGCCCAATGGTCCCGATGAAGACATCATTGTCGACGGTGATGCCGTCCATCTGGACCAGGTCGCCATCACCGACCTCCGGCTGGATTTCCCACTCAAATTTCTGTGCCGGGAGGACTGCAAAGGCCTCTGCCCCCTCTGTGGGGCGAACCTGAACCAGGGTGATTGCGGCTGCGACAAAAGGCAGATCGACCCCCGCCTGGAAGCTTTAAAAGAGCTATTGCAATAGTTTTTTTCCAGAAAGACCAATGTTAAGGAGGTGCTGAACTTGGCAGTACCAAAGAGAAAGTTGTCCAAAGCCAGAAGGGACAAACGCCGCTCCAACGTGTGGAAATTGGAGATGCCCGCGTTTTCCAAATGCCCGCAATGCGGCGAGCTGAAAGCCCCTCACAGAGTGTGCGGCAACTGCGGCTTCTACAAAGGCAAAGAGATCATCAAAAAGGAAGCGTAAGCTTCCTCAGAGATAAAGAGAGGGTGGTCCCTCTCTTTTTTTCGTGGATTGGCCCCGTCCGGCGGGGCATTCTGATAGAGAGGGGCCGCGCGCGTTGGCGGCCCGCTTAGGGAAGGGCGTGAAGAGGCAGAGATGGCAGTGACTGTGACCCGGGTCATCCCCGGCTCCCCGGCCGAGGAGGCGGGGTTTCAGGCGGGCGACCGTCTGCTGAAGGTGAACGGCAACGAGATCGGGGACGTGCTGGACTACCAGTTCTACTCCAGCGAGACCGAGGTGGAGCTGGAGTTTGAGAGCGGGGGAGAGCTGCAGGGCGTCATCGTCGAGAAGGACGAGTACGAGGACCTGGGCCTGGAATTCGAGACCTACTTGATGGATAAGCAGCACTCCTGCACCAACAACTGCATCTTCTGCTTTGTGGACCAGATGCCCCCGGGGATGCGGGAGACCCTCTATTTCAAGGACGACGACGAGCGGCTCTCCTTCCTCTTCGGCAACTACGTCACCCTGACCAACCTCCACCAGCGGGAGATCGACCGCATCAAGCGGATGCACATCAGCCCGGTGAACGTCTCGGTGCACACCACCAACCCCGACCTGCGTCGGGAGATGATGGGCAACCGCTTTGCGGGGGAGAAGCTCGACTACCTGCGCCAACTGGCGCAGGCGGGCATCCGCCTCAACTGCCAGATCGTCCTCTGCCCCGGCTACAACGACGGGGCGGAGCTGGAGCGGACCATGGCCGACCTGGGGGCCCTCTGGCCCAGCGTGTCCAGCGTGTCGGTGGTGCCGGTGGGGCTGACCAAATACCGCCAAGGGCTCTGCCAGCTCACCCCCTTCACCCCGGCGGGGGCGGGGGCGGTGCTGGACCAGATCCACCGCTTCACCGACGCCTTTTTAAAGGAACACGGCACCCGGCTCATCTACCCGGGGGACGAGTTCTTCATCCTCGCCGGGCGGCCGCTCCCCGACAGCGGCTACTACGGCGACTTCGAGCAGCTGCAAAACGGGGTGGGGATGACCGCCCTGCTGTTGGAGGAGTTTGAGAGCGAGCTGGCCCGGCTGGAAGCCCCGGTGCAGACATCCCCCTGCGACCTGATCACCGGGGTCTGCGCGGCCGACTACATCCGCGGGATGGTGGATGCGCTGGCCCGGCGGGTGCCCGGTCTGCAGGCGCGGGTACACGTGATCGAAAACGAGTATTTCGGCGGCAACGTGACGGTGGCCGGGCTGGTCACCGCCACCGACATCGAGCGGCAGGCGGGGGGCAAGCTCCTCTCCGACCGGGTGCTGGTGCCCACCTGCATGCTCCGCCACGAGCAGGACAAATTTTTGGACGACGTGCCCAGAGAGGCGCTGGAAGCGCGCCTGGGCGCCAAACTGACCCTGGTGGAAAACGACGGATACGGCTTCATACAGGCCGTGTTGGGAGGGAATGCGCAATGAGCAAACCGGTAGTGGCGGTGGTGGGGCGGCCCAATGTGGGCAAATCCACCCTGTTTAACAAATTGATCGGCCAGCGTCTGGCCATTGTGGAGGACACCCCCGGTGTGACCCGGGACCGCATCTTTTACGACTGCAACTGGGGCGGGCGCACCTTTCTGCTGGTGGACACCGGCGGCATCGAGCCCCACTCCGACGACGTCATCCTCTCGCACATCCGCCGGCAGGCCCAACTGGCCATCGACAGCGCCGACGTGATCATCTTCGTGGTCTCCCTGCCCGACGGGGTCACCGCCACCGACATGGAGGTGGCGGCCATGCTCCACAAATCCCGGCGGCCGGTGGTCCTCTGCGTCAACAAGTGCGACAGCGTGGGCGGCCTCCCGGCCGAGTTCTACGAGTTTTACAACCTGGGCATCGGCGAGCCGCTGCCCGTCTCCTCGGTCCACGGCCACGGCACCGGCGACCTGCTGGACGCGGTGGTGGACGAGCTGCCCGGCCAGGCGGAGGAGGACGAGGACGAGGACGCCATCAAGGTGGCGGTCATCGGCAAGCCCAACGCGGGCAAGTCCTCCCTCATCAACAAGGTCCTGGGGGAGGACCGGATGATCGTCTCCGACATCGCCGGCACCACCCGGGACGCGGTGGATTCCCGGGTGGAAAACCGCTACGGCAAGTTCGTCTTCATCGACACGGCGGGCATCCGCCGCAAGAACAAGGTGGACGACTCGGTGGAGCGCTACTCGGTGCTGCGGGCCTTCATGGCGGTGGATCGGGCCGACGTGGCGGTGATGGTCATCGACGCCACCGTGGGCTTTACCGAGCAGGACTCCAAGGTGGCCGGCTACGCCCACGAGCAGGGCAAAGCCTGCGTCATCGCCGTCAACAAGTGGGACGCGGTGGAGAAGGACACCCACACCATGCAGGCCTTTCGCAAACAGTTGCAGGAGGATTTCTCCTTCATGCCCTACGCCCCCATGGTCTTTCTCTCCGCCCTCACCGGGCAGCGGCTGGGCCAGCTCTTTGAAAAGGTGGTCAAGGCCCACCAGAACAACTCCCTGCGCATCACCACCGGGGTGCTCAACGACATCCTCGCCGCCGCCACCGCCCGGGTGCAGCCCCCCACCGACAAGGGCAAGCGGCTGAAGATCTACTACATGACCCAGGCCTCCACCAACCCGCCCCACTTCGTCTGCTTTGTCAACAACAAGGAGCTCTTCCACTTCTCCTACCAGCGCTATCTGGAAAACCAGATCCGCGAGCAGTACGACCTGGAGGGCACCCCCATCCGCCTGTCGGTGCGGCAGCGGGGGGAGTAGCCCCGGGAGAGAGGGAACTCCGGGGCAGAGGCAAGGAAAAAAGAATGGGCCTTCCCCCTAAAAAGGGCCGCATTTTTTCCATCTCTGTGGTACAATGGGAAAAAAGAAGAGGGAGCCCCGGCGGGGAAGGCGGGGCTCTTTTGGGCTGTAAAAACACAGTTGAGAGGGGTTTTGAGATGACGGCGACACAGATTCTCTGGATGGCCGGGGTGGCGCTGGTTTCCTACCTGCTGGGCAGCGTCTCCTGGGCGGTCATCGTGGGCAGGGTCTTTTTAAAGGACGACGTGCGCAAGTACGGCAGCGGCAACGCGGGGATGACCAACGTGCTACGCACCGCCGGCAAGGGCGCGGCCGCCCTGGTGGCGGTGGGGGACTTTTCCAAGGGGGCGATCTCGGTGCTCCTCGGGCGGCTGGTCTTTCAGTATGCCCTGGGGCTCGACCCCATCTACGGGGCCTATCTGGGGGGCTACTTTGCGGTGCTGGGACACATCTTCCCCCTCTACTTCCACTTCAAGGGGGGCAAGGGGGTGCTCACCTCGGCGGGGGCGGCGGTCCTCATCGACCCCATCTCGGTGGCCCTGACGGCGGTGGTCTTTGCGGCGGTGACCTTCACCAGCAAGATCGTCTCCCTGGGCTCCATCGTCATGGCCCTGTGCTACCCGGTCATCACCTACTTCGTCTCCCGCGCCCTGGGGCGCGACCCGGTCACCGTCACCATCTGCGCGGTGATCTTTGCGGCCATCATCGTCTTCATGCACCGCTCCAACATCGGGCGGCTGCTGCGGGGCGAGGAGAACCGCTTCGGCAAGAAAAAAGAGAAGGTGCAGAAATAGGGGAGGCCCCTGTAATACAGCGGGGCGCGTTCGCCCCGGGGAAAGGCGGTTGTACAGATGGCAAAGATCGTGATTTTGGGCGCCGGTGGGTTCGGCATCTCCCTGGCGGTGATGGCCCGCTCCTACGGCAACGAGGTGACCCTCTGGTCCCCCTTCCAGGAGGAGGTGGACCTGCTCACCTACGAGCGGGAGAACAAAAAGCTGCTGCCCGGGGTGGTGCTGGAACCCGACGTGGGGGTGAGCACCGACCTCGCCGTGGCCGAGGGGGCGCAGCTGCTCCTCTTTGCCGTGCCCAGCCAGGCGGTGCGCTCCACCGCCCAAAAGGTCGCCCCCCACGTGCCGGAGGGGGCGGTGCTGGCCAACGTGGCCAAGGGGCTGGAAAACGGCACCCAGCTGCGGCTGACCCAGGTCATCGAGTCCGAGATCGGCGGCCACCAGGTGGTGGCCCTCTCGGGCCCCTCCCACGCCGAGGAGGTGGCCCGCGGGGTGCCCACCACCATCGTCGCCGCCTGCAAGGTCAGGGCCAACGCCGAGTACGTGCAGACGGTGCTGATGAACCCCAACCTGCGCATCTACCTCAACGACGACGTGGTGGGGGTCGAGCTGGGCGGGGCGCTGAAAAACGTCATCGCCCTGGCCGCCGGCATCAGCGACGGCCTCAAGCTGGGGGACAACGCCAAGGCGGCCCTCATGACCCGCGGCCTGTCCGAGATCGCCCGGCTGGGGGTGGCCATGGGCGGGCGCAGCGAGACCTTCGCCGGCCTCACCGGGGTGGGGGACCTGATCGTCACCTGCACCAGCATGCACTCGCGCAACCGCCGCTGTGGCCTCCTCATCGGCCAGGGGATGGCGGCCACCGACGCCATCAAGCAGATCGGGATGACCGTCGAGGGCTACACCGCCACCCTGGTGGCCCGGGAGCTGAGCTTGCAGGCCGGGGTGGAGATGCCGATCGTCGAGCAGATGTTCCAGGTGCTCTATAACGGCCTCGACTGCCGCCAGGGGATCAAAAACCTCATGAGCCGGCCCCGCAAGCACGAGAGCGAACAGGTCTGGTTCGGGGAGTAGGGGACACCCGCAAAAAAGGGGAGGGCCGCCGCCGGCAAACACGCCGGCAGCGGCCCTCTTTTTTCTTTCATCTTCCCCTTTTCCCTTGCCTTTGTCTCCCATAGCCGCAAAAGGGGAAGCGGGGGCGGCGGCAGGGGAGATCGAGACGACAAAAAAGGCCAAACCGAAATCGGTCTGGCCTTTGCCGTCTGCCCAGGTTAGATTGCGCGGGTCACTTTGCCGGAACGCAAGCAACGGGTGCAGGCGTTTACGCGACAAGGAGTGCCGTTGACAACCGCCTTCACGCGTTTGACATTGGGTTTCCAAGCTTTGTTGGAACGCCGGTGCGAGTGAGAGACCTTGATGCCGAAGGTCACGCCTTTGCCACAGATATCGCATTTTGCCATCTATCTGCACCTCCCTACAATAAGAACATTCTAGAAGTCAACGAATGTATTTTAACAGAATCTGCATCCAAAAGCAAGCCCCAATTTCAAAAAACGCCGGGGGCCGCTATTGTTTTTTTGGCGGCAAACCGATATAATAGACAGCATCGGGCCGGGCGCGCCCCCGCGGGACGGGGCTGCGCGCCCGGCAATTTGAAAGATCGGAAAGGGGAACACCCTCCTCATGCAACAACTTCTTGTGACGGTCATCGTCCGGGTCATCGCCCTCTTCACCGTCATCCCGGTGCACGAGTTCGGCCATGCCCTGGTCTCCTATAAGCTGGGGGACCCCACGGCTAAGAACCAGGGCCGCCTCACCCTCAACCCCATCGCCCACCTGGACCCCCTGGGCAGCCTCTGCATGCTGCTCACAGGCATCGGCTGGGGCAAGACCCCCATCAACCCCTACTTCTACCGCAACCAGAAAAAGGGGCTGGCCCTCACCGCCCTGGCGGGGCCGATGGCCAACGTCCTGCTGGCCCTGGTACTCATCGCCCTGGTGAAGGTGATGAGCCTTGTCGCCCTGATGGTGCCCGCCCTGCTGGGCTCGGCCTTCTACCTCTTCCTCATCCAGATGCTGGGGCTCATCGCCCAGATCAACATCTCCATCGCCGTCATCAACCTGTTGCCGGTGCCCCCCTTTGACGGGTTTCGCATCCTGGCCTTTTTCGTGCCTGCCCACGTCACCTACAAGCTGCAGGAGTACCAGACCTACATCTCCCTGGCGGTGCTGATGCTGTTGTTGCTGGGCTTTTTGGACTGGCCCATCCAGTTTCTCACCAGCTTCATCTACAAGGGGCTGGGCTTCCTCACCGGCTTTATCGACCTGATCGCCCGGGCCATCGTCTGACGCGACCAATTACCACTTGAGAGAGGAGGGGGACAGCAGGTGGCCGAAGTCAACTTTACCCTGCCGCAATTCGAGGGGCCGCTGGAGCTGCTCCTCCACCTGATTTCCAAGCACAAGTTGGATCTCTACGACATCAACATCGCCGAGCTGGTCAACCAGTACACCGCATATATGGAGCGGGCCGAGCAGCTGGACATGGAGCTCACCGGCGACTTTTTGGAGATGGCCTCCCGCCTGGTCTACATGAAGACGGTCCTCCTCCTCCCCCGCCACGAGGAGGAGCGGGAGCAGCTCAAGGCCGAGCTGCAGGGCCAGCTCATCGAGTACCAGATCTGCCGGCAGATCGCCGGGGAGCTGCGGGGGCAGTACGATCCCCTGGCCCACTTTGTGCGCAACCAGCTGCCCGCCCCCAAAGACCTGCTCTACACCCGCCGCCACCAGCCCGAAGAGCTGCTGGCGGCCCTGGCGGCCCTGCGGGGGAAGATCCTGCGCAAACAGGCGCCCCCCAAGTCCAGCTTTTCGGGGATCGTGGCCAAGCGGGTGGTCTCGGTCTCCTCCCGCATCGTCTTTGTGCTGCGGCGGCTGACCAAGTCGGCGGGGCTGCGGCTGCAGACCCTCTTTGGCCGCCAGTACGAAAAGACCGAGAACGTGGCCACCTTTCTGGCGGTGCTGGAACTCATCAAGGGCGGCCGCATCGCCCTGGACGACGAGAGCGGCGCCATCACCCTGAGGGGAAAGAAGAGATAGGGAGGGGAGACCCCAATGGACATCAACCACGCCAAGGGGGCGGTGGAGGCGGTCTTGTTCGCCTACGCCGAGCCCCTCAGCCCCAAAAAGCTCTCCGAAATTTTGGAGATCGAGGTTTCCACCGTCAAAAACGTGTGCAAACTCATACAGGACGACTGCGAGCGGCCCGGCAGCGGGCTGGCCCTCCTCCAACTGGGGGAGGGCTACCAGCTGGCCACCAAGAAGGCCTATTCCGAGGAGGTCAAGCGCGCCCTGGACGTCAAGCGCAACACCCCCCTCTCCCAGGCGGCCTTCGAGGTGCTGGCCATCATCGCCTACAACCAGCCGGTGACCCGCTCCTTCATTGAACAGGTGCGGGGGATCGACAGCTCCTCCACCGTGGTCAACCTGGTGGAGAAGGGGCTGGTGGCCGAACAGGGGCGGCTGGACCTGCCCGGCCGGCCCATGGCCTACAAGACCACCGACAACTTTCTGCGCTGTTTCGGCCTGCGCTCCCTGGAGGACCTGCCCCAGGTGGAGCGGTTTGCCGAACTGGCCGCCGAGGAGTCGGCGGAAGGGGCGGAGGAAACGGAGGAGCCGGCCGAGAGCTGACGCGCGATCCCCGCAAGGGGGACAAACATCACCCGGGCGGAGTGCGGTGACCGGCTGCTGCGGCCGCCGCTCGCAGAGAAGGGGAGAGGAGGGAACGTGCCATGGTGTGGGTGTGGATCGGGCGGATCCTCCTGGGCCTTCTCCTGCTGTTGGCGGTTTTGCTGCTCATTCCCCTAAAAATCCAGGTCGAGATCGGCCTGGAGGAGCAGCGGGCCACCCTCCGCTACCTCTTTTTGCGCTTCCCCGTCTACCCCTTCAAGGGTGCCGAGGAGGCCGAACAGGCGGAGGAGGACGAGGTGCGGGCCGCGAAGGGAAAGGGCAAGAAGGGGAAGGGCGGAAAGAAGACCCCCCTCTCCCAACAGCTGGGGCTGGTGATGGACATCCTCCGCTCCACCCTTTCGGGGCTGCGGTTTTTGACCCGGCACATCCACCTGCGCCGCTTTGACCTGCGGCTGCGGGTGGGGGACGACGAGCCCCACGAGACGGCCGTCCTCTACGGCCAGGTGGGGGGGATCGTCCACGCCTGCCTGGGGCTGGTGGCCAACACCTTTGACTGCCGGTTTGACCGGGTGCAGGTGGAGCCCAACTTCTCCGAGCCGGAATTTTTTTTGGATTTGTCCTTCCAAATCGTGGCGCTACCGATTATACTATTGATAACGGCGGGAATAGTCGCCGTCAAATTGCTCCAAAATAGAAGTGTCAAGGCCCCGGACAAGCCGGGCGCAAAGGAAGATAAAGGCGGTGCACACAAATGAGCGAACATCCCATTCAAGGCCTCATTGATACGGCGATGAACAAGATCAAAGAGATGATCGACGGCAACACCATCATCGGCGAGCCCATCCCGGTAGGGAAGGGCGGGGTCATCATCCCGGTCTCCAAGGTCTCCCTCGGCTTTGCCTCGGGGGGGAGCGACTTCCCCACCAAGACCCCCAAACAGGTTTTCGGCGGGGCCAGCGGGGCGGGCCTCTCGGTCTCCCCGGTGGGCTTTTTGGTGGTCAACGGCGACGACGTGCGGCTGCTGGAGTTCACCAAGAAGTCGGACACCACCGCCGACCGGCTGGTGAACATGGTCCCCGGCGTGGTGGACCGGGTCTCGGGCATCGTCTCCAAGGCCGCCGCCAAGAAAGAGGGCGCCAAGGGCGGGCCGCAGCCGGAAAAGGGCGCCCCCGACCCCGCCCCCATGGAGGGGGAGCTGCGCTTCCCCGAGTTTTGAGCGGCGGCGCACCCACGAACAGAGCAAAAAGGGACAGGCCATTGGGCCTGTCCCTTTTTTTGCCGTCCGGCTGGAGCTAGCGGTCTCCCTCGCCGTTGAGGGGGTCGCGGGGGCACTTTTCCTCCCCCTCCAACTCGGGCATCCGGTCTTTGGCCAGGGGGACGTCGGAGAGCTCGCTGTAAGACTGGACCGCGGCCCCGGTGATGGGGGGCGTGGGGGTCAGCCCGGTGGTCTCGGTGCTGGAGGCCACCCCCAGCATGTCGAAGTAGAGCGCCTCGTCGTCCTCCGGGTCGACCGGCCACTGGTTTTGGCGCGGATCGTTCACGGTTGATTCCTCCCTCTTTTAAAAGTTAAAAGCGGATCGTGGGTGCAGAGATAGTCTTCCCGCAAACCGGCCCCGAGTTGCGCCCGGCGGCAAAAATTTGAAATGGCGGCCAGGCTGTCATGGCGGAGCGGCCCTCCGCATAGGATTTTTTGAATGGGCAGGTGGTTTTTTTGAAGAGAAGAGAGACAGCGGCAAAACCGGACAGACGGCCCCGGAGGGGGGCGAGTTGGGAGCGGGCCTGGGACCGCCAGGCCGCCCGCCGAGGGGTGGCCCTGCTGCTGGCGGGGCTCCTCCTCTTCTCCTTTGGGGGGGAGGCGAGGGGGGCCGAAGGGGAACAGGAAGCGGGGGACCCGGTCCTCCCCAAGGTGGAGGCCGACGCCTACATCCTCATGAGCGCCGACACCGGCGAGGTGTTTGCGGGCAAGGACATCCACGCCCAGCTGCCCATGGCCAGCACCACCAAAATCATGACCGGGCTGCTGGCGGCCGAGAGCGGGCCGCTGGACCAGCTCTACACCGTCTCGGCCGAGGACGTGAACACCGAGGGGAGCATGCTGGGCCTCAAGGCGGGGGACCAGTTGACCCTGCGGGACCTGATGACCGGGATGCTCCTCAAATCGGGCAACGACGCAGCGGCCTGCGTGGCCTCGGTGGTGGCGGGGGACCAGTTTGTGGAGCGGATGAACGAGAAGGCCGCCCAGTTGGGGATGGCGGACACCCACTTTACAAACCCCTCGGGGCTGCCGGACGACGCGCACTACTCCAGCGCCTACGACATGGCCATCCTGGCGCGGGCGGCCCTGCAAAACCCCGACTTTGCCGCCATCTGCGGGAGCTCGGAGGCGGCCATCGCTGTCAGCGGCACCCGCTGGCACCTGCGCAACTCCAACCGCCTCCTGCGGGAGATGGAGGGGGCGGTGGGGATGAAGACCGGCTTCACCAAAAAGGCCGGCCGATGCCTGGTCTCGGCCGCCACCCGGGACGGGGCGACCCTCATCTGCGTCACCCTGCACTGCTACGACGACTGGCGGGTGCACAAGGACTTGATGGACTACGGCTTCGGCACCGGTGACCGGCGGCCCACCGACCCCACCTACGTGGCCACCCTGGACGTGGTCGGGGGGACGGCGGAGACGGTGCCGGTGCGGGTGGAGAGCGACCTGGAAGAGCTCCTCCTGAAGGACGGCAGCTCCCTGAAAAAGACGGTCAACCTGCCCCCCTTCCTCTACGCCCCGGTGGCGGAGGGCCAGGTGGTGGGGGAGATCCTCTACACCGCGGGGGAGGGGGAGGCCCTGCGGGTGGAGATCGTCGCCTCCCAGGGGGTGGCGGCCAAGGAGACCCCCAAAAAGGGCTTTTGGCAGTGGCTGCTGGGCCTCTTTCAAAAAAAGGGCCGGTAAAATATTTTTTCCGCCATTTTCCGTTCTAAAATACACTGCCAGCATCTTGTATAAATTGTTGTTTTATGCTAAAATATGTCGAAAGAAAACGGTGTAGAGGAGGAGACGGAAGATGAAGTGCGAGAATTGCGGCGCAGAGATGGGCGAGGCCACCGTCTGCAAGTTCTGCGGCCATACCGCGCCGCAGAAGGAAACGGTGCAGAACGTGACCATCAACTACTACGGGACGGCGCCGGGGGCGGAAGTGGTCCCGCCCCTGGTCACGCCAGCGGTCGCTCCAGTGGTGCAGCCGGTCTATCAGCCGGTGGCGCAGCAGGTGAGCGACAAAAGCAAGGTGGTGGCCATCGTCATCTGGCTGATTTTTGGCCTCTTTGGGGGGCACCAGTTCTACGCCGGCAAGATGAAGATGGGGCTGATCTATTTCTTCACCGCCGGGCTTTTCAGCATCGGCTGGTTGGTGGACGGCATCAGCCTTTTCGCCGGCACCTTTAAAGATCAACACGGCTATCCCATCAAAAATTGAGGGAGCGGCAGGGGGACGTCCCTGCGGGGAGAGGGTCCCCCTCCCAGGCGGCTGGGGGGAGCATCCAAAGGGGCGTTTGCCGGCGGCTGTCGGCACTTCTCTGTCAAAAAAGGGGGGAGGGCGTTTTTCGCCCTCCCCCCCTCTGTCGCTTGAGCGGCTGACCCCCTGCTTCCACCGGGGGCAAACGGCGCTGGCGGAAGGCCTCCTGAATGGAGAGGAAGGCGCAAAGAAAAAGACGATTTCTGAATAGAGGCGGCGCGGACCGGCATTCTCGATTGCCAGTTTGCCGGCGGCCGCGCGCCCGGTGCAACCGTTCCCTGGGCCGCGCGCCGGTGCGACGCCCTTTTGGGGCCGATGCCGCCCACCTGCTTTGGCGGCGGGTGAAATGGGCCCGCAGGGGTGCAAAAACGGGTGTTTTGTGCTATCATAGACCATGAAAAAGTACAGAGGGGGAGATGTGCGTGAAGTGTGACAACTGCGGCGCGGAGATCGGACTGGACGGGGTCTGCAAATTTTGCGGCACGGTGCTGCCCCCGCAGGGGCCGGCCGCGCCCCCGCCTGTGGATCCTGGCTGGGGGGCGCCCCCGCCCAGGCCGGTGTTCTCGATCCCGCAGCCCCGCGTGCCGGTACAGCAGCCGGTGCAGGCGGCAAGCCCCAAGAGCAGGTGGGTGGCCATCCTCCTCTGGCTGCTGCTGGGCTACCTGGGGGCGCACCAGTTTTACGCCGGCAAGGTGGGGATGGGGCTCCTCTACCTGTTCACCTTCGGCCTGTGCGGCATCGGCTGGGTCATCGACGGGGTCAGCCTTTTCGCCGGCAGTTTTCGGGACCGGTACGGCCTTCCCATCCGGGTGTAGGGGGCCAAAGGGGGGCGGGCGCTCGGGACGGCAAGTCCCCGGCGCCCGCTCTTTTTTGCCCCGGGAAGGGAGAGCCGACGGCAAAGGGTGGATCTGGGCGCAGACATTTTACAAAATGGCGTGGTGCTGCGGCCAAAAACATGGTAAAATATAAATGTATGGCCAAAGGAGGATATTATGCCTAGAGATACACGACTGCAAAAAGCCATGTCCCAGTGGGGCGTCTGCTCTCGGCGCAAGGCCGAGGAGTACATTCAGCGCGGCCGGGTGAAGGTCAACGGCCACCCCGCCCGCCTGGGGGACAAGATCGACCCCCGCAAAGACCTGGTCACCCTGGACGGGGAGCGGGTGAACGGCGCCCCCAAAGCTGAGTACCAGTACCTGATGCTGCACAAGCCCCGGGGCTATGTCACCACCCTGCAGGACGAGCAGGGCCGCCGCTGCGTGGCCGATTTGATGGCCGGGGTGGGGGAGCGGGTCTACCCCATCGGCCGGCTGGACAAAAACTCCGAGGGGCTGCTGCTCTTCACCAGCGACGGTGCCTTCGCCAACCTGATGATGCACCCCAGCAAAAAGGTCTCCAAGACCTACCGGGTCACCGTCCGCCCCGACGCGTCCGACGAGCAGATCGTCGCCATGAGCGACGGCGTCTACATCGACGGGCGCAAGACCGCCCCCGCCACCATCCGGGTGCTGGACAAGCAGCCCGGCCGCTGTGTGCTGGAGTTCGTCATCCGCGAGGGGCGCAACCGCCAGATCCGCAAGATGTGCGAGGAGGTGGGGCTGGAGGTCGCCCGCCTCAAGCGCACCGCCTTCGGCCCCCTCAAGCTGGGGATGCTCAAGCCCGGCACCTACCGCCCCCTCACCAAACAGGAGGTGGCGGCCCTGCGGGGGGCGGCCGGTTTGAGCGGCCCGGGGGAGAGAAAGTGATCCGCATCCAGCGGGCGGGGGAGCGCTTTGCCGCCGCCGAGGGGGGGCAGACACTCGCCTCCTGCGCCTTTTCCCTGCGGGGGAACACCGTCTTGCTGGGGGCCCCCGCCTATGCCGAGCTGCCGGTGGTCGACGGGGTCTTTCGCGCCTGCCTGGACTACTTCGAGCGCCGGGGCTACCTGGACTACGGCCCCGCCGACGAGGTGGCCGCCGCCGCCTTTGCCGCCCTGGGCTACACCGTCTGCCAAGTGGGGGAGACCGGGGGCATCGCCGCCTTCTTCGAGACCTGCAAAAACTGTAAAAACTGACGGGCGGCACCTTGTTATTTTTTCGGCAATGCTGTATACTGTATTTGATTTTGCTATTCACTGCTACTTGACATAAAAAGAAATGGAGGAACAACGATGAGTCCAAAAAGCAGACTGGAAATTCTCTCAGAGCAAAGCGGCAAATTGGACAGAGAGTCGGTGGCCTATGCGCGGCTGGACCGGCTCTTTGACGAGGGCAGCTTTGTCGAGCTGGACGCCTTTGCCAAGGCGGGCTGTGAGAGCGCGGGCGTGGTCACCGGGTACGGCATGGTAAACGGCGGCTCGGTCTTCGCCTTCTCGCAGGACAGCTCGGTCGCGGGCGGCGCCGTCTCGGCCGCCACCGGCGCCAAGATCGCCAAGGTGTACGAGATGGCCGCCAAGGTGGGGGTGCCCGTGGTGGGCATCTACGACTCCAAGGGCGCCTGCATCGCCGAGAACAGCGAGGTGCTCGCCGCCTACGGGGAGATGCTGCAGCGCTCGGCCGCCCTCTCGGGTGTGGTCCCCCAGATCGCGGTCATCGCCGGGGTCTGCGCCGGCACCTCTGCCCTGATGGCCGCCAACGCCGACTTGGTCATCATGGCCAAAGACGCCGAGTTTTTCCTGACTGCTCCCTTTGTCTCCAGCGCTGCCGGCGACAAGGTCGAGGGCGCCGGCAAGGCCGAGGCCGCCGTGCGCAGCGGGGTGGTGCAGCTGGTGGCCGAGGACGACATGGCCGCCGTCGAGGAGGCCAAGAAGATCGTCTCCATGCTGCCCCTCAACAACCTCTCCGAGGCCCCCTACTGCGAGTACGACGAGCCCGCTGCCGCCGAGAAGCTGCGGGCCGCCTGCGAGGACCTGTCCTCCTACGACGCCAAAGAAGTCATCGAGAGCATCTTTGACGAGGGGAACGTCACCTTCTTGGAGAACGCCCCCAACGCCGTGACCGCCCTGGCCACCCTGGCCGGACAGGCCGTGGGCGTGGTGGCCACCGTGGGCGGCGACCAGCGGCTGTGCAAGGGCGCCAGCGCCCGCATCGCCCGCTTTGTCTCCATCTGCGACAGCTTCGCCATCCCGGTCATCACCCTGCTCAACTGCAAGGGCTTTAAAGAGAGCTCCTCCGACGAGCTGGCCGGCGGCATCCGCGACGCGGCCCGCCTGGCCCACGTCTACGCCGAGGCCACCTGCCCGAAGATCGCCGTCATCACCGGCGAGGCCTACGGCGCCGCCTATGTGGCCCTGGTCGGCAAAAACGCCTCCGCCGACCTGACCGTCGCCTGGCCCTCCGCCGTCATCTCCACCCTGGCCCCCGAGGCCGCAGTGAACATCCTCTACGGCGAGGAGATCAAGGCGGCCGCCGACCCGGTGGCCGAGCGGGCCGCCAGAGTGCAGGCCTACATCGACACCACCGCCTCCGCCTTTGAGGCGGCGGCAAAGGGCCACGTGGACTGCGTGATCGACCCGGCCGAGACCCGCGCCACCCTGATCCGCGCCGCCGAGATGCTGGCGGGCAAGCGGGTCGCCAAACTGCCCAAAAAACATGGCAACATGCCGCTGTAACAACATAGAGGAGGAGTATCACCATGAAAAGATTTAACATAACTGTCAACGGCACCGCTTACGACGTGGCTGTGGAAGAGCTGGCCGCCGGCGCCGCCCCCGTGGCTGCCCCCGCTCCCGCTCCGGCCCCCGCCGCTGCCCCTGCTCCGGCCCCTGCCGCCGCTCCGGCCC
>NZ_JAHLPK010000013.1:0-60328 GCF_018917875.1 Acetanaerobacterium sp. MSJ-12 | reverse complement strand
CGGGTGGGGGACTACGTCCTCATCTACACCGTCACCGACCAGGACGGCAACCGGGTCAGCATCAAGTTGAAGTACCACCTCATCAGCAAAACGCCCCCGGCGGTGGTGCCCAGCGACCCGGACCACCCCCTGCCCGACCCCATCCCCCTGCCCGACCCGGTGCCCGGCAGCCAGAAGAAGCACTGGAACATCAAGGACAGCCTGACCGAGTGGGTGCGGGAGGAACAGCTGGACAAGGCGGCGGTGCTGGACTGGATGAAGGGGCGCTACCCCATGCAGTCCCAACAGAGCAATGGCGAACTGGTTTACAGCCTGTTGCTCTTTGACCAGAACGGCCGCCCCGCAGAGGGGATCGACCGGTCGCGGCCGGGCGGTTACACCGTCTTTTTCACCGCCACCGACTCGGTGGGCAACACCACCACGGTGCAGTTGGACTACACCCTCAAGGAGCGCACCGCTGACGCTGAGATGGACGGCCCCGACGGAGAAGGCGGCGGGGGAGCCGGCCAGAATGGCGGACAGGGAGGCGGCGGCTCTGCTGGCACCCTGCCCTTTACTGGGACTGGGCGCTGTGGGGTGCACATGCTGGCCCTCTTCATCGCTTTGGCATCCCTGGGATATACCCTCATCAAGCGATTTGCGGGCCGGACCCCCGCCTGGCTGGATTGGCTGCTCTACCGCTGGCCTCCCTCGCCTGCTGTGCGCTGGCCCTCTTTCGCCAGTGCCGGTGGGACATGCCCGCCATCCTGCTGGCCGTGGCGGTGGTGAGTGTCTGCTCCCTCTGGGCGGCCCGTCAGATGGGGGGAGAGGACACCGACGCCCTCTCTGAATAGTTTCTTTCCCTTTGTGCAAAACACCCAGAGATAGGGGTTCATTTCCAGCAACCCTACAATGTGGGCCGCGGCTCTTGAAAAGGCCGCGGCCCTGCTGGTATAGTGGGGGTGTACGAAAACCTGTTGCAAAGGAGGAGCAGCTGTGAAATACATTGTGGCGGGAATGACCATCACCAACGACGTGGTCTTTGCCGACGGCACCAAGAGCGATTGCCACCTGGGGGGCGCCATCTTCTCGCTGGAGGGGGTGCGCACCTACACCGACGACGTGCTCTACGTCTCCAACGTGGGGGACGATTTTGAGGAGTACTACGGCGAGTGGATGGCCCGCAACAACATGAAGTTGGACGGGATGAGCAAGGTGCTCGAACACACCCACTACAACATCGTCAAGTACCACCCGGACGGCACCTATTACGAGTACTCCATCTACGGGCCGGAGTTTGAGGCCCGCAACCGCGAGGCCACCTGGATCAACGCGGACCAGGTGCTGGCCGTCTGCCAGGGGGCCAAGGCCATGTACATCGACAGCCACGAGAAGGAGCCCTTCTGGCAGCGGGTGGACGAGGTGCGGGCGACCGGCTGTCAAATCCTGTGGGAGCCCCCCACCAAGTGTCTGGTGGACCCAGAGGTGCGGGAAAAGACCTGGAAAATCATCGACAAGGTGGATATGTACACCATGAACCGGCCTGAATCCTTTGCCTTTTTCGGGGTGGACAGCGAAGAGGCGGTGCTCGAAAAACTGTTGGAGTACGGCAAACCATGCTTCTACCGGGTGGGCTCCAAGGGCTCGTACATGGTGTCGGGGGGGAAGTACGCCTTTGCCCCCAGCATCGACATCGGCGAGTTCGTGGACCAGACCGGCTGTGGAAACTGCTCCACCGCGGCGGCCATGTACGCCTATTTCGAGGGGTATGACAACCTGATGGTGGCGGTGATGGCCAACATCGCCGCGGGGTACAACCTGCTGCAGTACGGCCCCTACCCCCACTTCACCCCCGAGGTGACCGCCGACGCCCTGGCCCTGGCGGAAAAGACCTGCACCGAGCTGCGGGCCAAATAAAGACTCCTCTACATCCACAAGGGGGCGGCGGCCGGTTTGGCTGGCCGCCCTCTTTTTTGCCCACAAATAAAATAGGGGGAGGGAAGGGGGCCTTTTTCTCACCTGAAAACCGTGGTATAATAGCCGCAATGCGATTGCACCGGGACGGCCCGGCAGATGGATAAATTTCGTTTTTCCTCCGCCTCGCGACCCATACCGCTGCACGCTTCGAGCCGACGGCAGCGCGGCCGCATTCAGCCGGCGGCCGGCCGGGAAAAAAGGAGGGAGAAGATGGGCGAGCAAAGTCCCAAACGCAAGCTGTTTAACATCGTGCTGCTCTGCTGTGCGGCGGTGCTGTTGGTGGGGGTGGTCAACTACTTTCTCAACGGCCGGGGCCACAGCAAAAAAATCGATGCCGCCGAGCTGATGGAGCGCTACCAAGCCGCCTGTCAGGAGGCGGGGCTGGCGGCCGACTGGGAGGCCATGACCTTCTCTGAAAACACCTGGAACGCCAAGTTTGCCGCCGGCGAGGGGCAGCTGACGATGCGGGTGGAGCAAAACGACAAGGGCTACCTGAAGGCCGCCCAGTTTCAGTGGGACACCGGCTCTGTGCGCGACGAGGAGATGCGCCCCTGGGTGGACGCCATGTTCCTCTGCGCCGATGTGGAGCTGGCCGCCAGCGACCTGGACTCGGTCTGGTACAACCTGACCGACGAGTCCTCCATCAAGAAAAACGACCAGGGGGCGGACACCTCCTCCTACTCGCTGCACAAGATGGCCTTTTCCTGGTACCGAGACGAAAAGTTTACCGCCGTGTTGGTGGGGGACCCGGGGGCCTACCGGTAGGCTTTTGATTTTGCAATTTTAGTATAATTATAATTCTATATTACTGTTTGTATTAAAGGAGGGCAGGTTTTCCCACCTACCCTCCTTTTTTGCGCCCATTTCCCGTTTTTTCCCGCAGGAGAAAGGCTGCCGCGCGCCGCCGGATTTTGTCCGCAGCTCGACAAAAGAGGGGCGTTTTGGTTGGCGAAAACGCTTTGGTTGTGCTACTATATTGAGTGGTAGAAAATGACCGGGGGAGACCCCTGAAAGGAGAGACCAATTTGGAAGCACACGAAGAAAAGCAGAATCAATTTGCCACCGGAAACATCTTTAAACTGGTGCTGAAACTGTCCATCCCCGCCATCACGGCCCAGCTCATCAACGCCCTGTACAACATCGTCGACCGGATGTACATCGGCCGGATGGAGGGGGTGGGGGCCGCCGCCCTCACCGGGGTCGGGGTGTCGATGCCCATCATCATGATCATTTCGGCCTTTGCCGCCCTCATCGGGATGGGGGGCGCCCCCCTCACCAGCATCCGCCTGGGGGCGGGGAAGAGGGAGGAGGCCGAGTCCATCCTCGGCAACTGCATGGCCCTACTGGTGGCGGTGGGGCTGGTGCTGACGGCGGTCTTCCTCCTCTTCAAGCGGCCGATGCTGCTGGCCTTCGGCGCCAGCGAGAACACCCTGCCCTACGCCGACAGCTACCTGACCATCTACCTGCTGGGCACCCTCTTTGTGCAGACCAGCTTGGGGATGAACGCCTTCATCAACTCCCAGGGGTTTGCCGGCACCGGGATGGTGACCGTCCTCATCGGCGCGGTGCTCAACATCATCCTCGACCCCATCTTCATCTTCGGGCTGGGGATGGGGGTGCAGGGGGCGGCTTTGGCCACCATCCTCTCCCAGGCGGTGTCGGCGGTCTGGGTCATCGCCTTCCTCTGCTCGAAAAAGACCATCCTCAAAATCAGACGGCCCAACCTAAAGCTCTGGACCCCCCACTCGGGGCAGGTGTTGGCCCTGGGGATGGCCCCCTTCATCATGCAGTCCACCGAGAGCTTGGTGCAGATCGCCTTCAACTCCAACCTGCAGCTCTACGGCAACGACCTCTACGTGGGGGCCATGACCATCCTCTCCTCGGTGATGCAGGTGCTGCTGATGCCCCTGATGGGCTTTACCCAGGGGGCCCAGCCCATCATCGGCTACAACTACGGGGCGGGCAACGCCCACCGGGTGAAAAAGGCGGTGGGCTACTCGGTGGGGCTGTGCATGGTCTACGCCGTGGCCATGTGGCTGGCCATCCGCCTGGCGCCCACCGTCTTCACCGGCATCTTCACCAGCGACCCGGCCCTGACCGAGACGGCGGTGGGGGCGATGAACATCTTTTTCTTCTCGATGTTCATCATGGGCGCCCAGTGCGCCTTTCAAAACGCCTTTATCGCCCTGGGGAAGGCGAAGGTGTCCATCTTTTTGGCGCTGCTGCGCAAGGTGATCCTGCTCATCCCCCTCATCTACATCCTGCCCCACTTCTTCGGCACCGACGGCATCTTCACCGCCGAGCCGGTGGCCGACTTTTTGGCGGCCGTGACCACCATCACCGTCTTTTTGACCCAGTTTGGGAAGATCCGCCGGGAGATGGACGAGACCCGTCTGCAATTCGCCCAGAAAGAGGCTGCGGACTGACTGCAACCAGAAACATGAACGGCGCGCCGGACAGCCCTTTCCAGGGGGAAACGGCGGAAACAGAACAAGGAGGGAAACCATTGAAAACAGCGCTGGTATTGGAGGGCGGCGGCATTCGCGGGACCTACACCGCAGGGGTGCTGGACGTCTTTTTGGAGGAGGGGATCGCCTTCCCCTATGTCATCGGCTCCTCGGCAGGGGCCTGCAACGCCTGCTCCTACCTCTCGGGGCAGAAGGGGCGGCAGTACACCATCAACACCAAGTACCTGGATAAACGGTACGCCGGCTTCTGGCAGCTGATGAAAAACGGCAGTTTCATGAACATGGACTACCTCTTTCACACCCTGCCCACCGAGCTTGTCCCCTTTGACTTTGACGCCTTCGACCAAAACCACACCACCTTTTACGCCACCGCCACCAACTGCTACACCGGCATGACCGAATACTTTGAGAAGGAGGGGATGGACCGCTTCCTCACCCCGGTGCGGGCCTCCTCCTCCCTGCCGCTGATGACGCCGATGGTGGTCTGGAAAAAGGCCGCCTATCTGGACGGCGGACTCACCGATCCCATCCCCTTTCAGCGGGCGCTGGAGGACGGAAACGACCGGGTGGTGGCGGTGCTGACCCGCCCCCAGGGCTATGTGAAGAAAAAGCCGGACAGCTTTCACGCCATCAAGAGCGTGTACAAGGAATTTCCCCAGTTTGTCGCCGCGGTGAAGGAGCGGCCCCAGGTCTACAACGGCCAGACGGCGGCCCTGACCCAGTTGGAGGGGCAGGGGAAGGCTTTTGTGCTGCGCCCCAGCGAGAGCATTCAGATGGGGCGGGTGCGGGCCAAACCCGAGCAGGTGGAGGCCCTCTACCAGCTGGGGCAGAAGGACGCCAGGGACAACCTGACGGCCCTCAAGCAGTTTTTGCTGCGGGGCGACGAGGCCAGCGAGGAGGTGACCCAGTGAAAGCAGTGGTTTTGGACGGATACACCCTCAACCCGGGGGACTTGAGCTGGGAGGGGGTCTCCTCCCAGGTGGAGGAGTTCACCCTCTACGACGGCACCCCCCAGGAGCTGGCCGCCCAGCGGATCGGGGACTGCGAAATCGTCTTCACCAACAAGGTGGAGATCACCCGCGAGGTGATGGAGGCCTGCCCCTCTGTGAAGATGGTGGGGCTGTTGGCCACCGGCTACAACATCGTGGACATTGCGGAGGCGGCGCGGCGGGGCATCTATGTCTGCAACGTGCCCAGCTACTCCACCCCTTCGGTGGCGCAGATGACCTTTGCCCTGCTGCTGGAAATCGTCAACGGGGTGGGCTTGCACGACGAGTCGGTCAAGGCAGGGGAGTGGACCGGCTGCAAGACCTTCTCCTACTGGAAAAAGCCCCAAGTCGAGCTCTGCGGCAAAACCTTCGGGGTGGTGGGCTTCGGCAGCACCGGGCGGGCGGCGGCTGCCATCGCCCGCGCCTTTGGGATGGAGGTGCGCGTCTACACCCGCACCCAGCGGCCCGAACTGCTGGGAGAGGGAATGGCCTTTTGCACCCTGGACGATCTGCTGCGCACAAGCGATGTGATCAGCCTCCACTGCCCGCTGACGGATGAGACGCGGGATCTCATCGACGCCGACGCCCTGCGCCGGATGAAGGAGGGGGCCATCCTCCTCAACACCGCCCGGGGCGCCCTCTGCGACGAGGGGGCGGTGGCCGACGCCCTGCGCGCGGGCCGGCTGGCCGGGGCGGGATTTGACGTGGCCTCAGTGGAGCCGATTGCCGCCGACAACCCCCTGCTGACCGCGCCCAACTGCTTTATCACCCCCCACATCGCCTGGGCGACCAAGGCCGCCCGCAGCCGGTTGATGGAGGTGCTGGGGCAAAACCTGCGCGCCTTTTTGGCCGGAGAGCCCCAAAACGTGGTCAACGGGCTGTAAAAAGAGCGGGTACTTTTGGGCAGAAAACGCGCTCCTCTCTTTTCTTTTTCTGTCTTAGGCGATCATGTCTCCCCCTCACCTGTCATTGTCATCCTTCTCTGCAAAGGGGCGGCCTGTATTGGACAGCCGTCAGACCTCCGCAGCCCCTGTATTCAGGCCGTTGGCACCAGCCGCGCTGAGAAGCGTTGAGGGAATGGGGCCAGGGGGGAAACTCTGTCAAAGGAATCGCCGCTCGCCCGGGCATTTGCCATCCGATAAATGCCCTCACACCAGCTGAGAATTGCCCTACCCACCTTTGCAGCGCCCTCGCGACATCGGGCTCGAGAACGCGCTGCCCACCTTTGGATAGCCACTGTCTAGCGCTCTTTTCCCCGTCTCGGGAGAGGGGAGACAAAAAGAGAGGTTTCGGCCAGCACCGATCAGCAGGTGCCGGGCCGAAACCTCTTTTTTCATTTTGATTTGCTCACTTAAGTGTTCCAGCGGCGGAGGCGGTTGTCTTCCCTGCGGGGGTCGCCCAGCAGGCGGCCCAGTTCAAAGGCAGCCACCACCGCTGCCATGGCGATAGACGCCAGGTCCAGCGGACAGCGGCGGAAGGCGATCAGGGCCAAGAGGGCCAGAGCCAACAGAGTGAAAAAGCCCCAATCCAATAGGGGGATCGGTTCCCCGCTGCTGCTGCGGGGCGGTGGCTGCCTCTGTCTCCCTCTGCGCCCTCTCGCCGGTCAAACTGGGGGAGATGCGCTGAAATCCATCCCCCACCAGCGGGCCGGTTATCCTCACCGCCCAAGTAAAGAGCGCCCTTCCCCTGCGGGAAGTCCACTTGGAAGGGGAGGGACAGCGGATCCCCCTCTCTCCCGCCGGCAGCGGCTACACGGCCGACATCCCCCGCAATGGGCACTACCTCCTCACCGCCGTGGGAAACAATGGGCAGCGGGACAGCCAGAAGGTGACGATCGACTGCATCGACACCGCCGGACCCCAGCTCCTCGCGATAGAGACCTGCTCCGCGCGGGTCTGGGTCACCCTGCAAGACGACCTCGCCGGCGGGGCGTCGATCACCGCCACCGGGGAGGACGGCGCCACCTACGACCCGGTGGACAGGGATGGAAATCTCCTGGCCCTCTCTCTGCCCTTGGGCCACTACACCCTCACTGCCCGCGACCAGCTGGGGAACCTCTCCTCGGGAGAGCTGACGGTGGAGTGACCTCTCCCGCTTCAAAACCGCTGGTCGACAGAGGGTGTGCGATACCTGTCGACCCCTCAGAAAACAGCAAAAAAGGGGCCCGACTGAAGAAGTAGTCGGGGCCCCTTTTTGCTGTCAAACCTTCCTGTCTTTTGCCTTCTCTCGGCACTCGGCGCAGACGCCGGTAAACTCCAAGCTGTGGCCCTGCACCAAAAAACCGGTGGTCTCATAAATTTCCCGCTCCAGTCCTTCCAGCGGGCACTGGCTGAGGGAAAAACTTCGCTGACAGACCAGACAGCGCAGGACGTGGGCGTGGTGTTCCCGCCGCAGGGCGTAGAGGGCGCCGCCGTCGGCCCCCAGGCGGCGGTAGACCAGCCCCCGCTCCTCCAGTGCGGCGAGGGTGCGGTAGACGGTGGAGCGGTTGCAGCCGGCCGGGTCGCCGATGCACTCGGCCACCGCCTCAGCTGCCAGGGGTCCGCCCGCCTGCAGAAGGGCGGCCAGCACCAGCTGCCGCTGGCGGGTGACCCGCATCCCCCCCTGCCGCAGGAGGGCGTCTGCCTCTTCTCTCATCTGGTTTTCCACAATTCCACACCCCTTTGGTTGAAAAACAACCGTCTGTTTCCTCTAAAATCCCAGCAGCTGAAGGGCAATGCCCGCCCCGATGCCGACGGCCAATAAAATTGCAAAGACAAGGGCATTTTGGCACTTGTCGCGGTTTTGCTTAAAGAGAACCACCAGCCCCAGCCCTGCGCCGGTGGTCAGCCCCGCCACCACCGAGCCGAAGGTGAGGCTGCCGGAGAGGTAGAGTTCAGTGAGCAAGACCGAGGAGGCGCAGTTGGGGATGGCGCCGATAAGCGCCGCCAGCACCGGCTGCCAGAGGCTGTTTTGCAGCAGCAGTCGGGAGAGATTTTCGGTGCCGATGAGGGCGATGGCCAGGTTGAGGGCCAGCATGATGGCCACGACAAAGGCAAAAATCTGCAAAGTGTGCACCGCGGCGGCCCGCAGCAGGGGATGGCGGCCCCGGTAGGCGTCGCAGCTGCTGCAGCCGTGGTGATGGTGGTGGTGATCCTCCCCGCGAGGACCCTGCTCGGCCTGTGTTTTCCCCCGCCGGACCCGGCGAAAAATCAAATCGGCCACCAGCCCCACTGCCACAGCCAACAGCGCCTTGGTGAGGAGCAGCTGCCCCATCAGCCCCAAACTGCCGGGGTTTGCCAACAGCACGGGGATGGCCTCGTCGGAGGTGGAGATAAAGACCGCCAACAGGGTGCCGGTGGTGATCAGTCCCCGGGCGTAGAGGTTGGCGGCGGCGGCGGAAAACCCGCACTGGGGGACCAGCCCCAACAGCGCGCCCCCCACTGCGCCAAAAGGCCCCCCCAGGGCCCGGTGCAGGTTTTTGGCCCGGTGCTCCATGTACTCGATGAGGAGATAGGCCCCGAAGAGAAAGGGCAGCATCTTGACGCCGTCGATGGCGGTGTCGAGGAGAATATCGAAAAGCGTTTCCATAAATGCAGACAAAAGAGGACCTCCCGGCCGCCCGGCAATCTTCGCCGCGGCCTACTTTAAAAGAATAGTAGTTGCAACACAGTCGCAACTACTATCTGAGTATACCTCTTTTTCAGCAAAAAATCCAGAGAAAAATGGCTTTTTTCAAAAATTGGTCAGACCGAGCGCAACGTCTCTTCTCTCCGGCCGCTGACGAGGGTCTTGTAGGCGGGTTTGAGACGGGCGCCGCAGGCCAGAACAGAGGCCCGGGCCAACACGTCCAGCACGTCCAGATACCCCTCTCCCAGGCGGAGTTCATCCCGGGCCACAGAGAGTTCGGTACAGCCCAAAAGAATGCACTGGCAGCCCTTTTTCAATAGGCTGGCGCTGGCTTGGGCAAAGGCGGTGGCGTCGGCCGGTCGACCGGCCTTGATATTTTGGTAGATGATGTCCGTCACCCTGCACTGGTTGGCCCAGTCGGGCGTTTCCGCTGCAATCCCCCTGCGAGAGAAGGCCTTTTGCAGGATGCCGGTGCGGATGGTCCCCTCGGTGGCGAGGAGGCCCACCTTTTTTACCCCCTCTTTCTGCAGACAGAGAGCGGTCTCCTCCAGGGCGTTGAGGATGGGCACCCCTGTCGCCTGTTGCAGGGGGGCAAAAAAATAGTGGGCGGTGACACAGGGGATGGCGATACACCCCGCCCCCAGGCCCTCCAGCGCCCGGATCGTGCCGATGAGGGCGGGCAGGGGGTCGGGCTGGCTGCGGTCGAGGATATAGGCGGTGCGGTCGGGGGTGGAGGGGCGGTTGAGAAGGGCGATCTCCAGGTGATCCTGGTCACTTTTGGCGTCGGTCATCTCCACACAGCGGCGCATAAAACAGGCGGTGGCCAGGGGACCGAGTCCGCCTGCAACTCCCAAAATTTTCATCTCTTCGCTTCCTCTCTCGGCTTTCGATCGGGTTTCTTGGCTCTGCTCATAAAAAACAAAACACCCCATATCAGGGTGTTTTGGGGCGCCCTTCGGGAGAACTGGGCAGCCCGGATTCACCGGCTATTCACATTCTGTTATTAGTTTACCAGATAAATTGGTTTACAATATATATAAATTGTAAATGTAAAGTGAAAAAATCTACTGCAAAAGTAGATGAAAGGGGGAGACATGCCATTGAACAGGAGAGTGGTATTGCTGGCGGACCGGGTGCAGTCTTACGGGGAGGTAAACCAGTTCAGCGACAATTTGGAGTGTGTGAGCGAGGGGTATTTTGAGTCCCTCTACGGCGGGTTGCAAGAGGTGGCGCCTGCGGTGGTCCACTACAGCCACCCGGCCCAACTGATGGAGCACATCCGCGAGCACCGGGACGACATCGTCTTCACCGTCTGGTCGGGGCGGCGCTCCCGCAACCGGCGGGGGTACGTGGGCTCCATCTGCGAGGCCTACGGCATTCCCTACGTGGGGGCCGATCCCTACGTGCAGCTGCTGACAGAGGACAAGAGCCTGACCAAACACCTCTGCCGGAAATACGGCATTGACAGTGCCCGAGAGGTGTTGGTGGAAGGGCCCGACCAGCTGCCCCAAATTGACGACCTTCGCTTCCCGCTAGTGGTCAAACCCAACGCCGAGGGGGGGTCAAACGGCATCACCAAGCGAAGTTTGGTGGACAGCCACGACGGCGCCAAACAACTGGCCACGGAGCTGCTGGAGCACTTTCACCAGCCCATCCTGGTGGAGGAGTACATCGAGGGGAAAGAGGTCTGCGCCAGCATTGCCGGCACTCCGGAGCACATCGATGTGCTGGAGGCCGACTTGCTGATTTTAAACGGCAAGGACTACCAGTCCCACGACATCTACAGCTGCGAACCCAAAAAGGGGGAGCAGGGGAAGGTGGAGATGGTGAGGGGCACCCATCTGCTCACCGAGCAGATGAAAGGGCGCTTTGCCCGCCTCTTTAGGGCCCTGGGGAAGGTGGACGTGATGCGGGTGGACGGCCGCATCGGCCCCGACGGGTTCAAGCTGATCGAGCTCTCGCCCGACTGCTACATGGGCGCCGACGGCAGCACCGCCCTCTGCTTTGAGTGGGCGGGGTACAGCTATCCCCAGATGCTGGACCTGCTGCTGCAAAATGCCCTGGCGGAGTTTGAAAAGAGACGATCGCTCTAGTTCCACACGCCGGTCCGCACACCGAGCCGATGTGTCCTCCAATTGAAAAGAGAGGGAGCAGCCCGCGGGCTGCTCCCTCTCTCTTTTTTGAAACTGCTATTCTTCCGGTTCCTCGGCAGGGGGCTCGGAAGCGGGGTCGGAGGCGTCGGCAGGCGGCTCTTCCTGGTCGTCTTCGCCTGGCTCCTCTTCTTCTCTGGCGGTGCGGGCCATGGTGACCACTCGCTCCCCCTCGGGGACCCGCATCACCCGCACGCCCTGGGCGTAGCGGGACTGGACGCTGATGTCCGCCACCGAGATGCGGATGATGACCCCGTTGGAGGCGATGAGGATCAGGTCGTCCTCCTCGTCCACCACCTTGATGTTGCAGACTTGGCCGTTTTGCTCCACCTGCTTGTAGTTGGTGATGCCCTTGCCGCCCCGGGCCTGCAGCCGGTATTCGGACAGGTCGGTGCGGCGGCCCAACCCCTTCTCGGTGACGGTGACCAGGGTGGCCCCCTCGCGGACGCGGGCCATGCCGATGACCTGGTCCCCCTCCTCCAGGGCGATGGCCTTCACGCCCCGAGCGCTGCGGCCCAGGGGGCGGACGTCGTTTTCGTCAAAGCGGATGGCCTTGCCCATCCGGGTGGCGACGATCAGCTGGTTCTGGCCGCCGGTGAGGCGGCACCAAGCCAGTTCGTCCCCCTCGTCGAGGGTGATGCAGATGAGCCCGCCCTTGCGGTTGGTGTAGAAGGCCGAGAGGGCGGTGCGCTTGATGACCCCCTGACGGGTGACCATGATCAGGTACTGGTCGTCGGTGAACTCGGTGACCTTGATCATCGAGGTGACCTTTTCGTTCTCCTCCAGCGGCAGCAGGTTGACGATGTTGATGCCGCGGGAACCGCGGGATCCCTCGGGCACCTGGTAGCACTTCTGCCGGTAGAGGCGGCCACGGTTGGTCATGAAGAGGACGTAGTCGTGGCTGGAGCAGACAAACAGCTCCTCGGCAAAGTCCTCCTCTCGCCGGGTCATCCCCGACAGGCCGCGGCCGCCACGGCGCTGGGTCTTGTAGGTGGAGACCGGCTGGCGCTTGATGTAGCCGTAGTGGGTGAGGGTGAGGACGCACTCCTCCTGGGGGATGAGGTCCTCGATGTCCACCTCGCCGCTGACGGCGGCGATCTCGGTACGGCGGTCGTCACCGTACTTCTCTTTGATTTCGTTTGCCTCTTCTTTGATGATGGAGAGGAGCTTGCCCTCGTCGGCGAGGATGGCCTCCAATTCGCCGATCTGCACCATCAGGGCGGCCAACTCCTCCTCGATCTTGCTGCGCTCCAGGCCGGTGAGCTGGCCCAGGCGCATGGCGACAATGGCCGAGGCCTGCACGTCGTCAAAGCCAAAGCGCTCCATCAACCGCTCTTTGCCCTCGGGAATGGTCTTGCTCTCCCGCAAAATGGCAATGACCTCGTCAATGAAGTCCAGGGCGATCTTGAGACCTTCTAAAATGTGGGCCCGCTCCCTGGCCTTTTTCAGGTCAAACTGGGTGCGGCGGGTGATGACCGATTTCTGGAAGTCGATGTACTGCTGGAGCATCTCCTTGAGGCTCAAGACCTTGGGCTCGCCGCCGGACATGGCCAACATGATGACCCCAACCGTCTCCTGCAGCTGGGTGTAGGAGTAGAGCTGGTTGAGGATGACCTGGGGGATGGCGTCCTTTTTCAGCTCCACCACGATGTGGATGCCCTGCATGTTGGACTGGTCCTTGAGGGAGGAGATGCCGTCCACCCGCTTTTCCTTGACCAAATCGGCAATGCTGGAGACCAGGCGCGACTTGTTGACCATGTAGGGGATCTCGGTGATGATGATCTGGTTGCGGCCGTTTTTCCCCTCGACGATCTCCGCCCGGCCCCGCAGGGTGATCTTGCCGCGGCCGGTGGCGTAAGCGGCGCGGATGCCCGAGTAGCCCATGATGATCCCCCCGGTGGGGAAGTCGGGGCCCTTGATGTGGTCCATCAGCTCGGCGACAGAGGCGTCAGGGTTGTCGATGAGGAAGTTCATCCCCTCGATGACCTCTCTCATGTTGTGGGGGGGGATGTTGGTCGCCATTCCCACGGCGATGCCGGTGGAGCCGTTGACCAGCAGGTTGGGGAAGCGGGAGGGCAGGACCGCCGGCTCCTGCAGCCGGTCGTCGTAGTTGGGGACAAAGTCCACCGTCTCCTTCTCGATGTCCTGCAACATGTACTCAGAGATCCGGCTCATCTTCGACTCGGTGTACCGGTAGGCGGCCGGGGGGTCGCCGTCGATGGAGCCGAAGTTGCCCTGCCCCTGCACCAGGGGGTAGCGCAGGGAGAAGTCCTGCGCCAGGCGGACCATGGCGTCGTAGACCGCCGCGTCGCCGTGGGGGTGGTAGCTGCCCAGCACCGAACCGACGGTGTCGGCGCACTTGCGAAATGCCTTGGACGCGGTGAGGCCGCGCTCGAACATGGTGTACAAAATGCGGCGGTGCACCGGCTTGAGGCCGTCCCGCACGTCCGGCAGGGCGCGGCCGACAATGACCGCCATCGAGTAGTCCAGATAGGACTTTTTCATCTCTTTTTCCAGGTCGACGACGATGACTTTGGTGTTGTCAGCCGCTGGCGTCACGGATTCTCCTGTACTCATAATGGTTTCTTGCCTCCTCATTGGGGTTTTCAGGTGTGGGCGGGGGAACTCGAGAGCTCGCTACTTGAGTTTCCGCCTCGTAAAGTCGCCGAAGATGGTCTTCATCTCCACCTCGGTGTTCATGTATCCGTTTTTGAAGAAGTACTCCTTCAGGTCGATGGAGAGGATCTTCGAGAGCTCGGCAAACTGCTCGGTCTCCATCTTGGATTTGGGAATGGGGACGCAGGTCTGGTCGCCGGTGATGAGGGCGAAGAACTCGGCGTCCTCATAGGCCTCGTAGAGGTTTTTGTACTCCTTGTTGACCTCGATCCCGCCGTCGTCGCTGCGAAAGAGAAAGCTCTCCCGCCCCAGGACGACGATCCCCCCGTGCATGGCCTCGTGCCGGTCCCTGACAATGCTCTCCAGCCGGCGGCGGGTGTAGATGTTGTAAAAGATCGCCATCAGGATGCAGATGACCATCAACAGGGCGGACATCCCCACCATCTGCCAGTTGACCTTGGAAAAGTCCAGGTGGGAGTAGTCGATATAGGGGGAGAGGGTGCCGTTTTTCAGGGTGTGCACCGCCACCGCCGACTGGCCCAAAGCGTAGATCATGCTGCAACAGAAGATGAGGGCCATCACCGAAAAGAAGATGGTGCGGATGATGTTGCCCCGCTTCTCCTTCTTGCCGTAGACCAGGTCGAACACCTTGCGGGTGTCATCTAGGGTGAGTTCGTACTGCAGTTGCAGGGGAAATTTCATTGCTCGCCGTTCCTTTCAGAGAGGGGATCGCCGGGCTCCTCAGCCCCCTCTTCCTCTCGGGCGGTCAGCTCGTCGGCCTCGCGGTCCAGCTCCTCCGCCTCTTCCAGCTCGGCCTCGTCCATCTTCCGGCGCACCAGCTCCTCGATCTGGTCGATCTTCTCCTCGCCGATGGCCTTCAGGGGCAGCACGTAGCCGCCCTCTTTGCTCATCCGCAAAATCAGGCAGTCCCCCAGGCGGTAGACCTTTTGCAGGTCCTTGTAGGCGACGCTGCCGGTGCCCACGCAGGAGGTCTCGAAGATCTTGTTCTCCAAAAACTCCAGGGTGACGTCGTTGTGGAAGTACTCGTTTTGATCAAAGGTCTTCTTCACCGCTTTGGAGAGCTGCCGCTCAAAAAAGGCGGGGTAGAAGAGGACCGAGAACAGCCCCATGCACAGCAGGGCCACCGCCAGCACCAGGTTGAGGGAGGAGTTGGCCTGGCTGGTGAAGTTGAGCACCAAAAAGACCACGGCCAACACGATTTCCACCGCGCCGAAGATGGTGACCTTCTTCTTGCTCTTGTCGATCATCTCCTTGGAGACGTGCATGTTGAAGTTATAAAAGTCATTAAAATCCATTTGAAAGGTGACTTTGAGGATAGGGGATTCCTTGCTCATGGAAAACACTCCTTTTTTAGCGGGCCGAACGGTCCTCGGTGGCCAGGTGAAGGCCCTCCATCTCCTCCTCGGTGAGGAGTTTGGGGATGTGGTACTCCTCGATCTTTTCGCCTAAAAAAGCGCGCAGCTTTTCGACTTTATCGGGGAAGATGTAGCGCTTGGAGATGATGACGCGCTGAAACTGCCGCAGGTTGGGCTTGTTGGTGTTCTCCTTGATGCGGATGATGATCAGGTTCGACGTCTCCTGGATGTAGGCGATGTCCTCGTACTCGAAGAAGCGCCGGTAGTTGTCTGCGGCGAGGTTGACCTCGCTCTCCCCAAAGGAGAGGAAGATCTTGTCGTCGTAGATGTTGACGATGTTGCTCTTTTTCAAGTTGAGGTAGAGGTTTGTCATGTTGCGGTAGTCGGCGATGTAGCCGCTGTAATACTCGTAGAAAAAGCGCAGCACAAAGACCGCCGCAAAGGCCAGTGTCAGCCAGATGTAGGCCTTGTCGATAAAGGGGGCAAAGACGAAGAAGAGGGTGAACAACAAATCGGCGATCAGGCACTTCATCAGCACATTGGCGGCGTTTTTGCGGTCGTCCAAACAGGACCAGTACTGTTCAAAGAGGAGAAATTCATACCAGTCGTCCTGGTTGTTGATATAGGTGACTTGGGGGTATTCGTTCATAGGTTCTCTCCTGTTGCCATGCGGCCGGTCAGATGTCCAGATTCTTGACGTACCGGGCGTTTTTCTCGATGAACTCGCGGCGGGGGGCCACCTTGTCGCCCATGAGGATGGTGAAGATCTCGTCGGCGCGGGCGGCGTCGTCCATCTCCACCTTGAGCACGGTGCGGTTCTCCGGATTCATGGTGGTCTCCCACAGCTGCTTGGGGTTCATCTCGCCGAGGCCTTTGTAGCGGGAGATCTCCCACTTGCCCTCCAGGGTGGCCATGTACTGATCGCGCTCTTTGTCACTGTAGGCGTAGTAGACCTTTTTGCCCTTGAAAATCTTGTAGAGGGGGGGCTGGGCCAGGTAGACCCGGCCGTCCTCGATGAGGGGGCGCATGTAGCGGAAGAAGAAGGTCAGCAGCAGGGTGCGGATGTGGGAGCCGTCCACATCGGCATCGGCCATGATGATGATCTTGCCGTAGCGGACCTTCTCGATGTCAAAGTCCTCGCCGATGCCGCATCCCAAGGCCAGGACGATGGGCATCAATTTGTCGTTGCCGTAGACCCGGTCCACTCGGGCCTTCTCCACGTTGAGCATCTTGCCCCAGAGGGGGAGGATGGCCTGGAAGCTGGAATCCCGCCCCATCTTGGCGGAGCCACCGGCGGAATCGCCCTCCACGATGTAGAGTTCAGTGCGGACGTTGTCGGTGTCGGCGCAGTCGGCCAACTTGCCGGGGAGAGAGGCCGATTCCAGCGCGGTCTTGCGCCGGGTCAGCTCTCTGGCCTTGCGGGCGGCCTCCCTGGCGCGAGAGGCGGTGAGGGCCTTGTCAAAGACCGCTTTGACCACAGCGGGGTTTTCCTCAAAGTAGACCATCAACTTGTCGTAGACCATCGACTCCACCAGGGAGCGCACCTCAGTGTTGCCCAGGCGGGCCTTGGTCTGGCCCTCAAACTGGGCCTCGGTCAGCTTGACGCTGATGACCACCGTCAACCCCTCCCGCACGTCCTCGCCGAAGAGATTTTTGTCCCCGTCTTTGAGGATGCCGGCCTTCTTGCCGTACTCGTTGAACACCCGGGTGAGGGCCGATTTGAAGCCCATCTCGTGGGTGCCGCCGTCGGTGGTGTGGATGTCGTTGGCAAAGGAGAGGATGACCTCGTTGTAGCTGTCGTTGTACTGCATGGCGATCTCAGCGGTGGTGTCGCCCTTCTGCCCCGACAGGTAGATGATGTCGGGGTGGATGCAGTCGAGCCCCTTTTTCCTGTGCAGGTACTCCACAAAGCTGCGGATGCCGCCCTCGTAGTGGAGGGTCTCGGAGAGGGGGTTCTCCCCATCGCGCTGGTCGGACACCCGCACCCGCACCCCGGCGTTGAGGAAGGCTTGCTCCCGCAGACGGGAGAGGAGGGTGTCGTAGTCGTACTCCACCTCTTCAAAAATCTCCTCGTCGGCCTTGAACTGGACGATGGTGCCGGTCCCCTCGCAGGGGCCCACCACCTTCAAGTCCTCCTCGGGCACGCCGCGGTGAAATTTCTGGTAGTGCAGCTTGCCGTCGTGCTTGACCCAGACCTCCAACTCGGTGGAGAGGGCGTTGACCACCGAGGCGCCCACGCCGTGGAGACCGCCGGAGACCTTGTACCCGCCGCCGCCGAACTTGCCGCCGGCGTGGAGGATGGTGAAGACCACCGTCACCGCCGGCAGGCCGGTCTTGTGCTGGATCCCCACCGGGATGCCGCGGCCGTTGTCCTCCACCCGGATGACGTTGCCGGGGAGGATGTCCACCGAGATGTCGGTGCAAAAGCCCGCCATGGTCTCGTCGATGGCGTTGTCCACGATCTCGTAGACCAGGTGGTGAAGTCCCCGGGGCCCGGTGGAGCCGATGTACATGCCCGGGCGCTTGCGCACCGCTTCCAGTCCCTCCAGGACCTGGATTTGGTCTCCGCCGTACTCTTGTTCGCTCAAGGGTTTATTTTCTTCCACAGATGATTCCTCCCATTGGATGGCGCTGCAGGGCCCTATTGGCCCTGCGGCTGGGTTTTGCGGTTGTAGCGGCCGGCCCGCTTGCGCAGGGTGGCCGACGAGATCTGCGAGATGTAGATGCGGGTCTTCCCCCGCTCGCCGCAGATGATAAAGGACTTGGGCAGTTCCACTTGCAGGGGGTCCTGCTGGGAACAGACGTTGATGACCCCGCCCGCCGCCTCACAGCCCCTGAAAAAGGCCTTGGTGTCCCGGGATACCGAGGTGTTTTCGATGTCGAAGATGCCGATGATTGAGTCGGTGGAGACCACCGTGTCCTGGCCGAGGTGGATGTACATAGATCGCTCTCTCTTTCCTAGTGGCGTTTAGGCGGGGGACAGGGCGCCCCGCTCCATCCGAAAGACCTTGCCGGACAGAAGGCCCTCAAAGTGGGCGGCGTCACAGCAGGTGATGAAGACCTGCGCCCCCTCCAGGTGGTTGAGGACATAGCTCTGCCGGCCCTGGTCCAGTTCGCTCATCACGTCGTCTAAAAGCATCACCGGCGTCTCCCCCGAAACCTCTTTGAGCAGGTACCCTTCGGCCAGCTTGAGGGCCAGGGCCGCACTCCTCTGCTGTCCCTGGGATCCGTAGACCTTGGCGTCGAGGCCGTCGATCTGCAGAGAGAAGTCGTCCCGGTGGACCCCCAGGGTCGAAAAGCCGGCGCCGGTGTCATCGGTGCGGGCGGCGCGCAGCGCCTCTCGGTAGGCGACCTGTACCTGGGGAAGGGGGGTGTCGGGGGAGAGGGAGAGAAAGCTCTTATAGCCGACCGTCAACTCCTCCCGGCTGGAGGAGAGGCCCCCGTAGATGGAGCAGGCATTCTGCCCCAACTTGTTCAGATAGCGCACCCTGGTGCGCCATACCTGCGCCCCCCAGGCGGCGATGGAGTCGTCAAAGACGTCCAGCAGGTCGTAGGCGGACCCGTTTTTGTAGAGTTCTTTGAGGACGGCGTTTTTCTGCGAGAGGGCCTTTTTGTACTGGTAGAGCACATGGATGTAGCGGGGCCGCACCTGACAGATGGCCCCGTCCAAAAAGCGGCGGCGGACCGACGGGCCCTCTTTGACGATGGAGAGGTGGGCGGGGGAGAAGACCACGCAGCAAAAGCTGCCGGCCAGTTCGGCCGGAGAGGTCTTGCCCACCCCGTTGAGGAGGATCTCCCGCCGCTCGCCGTAGCGGAGCTTGGCGCTCTGCTCCCGCCCCTGTGCCGAGAAGGACAGGGAGAGGGTGGCGACCCGTTCCCCCTTCTTGACAAAGTCCCGCTCCTTGGAGGGACGAAAGCTCTTGGCGCCGGTAAAGTTCCAAATTGCTTCGATCAGGTTGGTCTTGCCCTGGGCGTTGTCGCCGCAGATGACGTTGACCCCCTCGTCGGGGCAGAGGGAGACGGAGGCGAGGTTGCGGTACCCCTCGGCCGAGAGGGAGAGGACCTTCACAGGGTGACCTCGTACTCCCGCCCGCCAAAGGAGAGGATGTCGCCGGGGTAGACCTTTTTGCCCCGCTGGGTGACGACCTCCCCGTTGACTTTGACCAGACCCTCGGCCACCAGCTCTTTGGCCTCTCCCCCGGTGCCGATGAGCCCGGCAAATTTCAGCAGCTGGTCGAGTTTGATGAAAGGGGGGCGGATGGAGATGGGCTCAGCCTTCATTTTTCAACCTCACGGGCAGCACCAGGAAGAGGAAGGAATCCCCCTCCGGCGGGGTGACGGTCATGGGGGTGAGGGAACTGGTAAAGGAGAGCTTCACCTCGTCGCAGTGGGCGTATTTGAGGGCGTCGAGGAGGTATTTGTTGTTGAAGCCGATCTCGATGTCGTCCCCTTGCTTGTTGGCGACGAATTCGTCCTGCACCTTGCCCAGAGGGGTTTTGCAGAGGACGCTGACCGTCGCGTTCTCAAAGGAGATCTTGAGGGGGTTTTTGAAGCGGTCATTGATGATGATGGACGCCCTCTCCACACTGTCGATAAAGGTGCGGGTGGCGACGGTGACCACCGTGTTGGAGGATTTGGGAATGGAGTTTTTGTAGTCCAGGAAGTTGCCCTCCAGCAGCCGGGAGAAGACCGAGTACCCCGAGACCTGAAAGAGGATGTGTTTGGGGGAGAGGTAGACGTCGGCCTGGTTTTCCTCCTCCTTGATCAGCTTGGCGATCTCGCTGGCGGTGCGGCCGGGGACGATGAAGTCGCAGGGGGTGAGGATCTGAGCGGGCTCCCGCCGCAGGGCCAGCCGGTAGCCGTCGACAGCCACCAGGGTCAAAATGCCCTCCTCTGCCTCGAACTTGATGCCGGTGTGGACCGGCTTCTGGTCGTTTTGGGCCACAGCGTAGAGGGTCTGTTCGATCATGCTCTTGAGAGAGGCCTGGTCGATGGAGAGGGTCTTCTCCCCGTCGATCTGGGGGATGGCGGGAAATTCGGCCGCGTCGATGCCGATGATGGTGAACTCGGTCTGTTTGGTGGTGACGGTGGTGAGGAGGTTTGCGTCCACCGTCACGCTGACCGAATCGTCGGAGAGTTTGCGGATGATGTCGGAAAAGAGGCGGGCGGGCAGGACGATGGTGCCGGTCTCCTCGATTCCAGCGGGGATCTGGGTGGTGATGCCAAATTCCAGGTCGTAGCCCGAGAGGGTGATGCTGTCCTCCCCGGTTTGGATGAGGACCCCTTCTAGGGCGGGGATGTTGGACTTGCCGGGCACTGCCTTTTGGATATTCAACATTGCCTCGCTGAGGGATTGGCGGTCGCAGATGAATTTCATGGCAATTTCCTTTCTGTTTGGAAGATAGAAAAGATAAAGATAGTCGTAGTAGTAGGGGGTGTGAAAACGGTGGAAAAAGGGGATGGAGCCTGTCTGTGTGCGGCCTGGCGGCCTTTTTTCGGCGGTGGGGAGCGGTGTGAAAAAGTTGTGGAGTTTGTGGGGGTGGGCGGATTTCTCCACATCGCTGTGAAAAGACAGGGCTTTTATGTGGGGAAAATGTGGGGCGTTTTGGGGAATTTGCGTCACGCGCCCCTCTTTTTTTCGCCTATAATTATATAGGAAGGAAAAGAGAGGAGATTTTCCCGCCCAGCCGATTTTTCCACGGCCGGGGGAGAGGGTGTGGAATTTTGGAGAAGGCTCTACTTCTTGATGTTTTTGATGATGTCGTTGATGGTCTCCTGCAGGCGCTGGTTTTTTTTGAGCTTGCTCTTCATCTCGTTGAGGCTGTAGACGATGGTGGAGTGGTCCCGGCCGCCCAGCTCTTCGCCGATGTTTTTCATGGGCATCTGGGTCACCTCGCGGATGACGTAGATGGCCACCTGGCGGGCCTGGGAGACGTCGGCCGATTTCTTTTTGCTCTTGATGTCCTGGGGGGAGACGTTGAAGGTGCGGGACACCTCGCTGATGATGCGCTCCACCGTCACCGGGATGGGCTGGTTGTCGTTGAGGATGTCCTTGATGGCCGCGTGGGCCACCGCCACCGTGGGGGAGATGCCCTCGAGCATCTTGTAGGCGTTGATCTTTTTCACCGCCCCCTCCAGCTGGCGGATGTTGTTTTTGATCCGGTTGGCGATGAACTCGGTCACATCGGAGGGGAGATCGAGGCCCAAAAGCTCCGCCTTGCGGCGGATGATGGCGATCCGGGTCTCAAAGTCGGGGGGCTGGATGTCGGCCAGCAGTCCCGATTCAAAGCGGGAGCGAAGCCTGTCCTCCAGGGTTTTGATCTCTTTGGGCGGCCGGTCGGAGGAGAGGACGATCTGCTTGTGGGACTGAAAGAGGGTCTCGAAGGTGTGGAAGAACTCCTCCTGGGTGGAGATCTTGCCGCCGATGAACTGGATGTCGTCGATGAGGAGGACGTCGGCCACCCGGTACTTGTTGCGAAACTCCATGGTGGTGCCCGAGCCGATGGCCGAAATCATCTCGTTTGTGAACTCCTCGCCCTTGACGTAGACGATGTTGGCCTGGGGGTTGTTTTTCTTGACCTCGTTGCAGATGGCGAAGAGGAGGTGGGTCTTGCCCAGCCCCGAGTCGCCGTAGATGAAGAGGGGGTTGTACACGTTGGAGGGGTTGGCCGCCACGGCCATGGCCGCCGCATGGGCGAAGTTGTTGGAGGAGCCGACGATGAAGGAGGCGAAGGTGTAGTCGTAGTCCCCGCCGATGCCCACCTGGTTGAGGGCCTCTTCCGGCTGCTTGTTCTCCTCTTTGGCGGCGGCGCCATCGCCCTTGACCATGGCGTCGCAGGTGATCTGCACGGCGACGGGGAAGCCCAACACACTCTCAAAGCCCTGCTTGATGATCTCCAGGTACTTCTCGTTGATCAGATCCTGCTGAAATTTGCTGCGGACGTAGAGCAGGGCGGTGTCGTTTTCCAGTTTGACGGGTTCGATGCATTTGATCCACAGGTCGTACACCATGTCGGACAGTTGGGTTTTGCAGTGGTGGGCGACCAGTTCCCACACATCGCTGAAGGAATCCATAACGGCGAGTACCTCCCCTATCGAAAATAAAAATATTTTTGGATGCTATTTCATCACACTATTTTAGCACAAAACAGGCCTGGTTTTCAACTGAAAAACACCCATCTGGAAGCATTTATAAAAGGAAATGGCGCAAATTTTCGTTTTGCGGGGAAGTAGGGATATTTTGCGGGGGTATGGGAGGGGACAAAAAGAGCCATTGCAGGGCAAATTTCTGGGGGAAGGGAAAACGGATGCCGCCAAAGGGGGAGGGACGGGGGAAAAACAAACGGGGGGAGCAGGGGGAGAAGGGCTGAAAAAGGGCGTAGCCGTCCCCTTTTTTTAAAAAACCAGTTGACAGTTCGGGGAGAAATCCGTATACTAATTAAATGCAAGGTTTTGCCTCGAAAGGAGGGGTTTAGAGTGAAGAGAACCTACCAGCCCAAGAAGATCCACCGGAAAAAGGAGCACGGTTTCCGCAAGCGGATGAGCACCAGAAATGGCCGCCGTGTCTTGTCCCGCAGAAGAGCCAAGGGCAGAAAACATCTGAGCTACTAATGTGAAGGCCACAATCCGCATTGTGGCTTTTCTTTTTCTGCACGGAAAAAAGGGACGAAATGAAGCGACATCCGCACCGGCCGCCAGCTCCCCCCCCGGGGAAGGTGGCGCCCATCAAAGAAAATCGCGAATATCTCAAGGTCTACAAAAGGGGGCGCTCTCAAGTGCATCCCCTTATTGTGACATACGCGCTTAAAAACCGGCTGGGCTACACCCGGCTGGGGATCACCACCAGCAAAAAAATCGGCAAGGCGGTCCAGCGGAACCGGGCCCGCCGGCTGATCAAGACGGCCTACCGCAATCTCCTCCCGGAGATCGCGCCGGGCTACGACATTGTGGTGGTGGCGCGGACCAAGGCCACCTTCTCCAAGGAACAGATGGTGGAGCGCGCCCTTCGCAGCCAGCTGAAAAAGGCGGGCGTGCTGCCATGATACGGCGGTTTCTCATCGGCTGTATCCACTTCTATCAGCGCCATTTTCACCACCCCCCCACCTGCCGGTTTTACCCCACCTGCTCGCAGTATGCAGAGGAGGCGTTGGCGGTACACGGCGCCCTCTGGGGGAGTGTGCTGAGCATTTGGCGGGTGCTGCGCTGCAACCCGTTTGGCAAGGGCGGATTTGACCCCGTCCCGCCCAAGCGCCAAAAATCGAGGTAGATATTCTCGCACAGTACGGAGGAAAAAGACAACTATGAATTTCATCAGCGAAATTTTCGGGTACCCCTTGGGGTTCTTGATGCAGGGGTGCTACTTCCTGGTTCAAAACTACGCCGTGGCGCTGTTCCTGTTTACTCTGGTCACCAAGATCCTGCTGTTCCCGCTGGCTGTCAAGCAGCAGAAATCCACCGCCCAGATGGCGGTGTTCCAGCCCAAGATCACCGAGATCAACAAGAAGTTCGCCACCGACAAGCGGCGCCAGCAAGAAGAGATGATGAAGCTGTACGAGGAGTACGGCTACAACCCCACCGGCGGCTGCCTGCCGATGCTCATTCAGTTCCCCATCCTCTTCGGCCTCATCGACGTGGTGTACAAGCCCCTGACCCACATCGTCCGCATCCCCAGCGACGTCATTCAAAAGGCCCTCACCTTTGCCGGTGAGACGCTGAATCTGGAGTTGAGCAAGGTCAACCCCCAGGTTTCCCTCATCAACGCGGTGAAGGCCGACCCGGGCAGCTTTGAGATGTTCAACGCCGAGCAGATCCACAAGATCACCAACATCAACTTCAACTTCTTCGGCATCGATATGTCCGCCACCCCCCACTTTGCGCTGGAGCCCCTGGTGGTGGTCCCCATCCTGGCCGGGCTGACCATGATCCTCTCCTCCTGGGCCTCCATGAAGTTCTCCGGCTCGGGACAGGCCATGCAGGGGAACCCCGCCGGGGGGATGAGCAAGTTCATGCTCTACGGCATGTCCCTCTTCTCGGTGGTCTTTGCCTTTCAGGTGCCCGCCGGCGTCGGCCTCTACTGGATCTTCTCCAATGTGCTGCTGATCCTGCAGTCCTATATCCTCAACAAGATCTACAACCCCAAAAAGTTGGCAGTTGAGTACGAGGCGAAGGTGGCGGCCATCCGCGAGGCCAAAAAGAAGAAGGTCAAGGTGGAGGTCAAGGATCAAGAGGGACACAAGAAGACGGTGGAGAAGGTCCTCACCGAAAAGGAGCTCAACCGCCTGCGCCTGGCCAAGGCCCGCGAGTTGGACGAGGCCCGCTATGGCGGCGAAGGGCCCAAGCCGCAAGACAGCGAATCAAAATAGCCGCCGAAGGCAAGTAGGGGGTATATCGCTATGAGAGAGTGTATCAAAACCGCGCCCGATGTGGACCGCGCCATTGCGCTGGCCTGCGAGGAGTTGGGAGTGAGCCCGGAAGAGGCCAATGTGGAGGTGCTGGAACTGCCCTCCAAGCGGCTGTTCGGACTGCTGGGCACCACCCCCGCCAAAGTGCGGGTACAGGTGGAGGAACCGGAGTGGGAGAAGAAACAGGCCGCCGAGGCGGCCAGACCCGCCCCTGTCGCTCCCCCTGCAAAACGGGAGCCGCAGCCTGTCAAACAGGCGGACAAGCCCGCCCCAGCCCCTGAGAAAAAGGCCGAGGAAGAGCCTGCCGTCCCCAAGGCGCGGGAGGTGAGCGAGGCGGAGGAGGCCAAGGCCGCCGTGGCCGAGAACTATCTGCGCGACATCCTGCAGAAGATGGGGATGGAGGGGATCACCGTCGAGCGCCGCTTTGGCAAAGACGGGGTGATCTTCAACCTCAGCGGCAGCAAGGTCGGCGGGCTGATCGGCCGCCGCGGCGAGACCCTGGACGCCATTCAGTACCTGACCAGCCTCTGCTGCAACCGGGGCGGCGGCGACTACCTGAAGGTGTCGATCGACAGCGGCGACTACCGGGAGAAGCGCAAGGAGACCCTGGAAGCCCTGGCCAAAAAGATCGCCGGGCAGGTGGTCAAGAGCGGCCGCTCCACTGCGCTGGAGCCCATGAACCCCTACGAGCGGCGGATCATCCACTCCGCTGTGCAGACGGTGGAGGGGGCCACCTCCAAATCGGTGGGGGAGGACCCCTATCGCAAGGTGGTCATCAGTTCAAAGAACCCGGTGAAGCGCAGCCGGCCCCCCTACGACCGCAGCCGCCGCAGCGGCGGGCGGAGAGACGGGGGAGAGAACCGCTCCAGAGAGCGGAGCCAGAGCCCTCGCCCCCCGCAGAAACCGGCGGAAAAGCCGAAGGACGAGGCGGCGGAGCTGCCCCTGTACGGGAAAATCGAGCTGTAAGAGTGAGCGGGAGAAGCATGGGCTTCTCCCGCTTTTTTGACAAAGGGAAGCGGCGAGGTTTTCCACATCCCTTTGCAAGGTGTGGAAAACAGGGGCCTTTTTTGTGGGAGATAGGAAAACAAACCGAAGTATTTTGTATAATAAAATTAATATAATACAAATAGTATATTTGATGAGCGCTTTTTGGGTCGATGAGCGTCATCTCTTTCCCGCCCTTTGAAAAAAAGAGAAAAGGGCGGTGGACGGCTCTTGTAATTTGCCGGCACAATCCGTACAATAAAAATGGATTGCAAGAAACTCCTTGTGTCCCCCTCTGCGCGAAGCGGCGGGAAGACGACTTGGATACCCTGCGGCAGGGCGAACGGCCCGGCGACGGGAGGAGGGAAGACGAGGATGGAAACAAATATCTGTTCGGTGCTGGCCGTTTTCCCCGTCCCAGACATGGAGAGGACGGCGCGGTATTACTGTGATGTTTTGGGGTTTCGAGCAGTGCCCTATCTGACCGTGCAGGAGCCGCACATCTGCCTTTACCGGGACCAGGTGGAGATCGTGTTGACCGGGGCCAACCGGGGGCGGATCTTCCCTCACCGGGAGCTGTACGGGTACGGGGAAGACGCCTATCTGGTGGTCCGCGGCCAGGAGGCCCTGGAGTCGGAGTTTCGAGAAAAGGGGGCAAAGATCGTCCGCCCCCTGCAGCTGACCGACTACAACAACCGGGAGTTTGTGCTGGAGGACATCGACGGCCGCTGGCTGGCCTTTGGGATGAAACAGGGGTAAAACCGACGCGGCAGAACAATCCGCTTTCGGGGGTCAGTGATATACCGGGGATGTTGGGGTTTCGGGCAGAGATGCGCTTTTGCCGGCGGTCCCTGGGGGAGAGCCGTTGCAGTTTTAGTTTTCCACCGCCGGTCGACCGTTGGTGGAAAATCCATTGTCCTTTAGGGAGGAGGAAGTTTTATGCAGACCACCATTGCCGCCATTGCCACCCCCCTGGGAACAGGGGGGTTGGGGGTGGTGCGCCTGTCGGGGCCCCGGGCCTATGAAATTGCGGCGCGGGTCTTTGTCCCCGTCAGCGGCAGGGATATCCGCCGCCAAAAGGGGTACACCGCCCTCTTGGGCCGGGTGGAGCGCACCCTGCCCGACGGCAGGCGGGAGATGCTCGACCAGGCGGTGGCCCTCTTCTTTCGGGCCCCCAAAAGCTACACTGGGGAGGACGCGGTGGAGCTCTCCTGCCACGGCGGGGTGGCGGTGCTGCAGGAGACCCTGCGGGCGCTGCTGGACGCTGGTGCGGAGTTGGCGGGACCGGGCGAGTTTTCCAAGCGGGCGGTCTTGGCGGGGAAGATGACCCTCACCCAGGCGGAGGGGGTCATGGACCTGATCAACGCCCAGACCAGACAGGGCGCTGCCGCCGCCCTTTCGGCCATGGACGGCCGCCTCTACCGGCATGCCGCCGCCATCCGCGCCGATTTGGTGGATTTGGCGGCCCATCTGGCGGCCTATGTGGACTACCCGGACGAGGACATCCCCCAGTTGGAGGAGGGTGTTTTGACTGACCGACTGCAGCAGGCTGCCGATCAGCTGTCCGCCCTCCTGCAGAGTTTTGACACAGGCTCGATGATACGCAATGGCATTGACACCGCCATTGTGGGCAAGCCCAATGTGGGCAAGTCCACCCTGATGAACCTGTTGGCCGGGTACCAGCGCAGTATCGTCACCCAGGTGCCGGGCACCACCCGCGACGTGGTGGAGGACCGGGTGCAGCTGGGGGAGGTGACCCTCAACCTGGCCGACACGGCCGGCATTCGGGAGACCGACGACCTGGTGGAGCAGCTGGGAGTGCAGCGCTCCCGGGAGAAGTTGGAGCGGGCCCAACTGGTGCTCGCCCTCTTTGACGGCTCGGTCCCTCTGGACGAGGAGGACCGGCAGCTCCTCTCGCAGATAGGGGACAAGCCCTGCATCGCCGTCATCAACAAGCAGGACAAGGCCCAGCGGCTGGACGTTGAGGCGGTGCGGGCCCAGATCCCCGACCTGGTGACCATGAGCGCCCGCGAGGAGCGGGGCGTGGAGGAGCTGGAACAGGCCATTTTGCGGAAGCTGCGGCTGGAGAAAATCGACCTGCAGAACGGGCTGCTCATCAACGAGCGGCAGCGGCAGGCCACCAGTCGGGCGGCGGCCCGGGTCGTGGACGGGCTGGACGCCCTGCGGGCGGGGATGACCTACGACGCGGTGGCGGTGGAGATCGACGAGGCCATAACAGCCCTGTCGGAACTCACCGGCGAGAGCGCTGGAGAACAGGTCATCGATGCGGTGTTTGCAAATTTTTGTGTGGGAAAGTAGAGCGGGCCGAATTCCACCGCTTTTTAAAAGATGTGGAAAACAGGGACCGCCGACGGAAGAGGGATGAGACGAGAGATGGAACGGCTTCGTTTGGGCGAGTACGACGTGGTGGTCATTGGCGCCGGCCACGCCGGGGTGGAGGCGGCGCTGGCTGCCGCCCGGCTGGGGTGTAGGACCGCCCTCTTCACCATCACCCTGGATTTTATCGCCAATATGCCCTGCAACCCCTCCATCGGGGGGACGGCCAAGGGGCACCTGGTGCGGGAGATCGACGCCCTGGGCGGGGAGATGGGTCGGGCTGCCGACGCCACCTTCTTGCAGAGTCGGATGCTCAACCGGGGGAAGGGACCGGCGGTGCACAGCCTGCGGGTACAGTCGGACCGGGCCGCCTATCACGCCTACATGAAACAGGTGGTGGAGCGGCAGGAGAACCTGGATGTCAAACAGGCCGAAATCGTGGAGATCCTCACCGACGGGGGTCGGGTCTCGGGGGTGGTGACCAAGTTGGGGGCCGAATACGGCTGCCGGGCCGCCGTCATCGCCAGCGGCACCTTTTTGAACGCAGTGGTCTATGTGGGGGATGCCTCCTACCGCTCGGGCCCGGACGAGACGAGGGGGGCCGACCTCCTCTCCGATTCGCTGCGGCGGCTGGGCATCGGCCTGCGCCGGTTCAAAACCGGCACCCCGGCCCGGGTCAACCGGCGGAGCATCGACTTCTCCAAGCTGGAGCCCCAGGAGGGGGACGAGGAGATCGTCCCCTTCTCCTTCGAGACCAGGGGGGAGCTGCAAAACCGGGCGCTGTGCTACGTGGCCTATACCAACGAGAGGACCCACCAGGTCATTCGGGACAACATCCACCGCTCCCCCCTCTACGGGGGAAAGATCGAGGGGATCGGCCCCCGCTACTGCCCCAGCATCGAGGACAAGGTGATGCGCTTCCCCGATAAGCCCCGCCACCAGATCTTTGTGGAGCCCTGTGGGGAGAACACCGAGGAGTACTACCTGCAGGGGATGAGTTCCTCCCTGCCGGTGGACGTGCAGCTGGCCCTCTACCACACCATCGAGGGGTTTGAAAAGCTGGAGATCATGCGCAACGCCTACGCCATCGAGTACGACTGCATCGACCCCACCCAGCTGGCTCCCACACTGGAGTTCAAGGGGGTCCCCGGCCTTTTTGGGGCGGGGCAGTTCAACGGCACTTCCGGCTATGAGGAGGCCGCCGCCCAGGGGCTGGTAGCCGGGATCAACGCCGCCCAGGGGGTGCGGGGGAAAGAGCCGCTGGTGCTCGACCGCTCCTCCTCCTACATCGGCACCCTCATTGACGACCTGGTCATCAAGGGGGTCACCGACCCCTACCGGATGATGACCTCCCGCAGCGAGTACCGGCTGATCCTGCGCCAGGACAACGCCGACCAGCGGCTGACCCCCATCGGCTACCGGTTGGGACTCTGCTCCCAGGCGCGCTATGACGCCCTGATGGAGAAGAAACAGGCCATTGATGCCGAGCTGGCCCGGCTGGAGGGGACGACCGTCTCCCCGACGGAGGAGCTCAACACCCTGCTGCAGGAACTGGGCACCGCCCCGCTGCACAGCGGGGCAAAACTCGCCGACCTGTTGCGCCGCCCTCAAGTGGGGTATGACGCCCTGGCCGGGGTGGACAGCCAGCGGCTGCCGCTGCCCCGCCCGGTGACCGAGCAGGTGGAGATCTCCCTGAAGTACGAGGGGTACATCCGCCGGCAGCTGGAACAGGTGGAGCAGATGCAGAAACTCGAGCGCAGGCGGTTGCCCGTGGAGATAGATTACGCCTCTATCGGTGGCTTGCGACTGGAGGCGCGGGAGAAGTTGGCAAAGGTCCGCCCCCAAAATTTGGGACAGGCTTCCCGCATATCGGGGGTCTCTCCGGCGGACATCTCGGTGCTGCTCATCTGGCTGAGCCAACAGGGGGGCAAAGAGGAGAAGGACGAGGGAGAAAAGGGAGAACGATGATTGACAGAGAGAGAATGAGAGCGCTGGCGGCTGCCCAGGGGGTCGCCTTGAGCGACCTGCAGTTGGAACAGCTGGACCGCTATGCCGACACGCTGGTGGAGGCCAACCAAAAGATGAACCTGACGGCCATTGTCGACCGGCAGGGGATCGAGGAGAAGCACTTTTTAGACAGTTTGCTGTTGGTGCCCCTGCTGCCGGAGGGCTGCAAGAGCCTGATCGATGTGGGGACCGGGGCGGGCTTTCCCGGGGTGGTGGCCAAGGTCGCCCTGCCCGGCCTTCGCCTCACCCTGCTGGACAGCTTGCAGAAACGGGTGACCTTTTTAGAGGAACTCTCTGCTCATCTGGGCTTTGGCGGGGTGACCTGCCTGCACGGCCGGGCGGAGGAGAGCGGCCGCGACCCTGCACTGCGGGAGCAATTCGACGTGGCCACTGCCCGGGCGGTGGCCGACCTGGCGGTGCTGGCGGAATACTGCCTGCCCTTTGTGCGGCTGGGTGGCCGCTTCTTTGCCCTGAAAGGGCCCGCCTGTGAAGAGGAGTTGGAGCGGGCTGCCTCGGCCATCGCCCTGTTGGGGGGCGAGGTGGTGGGCGTTCACCCCCAAACTCTGCCCGACGGCAGCAGCCGAAACATAGTAGAGGTCAAAAAGATATCGCAAACTCCGACAAAATATCCCCGGAACGCCGGGAAAATCAAAAAAAATCCGCTTTGAGGGCGGATTTTTTTGTTGCCCACAGGAAGGGCGTGTCGATTTTGGAAGATGGAAATGTCTGGAAAACTCATTTCCCGCGTGCTATACTGAAAAAGAAGCAGGACAAGCTGTATTTTTACAGGATACCGCCTTTTTTGAAAAAAGCGGTGAAGTGGGAGGAGACAACAATGGCAGCTCTTTTTTCAAAAAACAAGGTTGTGGGAAAGGTGGTCGATCTGCCCATCGAGGAGATTCAGGCCAACCCCGCTCAGCCCCGCATGGAGTTTGACGCCTATGAGCTCATCGGCCTTTCGGAGAGCATCCGCCAGAACGGGCTGTTGCAGCCCATCACGGTGCGCAAGCTGGAGGAGGGCGGGTACGAGCTCATCTCGGGGGAGAGGCGGCTGCGCGCCTCCAAGCTGGCCCGGTTTTCCACCATTCACGCCATCGTTGTGGAATCCAGTGAGGAGCAGTCGGCGGTATTTGCCCTGTTGGAAAATATTCAGCGGCAGGACTTGAACTGCTTTGAACAGGCGCGGGGGATCAAAAAGCTGATGGAGTGCTGGCACGTCACCCAGGAGGAGACGGCCCGCCGCCTGGGGATCGCCCAGTCCACCCTGGCCAATAAACTGCGGCTGCTGGGCCTGGACAGGGAGGTGCAGGACTGCATCGTCTCCCAAAAGTTGAGTGAGCGCCATGCCCGCGCCCTGCTGCAGGTGGGAAAAGAGAAGCGCCTTTCGGTGGCCCAGTTGGTGGCACAGCGCCACTACAGTGTGGTACAGACGGAGGACTACATCGCCCGGATGGCAGCAGAGGACGCCGCCACGGCTACCAGACAGAGAAACCGCTTTATTGTCAAGGATGTCCGCATCTTTCTCAACACGGTGGACAGGGCCATTGACTTGATGAAGCAGGCCGGGGTGGACGCCCAGGCGAGTACCGTGAAGGGGGAGGAGTACATCGAGTACAACATCCGCATCCCCCTGAAAAAACAAAAAAAGGAGAGCGCCTAGGTCTTTGCTGGCAACAGGCTGTTTTGGGAAGGACAGCCCGCCAGCGCAAACAATGAGACCGACGTGCTCCTTTTGATAGAGTGCCTTCGGGCGCGAGAAGGAGAAAGAAAGGCCAAACAGGCCTTTCTTTTTTTGTTTGGGTAGAGAGGATGTTTCACGTGAAACACCAATGGGCTGTTTGTTCCACGTGAAACATCTCAAAATAAGGGAAAAAGGGGAGGAGGGTTTTTTTGATGGGGGAGCTGTGCTATAATGGTTACAGACTTTGTTGAAATGAGAGCACGAGGAGGCGGAGTGTCCTTGGGAAAAACCATTGCCATTGCCAACCAAAAGGGCGGGGTGGGGAAGACCACCACCGCCGTCAATTTGGCGGCCAGCCTGGGCGAGCTGGGAAAACGGGTGCTTCTGGTGGACATTGATCCCCAGGGAAACGCCACCAGTGGCCTGGGGGTCAACAAGCGCGCCAGCGAGCAGACCACCTATGAGCTGATGACCGGTGACGCCGCCTTTGACCAGGTCGCAGTGCACAGCGCCTTTAAAAATGTCGACCTGTTGCCCTCCAGCATCCAGCTGGCCGGGGCGGAAATCGAACTGGTGGAGATGGCAGACCGCCAAAACCGCCTCAAAAAGACCATTGCCGAGGGCAAAGAGCGCTATGACTACCTGCTCATCGACAGCCCCCCCTCCCTGGGGCTCATCACCCTCAACGGGTTGGTGGCGGCCGATACCGTCCTGATCCCCATTCAGTGCGAGTACTATGCACTGGAGGGGCTCTCCCAGCTGATGAACACGGTGCGTCAAGTCAAGCGGCTCTACAACCCCCTCCTCGAGGTGGAAGGGGTGGTGCTGACCATGTACGACAGCCGCCTCAACCTGACGGTGCAGGTGGTGGAGGAGGTCAAGCGCTATTTTGGGGCCAAGGTGTATGCCACAGCGGTGCCCCGCAATGTGCGCCTCTCCGAGGCGCCGAGTTTTGGCCAGCCCGCCCTCTACTACGACAGGGGTTCCCGGGGGGCTAAGAGCTATCTGGAACTGGCGGAGGAGCTTCTCCGCCGAAATGGCGACAAGGCGGTGATTTAGGGATGGCGACCAAAAAGAGAGGGCTGGGCAAGGGCCTGGACGCCCTGTTTGTAGACAACGCGGTGGAGAGCGAGAGCCGGGTCAACACCCTGCCCATTGTCGAGGTGGAGCCCAACCGGGACCAGCCCCGCAAGGAGTTTGACCAGGAGGCCCTAGAGGAGTTGGCCGCCTCCATCGCCGAGCACGGGGTGCTGCAGCCCATTTTGGTGCGCCCGGTGTCCGGCGGATACCAGATTGTCGCCGGCGAGCGCCGTTGGCGGGCAGCGAGGTTGGCGGGGTTGGTGGAGATCCCCGCCGTCATCAAAGAGATGACCGACCAGGAGGTGGGACAGGCCGCCCTGGTGGAAAACCTGCAGCGGGAAGACCTGAATCCCGTGGAAGAGGCGCTGGGCTACCACCAATTGATGGAGCAGTTCGGCATGACCCAGGAACAGGTGGCCAAAAAGGTAGCCAAATCCCGGCCGGCGGTGGCCAACGCCGTGCGGCTGCTGGGTCTGCCGGAGGAGGTGCTGGCCTTTTTGCGGGCGGGCAGTCTCACGGCGGGACACGCCAAGGCGCTGCTCTCCCTCAAGGACGAAGAGCTGGTGCTCCCCGCTGCCCAGCTGATGGTGGAAAAGCGCCTTTCCGTGCGGGAGGCCGAGCGCTACTGCAAGCGCCTCAACGCAGCTCCCAAGGCGGAAAAGACAGTTTTGCCCCCCGAGCCCATCTTCAAAGAGGTGGAGTTGAGCCTCACCGAGGTGTTGGGCCGCCGGGTCAAGGTGACCACCGATGGCACCAAGGGAAAGTTGGAGATCGAGTATTTTTCCAAAGACGATTTGATGCGGCTGGCCAGCGTCTTCAACGAAAAAATTTAGGCGTTCATCTGCCAGAGGAGAAAGAAGGGGCGAGGGAGTTTTGTATACACAGCGTCTTTTGGTACCCAAACACCAGGCGGGTACGTCGGGAGAGATGAGCCTGGGCTATATGATGCGCAACGTGCAGGAGGTGGCGACCAACCACTTCGCCAGCCAAAACGGCCTCCCCTGTGACGACAAGGGCAGCTGGAAGGTGGCCTTTTTCATCGCCAACTGCCATCTGCAGATTACCCGCCCCCCGCGGGTGGGAGAGGAGATTGCAGTCAGCACCTTCCTGCGCCGGGTGAGCGGCGCCTTCTTTGAGCGGGACACCGAGATCTGTTCTGCCCAGGGGGAGGTTCTGGTGCAGAGCTGCAGCAACTGGTTTTTGCTCGACCGGCAGAGTATGTCGGTGCTCAAACCCAGCGAGTGCCCCTATCAAAATGAGATGGACAGCCGGGACTTCCCCGTCACCTCCCAGCGGCGGCTCCGCTTTTCCCCCGATGTGCTGCGGTGGGTGGGGGAGCGGACGATCCGCTACACCATGATCGACGCCAACGGCCACACCAACAACGCCGTCTACGGCGATCTGGCCATGGATGCCTGTTGGCAGGTCTTCGGTGGCCGCCAGCCCAGTGGGGCGCAGTTTGTCTTTAACCACCAAGCAAAGTTGGGCGACCGGCTTCAGCTCTTTGCCGCAGAGGAGGAGGACGGCGTACTGTTGGTGGGAAAAATTGGGGATAATCGAGAGGCGCCGGACAGCAAGAGTGCCTGCTTTGTCTGTGCACTGAAAAGATAGAGAGGGGCGGAGAAAAGTTCTCCGCCCCCTTTTGGCGCCCTCGAATAGGAGAGAACCGAACTGTTTAGGAAAGCGGTTTCTAAACAATGGGGAAGAGGGGGCGAGGGGGGCTGTAAAAGGGGAAGAAAAGCGCGTATTTCTATTCTGTTTGCCCAAAAAAACGAGAAAAGGAGGGGACAAAATATCCGCCCGCCTTCATTGCATAAGGCTAGGCAAAATGATACAATAGGTATCAAATCAGACGAGGCCACCAGAGGAAGCCGGCGCGCCGGTTTCCAGGACAACAAGGGGAGAGGAGAAAATATGGGTATTTTTGACGAGTTGGATTACGGCTATAAGTTTGCGAGAGAGGGCCTGACCTTCGACGACGTGCTGCTGGTTCCCGCCAAGAGCGAGGTCCTTCCAGCCGATGTGAGCACCGCCACCGTTCTGGCGGGGGACATTCGGCTCAACACCCCCTTCCTTACCGCCGCCATGGACACCGTCACCGAGTCGGCCATGGCCATCGCCATTGCCAGAGAGGGCGGCATCGGCTTTATCCACAAGAATATGACCATTGAGCGCCAGGCCGAAGAGGTCGACAAGGTCAAGAGAAGCGAAAACGGCGTCATCGTCAACCCCTTCTATCTCTCCCCCGACAACCTGGTGGCCGAGGCGGACGCCCTCATGGGCAAGTACAAGATTTCCGGCGTGCCCATCTGCGAGGGGCAGAAGCTGGTGGGGATCATCACCAACCGCGATCTGAAGTTCCTCGACAACTTCAACGTCCCCATCCGCAATGTGATGACCAAAGAGGGGTTGGTGGTGGCCCCGGTGGGGACCACCATTGACCAGGCCAAAGAGATCCTCTGGAAAAACAAAATCGAAAAACTCCCCATCGTCGACGAGAAGGGTAACCTGAAGGGCCTCATCACCATCAAAGACATTGAGAAGGCCGTTCAGTACCCCAACTCCGCCCGCGACAAGAAGAGCCGCCTCCTCTGCGGCGCGGCCATCGGCGTCACCCAGAACATCCTCGAGCGGGCCCGCGCCCTGGTCGAGGCGGAGGTCGACGTGCTGGTGCTCGACTCGGCCCACGGCCACTCCCGCGGCATCATGAACTGCATTGAAAAGGTGAAAAATGCCTTCCCCGACGTGCCGCTGATTGCCGGCAACATCGCCACCGCCGCCGCCGCCAAAGACCTGATCGAGGCGGGCGCAGACACCCTGAAGGTGGGCATCGGCCCCGGCTCCATCTGCACCACCCGGGTGGTGGCAGGCATCGGCGTGCCCCAGCTCACCGCCATCTTCGATGTGGCCCAGGTGGCCGCCCGCAAGGGGATCCCGGTCATTGCCGACGGCGGCATCAAGTACTCGGGCGACATCGTCAAGGCCCTGGCAGCCGGCGCCAACACCGTGATGATGGGTTCGCTGCTGGCCGGGTGCGACGAGTCCCCCAGCGACAGCGAGATCTACCAGGGCAGAAAATTCAAGGTCTACCGCGGCATGGGCAGCGTGGGCGCCATGTCCGGCGCCCAGGGCAGCCGGGACCGCTACTTCCAGGAGAACAACAAGAAACTGGTGCCCGAAGGGGTCGAGGGCCGGGTCCCCTATAAGGGATCGGTGTCCGACACCATCTACCAGATGCTGGGCGGGCTGAAAGCCGGTATGGGCTACTGCGGGGCCGCCACCATTGACGACCTGCGCAAGTACGCCCAATTCATCAAGATTTCCGGCGCCGGCCTGCGGGAGAGCCACCCCCACGACATCTACATCACCAAAGAATCCCCCAACTACTCCACCAACGAGTAAAAAAGAGAGACTGGCAGCGCCGCAGGATTTTTCCTGCGGCGCTGTTTTTTGCCGCTTTGGCGCCCAAACCTCCGGCCCTATCGGGGGGATCGTGTTGACAGAGGGAGTCCCAAGAGGAGAGTACTAAGGGCGCAAAAAAGAGAGCAATTTTTGGGACAGAGATGACACGAATTGATGTCCTAGATTGTGCCGGTCGATCGGTGCAGTGGGTGTCGCGCAGGCCTAAACCTTTGACGTTCCTTGAGGGACTGGGATTGGATGATACCCTTTTAGGGTCGATACATATCACCTACTTTGCTGGCGGTTTTGATTGTTCTCCCTCCCTGGTGTCAGAGACGCAGTTGTGGGAGCGAAGGCGGCGCTGGGCATATGGTCTATCAGCTCATCCCTCGAGAAAGGGGGGCGAGAAAACGGAAATATTGTATATTATAAGTTAAATAATACAAATTGTATTGAATAATCAATAGGAATAAACGGCCTTTTGGGGGAAACAATAAGAGAGCCGCCAGCGAAGGGAAAACGGGGGAAGAGTTTGGCAAAAGGTGTTGACAAACAGCCCTGTTTGACGTATAATTTATAACGTTCTCTTGTGGTACCGCTTTCGGCGGTTCTGACCAGATTACATGTGGCGGTATAGCTCAGTTGGCTAGAGCATGCGGTTCATACCCGCAGTGTCATTGGTTCGAATCCAATTACCGCTACCAATTTGGCCCGATGGTCAAGAGGTTAAGACACCGCCCTTTCACGGCGGTATCGGGGGTTCAATTCCCCCTCGGGTCACCATGCACCATTGGGGCAGCCGCTGCACAAATTTGTGCGGCGGTTTTTTCGTGTCTTGCAATAGGGATAGGGGCCGGGTTTTCCACAGTCACAGAACTGTGTGTGGAAAACCCGGCCCCTTTTTTTGCCGAGGACCTTGGACGAGTGGAGGAGGGCAATGGCGATAGCGCAAGACGGCGGTCTATTTTGCGGCGACAGGGCTTTACAGGTAGCCGATTTGATGGAGGATCTGGCGGAGATTCTCCTCCTCCGCGATGTCGCAGTGGGCATACACCGCGGTGTTCCAGCTGTAAAGGGCCACGGCGTACTCCCCGTTGGCGCGCACGGTGTAACGGGCAAAGGATCCGCCCTCCGTGCGCTGCTCCTCGCGGGCGCTGTCGCTCTCCGCCGCGTCGCTGAAGGCGGTGCGAGCTCGCTCAAAAAAGGCGGCGGCAGTGGCCTTGCCGTCAAAGAGATAGAACTCAAAGCGCAGCCCGTTGCAGGTCGAGAGGACTGCATCCTCGATTTGTGGGCGCTCTGCCAGGTAGTTGCTGTCCAGCGGCACAGGGGTGTAGCCCTGGGCGAGAAGCGCCTCCTGCACCTGGGCGCTGCTGGCAGGCCGGGTGGGCAGCTTGGCCGCCTGCAGGGGGAGCCAGACCATCAGCCCCAGCAGGGAAAGTGTCAGGGCGAATTTGCCCACCTCAGAGGCAATGGCCCTTCTCCGGCCCCCTTCCTCCCGGAGGGTTTCGCTGCGCGCGGTAAAGAAGAGGTTGACAGCGGTCGTGACGGCGGTGACGGCGGCCACCGCAATACCGGCGTAGCCCAAGAACCGGTCAAGGACAAAGGTGAAGAAGCTAAAAATCGAGAGGTTCAGGCAGAGGACAGGGGAGACGGTGCAGAGCTGGTAGAGAAAGAGTAGCCGTCTGGTTTTGCTGGGTTCCGGTGAATGGCCGATCAGCCACCCCAGCACCCAGCGGTGGGGGTGCAGATGGCTGTGTACCGCCCTTCGCTGCGCCAACACCCGGTCGGGGCTGGTGGCGGCCGAGCGGCAGACCCTCTCAAACAGCCACTGGCTGCCCCAGTTGCTCAGGGGGATGAGGAGGGCGAAGGAGAGCACCCTGATGAGCGATTGATCCACGGCAAAGCTCCTCTCTGTAATCACCTCTTGCGGCGGGGGTCTGGAAAAAGGGTCTGTCATCGGCTTTGCAAAAGAGGGGCGCGGAGATCCTTTCGCGCCCCTCTTCTCGCTGCCCGGTCTTTCCTTTAGCCGAAGAGGGCGGCGAACTTTTCGTCCTGGCTGGGGTCGTGCACCACATAGCCCACCGCCACCTTGTCGCCGGCAGCTTGGGCGACGGCTGCTGCCCCCTCGGGTCCGAAGGCGCCGCACACCTCGATCAGCTCGATCCCCTCGGCGGCCAGCTTTCTGGCCTCCTCACAGGCGGCCTCCAGGCTGGGCACCCCGATGGTGGTGACCAGGTTTCCGGTGCTCTCAAAATAGGAGCGGTGACGGGCGGACTCGAACTCAGAGCCCATGATGAGAAAGGCGAAATGCAGGGGGTGATCCATTGTCATGTCCTCCTTTAAAAAGGGGTCGGGGAGGTCGCGCCACAGGGCGGGACACTCCTGGGTGAAGCTGCAAAGCAGTCCTATGGGTAATATAAAATTCAACAATTCCATAGAGTTATAAACATTGGGGAATACAGGGAATCAATTATACTTTGCGAAGAGATGGGAGGGGTTGAAGGAGTGGCTCTTTTCGGGGTTTAGACCGAAGAGGGCACAGACCTCGCGCCGGGGGAGATTCTTCAGGTGGTGGCGGGTGACCCCCTCGCCATAGGTGTAGAGGAAGAGGTCGCAGGCGTCGTCCCCCATCTGCAGGATGCTCTGCCGGCAACAGACATCGCAGATTTTGTCCCGGTGGACCACCACGGTGTGGAGGGTGAACCCCTGGGAGTAGCGCAGGGTGTAATAGCCGTTTTTTTCGGAGATGCCGGTGGTGCAGAAGTCGCAGATGCGCACCCCCAGAAACCAGAAGATGGGCACCAGGGACATGAGAGAGACAAAGGAGATCAGGTCGTGCCAACTGGGCAGCAGCCAGCCGGTCACAAAGTAAAAGACCGGCACCGCCACCAAAAAGCCCAGGGGGTCGATGATGAATTTGAAGATGGAGAGCAAGTTGGGCTTGATGGTGCGGGGGGTGACCACAAATTCGGGCACCAGCCGCTCCAGGTAGCCGAATAGGGTGCTCTTGCGCGCCGAGGGGATGAGCACCGGCAGCAGCCCGTCGCTCTTGCCGTAGCCCGCGCACTTGATGTAGACCGAATAGAATTGGGCAATGCGGGTGAAGAGGGTCTGGCGGATGTCGATGAAGTGGATCTTGTCAAAGGCGACCGTGTACTCTCTGCCCACCAGCACCCCGCCGGTGATGAAGAGCCGGTGCTGGGAGCGGGTGATGCAGAAGTTGTAGTAGCGGGTCAGGTTTCGCAGGAAGCTGACTCCCCAGCCGATGGCCAGCAGGGTGGCGATGAAGAGGGCCACCGGGGGGATGCCCACCGCCACCAGCTGGGCCACATGGGCCAGGGTGCCGTAGAGCACGTCGGCGATCTGCTGGCCGAGGATGTCGCCCAGCTTGGAGATGAAGGTGGAGCAGAACAGCACCCCGGCGAAGTAGTTGGTGGTGATGAGGGAGAGGATGACCACGTAGAAGTTGCGGCACATAAAAATCTGGCGGTGGCTCACGTCCTCCAGCCGCTGGCGGACGCCGGTCGCCCCCAACAGCTCCACAGCGGCCCGCTTTTTGAGGGTGAGGGTGGCGTCGTGGGAGCGGGCGGAACCGGCGTCGGTGTCCAGCCGCAGGGTGACCGCGCCAAAGGGTTTGTACCAAAAGGGCTCCTCCAGGTAGAGGGAGGTCAGCCGGGAAAAGGGGAGGGAGACGGTGTGTTTGGCGAAGATCCCCTCGCTGATGTGGATGGCCTCCGGGGTGAAGTAGTAGTAGATGCAGTACCAGCGCAATACCGCCATCCCGATGATGGCGCAGAGGGCCAGGATGTCCACCCAGGCGCCCGACAGCCACTCGGAGAAGGAGGCGCCAAAGGAGAGGGCGCCGCGGGCCAGGGGGATGATGAGGAGAAAGAGGAAGCTGCCCATGTTCTGAAAGACGGTGATGGGGTGGGTGTGGTGTTTCAAATCGCTCCCCCCTTGCCCCCGGCCAGGCCGCCGCTTCCCTCGCCGGGGGCGGGGGAGAGGAGGCTGGCCAGCATGGCTGCCTTGGCCGAGGGGATGTTGCAGACATAGGTGCGGGTGCCAGCGGTGCAGACGCAGAGGGTGGCCACCCCGAAGAGGTACTGCAGGGGGGAGCGGGTCACCGACACCAGCTGAATGAGGGGGAGGCGGATGTGGTGGAAGCGGGTGTAGATCACCCCGCTGGCCACATAGAGGGAGTCCCCCTCCAACTTGTAGCGGTGCTTCCAGTACTTGATGGGAAAATAGAGCAGCCACAGCAGGGCAAAGGAGACCGCCCAGACCCAGACGGCAATGCGGTAGAGCAGACCGCCGGGGGAGAGGAAGAGGTGCACCAGCACCATATAGGCAAAGCCCAGCAGCAGGATGCGGATGTAGTAGATGAGCAGGGAGGAGAGAGACGGGCGCTCGTAGCCCGAGGGGATCCTCTCTTTGGGGGGCGTTTTCTTCACGGGGCACCTCTTTTCCAGCGGCGGCGACGCCGTTTTATATTGTATTAGTTTACCACATTTTTTCGCCTTTATCAAAGCGAAGGGGGGCGAGACCCGCGGGGGAAAGCGGCCCTTTTTTCCCTGTTCGGCAGGGCTTGACAGGGGAAAGGGAATGGCGTCTGTCAAGGCGGGGTAAACTGGCGGTGACGGGAGGGCGTGCAGGATAGCTGCTTTACCCGGCTTTTACAAACCCTTTACCCAAACGGGGTGTTGGCCGCCCCTGCGCCGATTTACAATAGAGCCATAGAAAGAAACCAGATATGACGTGAGAAGTGAGGAGAGAGACCATGAAAAAAATCATTGCGCTGTTGGCGGTGGCCGCCATCGCCCTGACTGCTTTTGCCGGGTGCGGCAGCGACGCCGGAGACCAGGGCGGCAGCTCTGCAGACAGCACCCCCAAGACCATCAAGATGTCCGGCTCCACCTCGATGGAGGAATTGGCCAAGGGCTTTTCGGAGGCCTACGGCGAGAAGACCGGCGCCACCATCACCGTTGAGGTGGGCGGTTCCTCCGTCGGCTTTAAGAATGTGGCGGAGGGCGTTTCCGACATCGGCAATGTCTCCCGCGACCTCAAGGACGACGAGAAGGCCAAGGGCCTGACCGAGACGGTGGTGGCCATCGACGGCATCGCTGTCATCGCCAACGCCCAGAACAAGGTCGAGAACTTGAGCGCCGACCAGCTGAAAAAAGTTTTCACCGGCGAGATCACCAACTGGAAAGAGGTGGGCGGCGAGGACGCGGCCATCGTGGTGATGGGCCGTGAGGCCGGCTCCGGCACCCGGGGCGCCTTTGAAGAGCTGCTGGGCATTGAAGACGCCTGCAAGTACGCCGAGGAGCTCAACGAGACCGGCGCGGTCAAAACCAAGGTGTCTTCCACCGCCGGCGCCATCGGCTATGTGTCCATGTCCGCCCTGGACAACACCGTCAAAGGGCTGAAAATCGACGGGGCCGAGCCCACCGAAGAGAATGCCAAGTCCGGCAGCTACTCCCTCAAGCGCCCCTTTGTGATGGTGTCCAGCCCCAACGCCTCGCAGGCCACCAAAGACTTTTTGGCCTGGGCCGTCAGCGATGAGGGCCAGGAGGTCGTCACCCACCTGAAGCTGATCTCCATCAAGTAGGGTCCCCCAAACCGCGAAAAAGGTTCAACAGCCACAATCCCATAGCCCCTCCAAATGCAGAATGCGGACTCGCCCGGCAACTGCCCGCGGCACAGAGGTCCGTATTTTGCGGTTGAAAAGGGAGGGGGTGGCGACACGTGAGACGGCAAAGGAGAAAGAGCGATGGCGAGCGCAAAGACCAGTCGGCCGGAAGGGGCGTCGGCCCCCCTGACCGGACGCAGGGCAATCAGACAGCGGGCGACCGAGTCGCTGATGAGCGGCATCTTTAAAGTGTGCGGCTGCCTGTCGGTGGTGGCGGTGGTCCTGATCACCGTCTACATGGTGGCGCTGGGGGCCCCCGGCATCGGCAAAATCGGGGTGGGCGAGTTCCTCTTTGGCACCGAGTGGTTCCCCACCGCCACCACCAAAGACCCCTCTTTCGGCATCCTCCCCATGATCCTCTCCTCTGTGCTGGCGACCGGGGGGGCGGTGCTCATCGGGGTGCCCATCGGGCTGTTCACCGCCATCTACCTGGCGGAATTCGCCCGGGGAAAAACAGCCTCGGTGCTGCGGGCCATGGTGAGTTTGCTGGCCGGCATCCCCTCGGTGGTCTACGGCTTGGTGGGGATGATCGCGGTGGTGCCGGCGGTGGCCAAGGTGTTCGGGCTGCCCTCCGGATCCTCCCTCTTCTCGGCCATTTTGGTGCTGGCGGTCATGATCCTGCCCACCATCGTCTCCATCAGCGAAAATGCCCTGCGCGCGGTCCCCAAGGAGTACCGGGAGGCATCCCTCGCCATGGGTACCACCCGGGTGCGCACCATCTTTAAGGTGGTGCTGCCGGCGGCCAAATCAGGGGTCGCGGCGGGGATCGTCCTGGGCATCGGCCGGGCGGTGGGGGAGACCATGGCGGTGATCATGGTGGCGGGGAACGCCGTCAACATGCCCGCCCTCTTTCAGAGCGTGCGGCTGCTGACCACCGGCATCGCCATGGAGATGGGGTATGCCGGCGGCCTGCACCGGGAGGCGCTCTTCGGCATTGGGCTGGTGCTGTTTGTCTTTATTATGGCAATCAACATTGTCCTCAACCGCATCATCAAATCAGACAGCAAGGAGGAGCGGTGATGAGAGACTTGACCAGGCGCCGGCGCCGCGTCGGCGAACACCTCCTCCAGGGGGTCATCTACCTCTGTGCCTTTTCCACCGCGGCCCTGGTAGTGGCAATGGTGGGCTATATCTTCGCGCGGGGGCTCCCCTCCATCAGCTGGGAGTTTCTCACCTCCTCTCCCAGCGTCCTCAAGGGGACCATCGGCATCCTCCCCAACATCGTCAACACCCTGCTGATGATCGCCACCAGCCTGCTTTTCTCAGTTCCGGTGGGCATCGGCGCGGCCATCTACCTCAACGAGTACGCTCGGAGCGGCCGGGTGGTGCGCCTCATCGAGTTCACGGTGGAGACCCTGGCCGGCATCCCCTCCATCATCTACGGCCTCTTTGGCCTGATGTTCTTTGTCACAGTGCTCAAACTGCAGACCTCCATCATTGCCGGCGCCCTCACCCTGATGATCATGCTGCTGCCCACCGTCATCCGCACCACGCAGGAGGCGCTCAAGGCGGTGCCCGACAGCTTTCACGAGGGGGCCATCGGCCTGGGGGCCACCAAGTGGCACACCATCAAGACGGTTTTGCTGCCCACGGCCAAGGCCGGCATCATCAGCTCCATCATCTTGAGCGTGGGGCGGATCGTGGGGGAGTCGGCGGCCCTGATCTTCACCGCCGGCATTGGCGACAAGCTCACCGGCGGGCTCTTCAGCCAGCTGGCCTCCTCCGGCGGCACCCTCACCGTGGCCCTTTACACCTATGCCATGGGGCGGGGGGAGAGCGCCGACCTGGCCTTTGCCATCGCCTCCATCCTGGTTTTGCTGGTGCTTGCCATCAACGCCCTCACCATGGTTTTGGGCGGCGCGGGCAGAAGGGAGAAGAAGAGTTGACGGGAGCGGCCCCGCTGGGGGGCAAAGCGGAGTTTGGCCAGCCGGGGTGTCCGGCAGACGAGAAAGGCGGGAAAAAGCATGAGCAATGAGGCAGCGCGCACCGGCGAGCTGGGCGGCATTTCGGTCAGGGACCTAAACCTCTACTACGGGGAGAGCCAGGCCCTGAAAAACGTCAATATGGACATCTACCCCAACGAGATCACCGCCTTTATCGGCCCCTCCGGCTGCGGCAAATCGACCTTTTTAAAGACCCTCAACCGGATGAACGACCTGGTGGACGGGGTGAAGATCACCGGCGAGGTGTGCATCGGCGGGCAGAACATCTACGACCCTCGGGTGGACGTGACCCTGCTGCGCAAGGCGGTGGGGATGGTCTTTCAAAAACCCAACCCCTTTCCCATGAGCATCTACGACAACATCGCCTACGGCCCCCGCTGCCACGGGATCAAGGGCCGCCGCCAGCTCGACGCCATTGTGGAGGAGAGCCTGCGGGGCGCGGCCCTCTGGGACGAGGTGAAGGACCGGGTCAAAAAGTCGGCCATGGGGCTCTCGGGCGGGCAGCAGCAGCGGCTGTGTATCGCCCGCGCCCTGGCGGTGCAGCCCGGCATCCTGCTGATGGATGAGCCCACCTCGGCCCTCGACCCCATCTCCACCATGAAGATCGAGGAGCTGATGAGCAGCCTCAAAGAGCGGTATACGGTGGTGATTGTCACCCACAACATGCAGCAGGCCAGTCGCATCTCCGACCGTACCGCCTTTTTCCTGCTGGGGGAGATGGTGGAGTACGGCGAGACCGAGCAGATTTTTTCCATGCCGCGGGACAAAAAAACCGAGGAGTACATCACCGGCCGCTTTGGATGATGGCCGCGCCCCAAAAAGTGGCCGCAGCGATTGCGGTGGAACGCCCGTTTCGGTATACTGAGAAGGAGGAGAGCCCAGATTGACGACGCGAAGCAATTTTGACAGACAGCTGGAAGCCCTGCACCTGGATCTGGTGCAGATGGGCGGGATGGTACAGAAGGCCATCGAGGAGGGGATCCGCGCCCTCATGGAGCGAGACGGCGACCTGGCGGAGCGGGTGGTGGCCGGCGACAAGGCCATCGATGACATGGAGCAACAGATCGAGCGGACCTGTCTGCGGCTGCTGATGCGCCAGCAGCCGGTGGCGCGGGACTTTCGCAGCGTCTTTGCGGCCCTCAAGATGATTACCGACCTGGAGCGGATCGCCGACCAGGCGGCCGACATCGCCAACTTGAGCCACCGCTTTACCGGTCAGGAGCTGATTGGGATGGTGGGGCACATCCCCGCCATGGAGCGGGTGGCCCGGGAAATGGTGGAGAGCAGCATCTCCGCCTTTGTCCGCCAGGACCTGGCCGCCGCCCAGGCCACCATCCGGCGGGACGACGAGATGGACGCCCTCTTCGGCCGGGTGAAGGACGAGCTCATCGGGCTGTTGCGCAGCGGCGCCGCCGGCGAGGCGGCCGACCAGGCCATCGACGTGCTGATGGTGGCCAAATACATGGAGCGCATCGGCGACCACGCGGTCAACGTCTGCGAGTGGGTCGAGTACCTGGTCACCGGCGTTCACCAGTCCGAGGAGCTAAACGAAGAGAGGTAGCGCGCCCGGCCACGGGTGCGAAGGGGAAAGGAGAGGCCTGATTTTGAAACAGCGCATCTACATTGCGGAGGACGACGGCGGCATTCGCGAACTGATCCGGTGCACCCTGGAGAGCTTTGGCTTTGACGCCTTTGAGTTTCCCGACGGCGAGGCCCTTTTAAACCAGATCCAGCGGGAGGGGACCGTCCCCGACCTGGTCATCCTCGACATCATGATGCCGGTCAAAGACGGGCTGGAGACCCTGAAGGAGCTGCGGGAGCACGGCCTCACCGCCCGGGTGCCGGTGATTTTGGTGACCGCCAAGGACGCCGAGATTGACAAGGTGCGGGGGTTGGATCTGGGGGCCGACGACTACATCACCAAGCCCTTTGGCATCCTCGAGCTCTCCTCCCGGGTAAAGGCCGTCCTCCGCCGCAGCGGCGGGCCCCAAGAGGGGCCGGAGGTGCTCTGCGCGGCGGACCTGCGGCTGGACACCGGCCGGGTGGAGGTGCGCCAGGGCGAGCGGGAGGTGGAACTCACCAACAAGGAGTTCAAACTCCTGGCCCTGCTGATGAAAAACGCCGGCATCGCCCTCCCCCGGGAGGAGATCCTCAACCGGGTCTGGGGGTACGACTACATCGGCGAGACCCGCACCCTGGACATGCACATCCGCTCCCTGCGCCAAAAGCTGGGGGACACGGCGGAAAACCCCAAGTATATCAAGACGGTCCGCTCGGTGGGCTACAAGTTCATTGCCGAATAGGACCTGCAATCGAGAGAGACGGCGAGAGGGAGAGGAAAGCCGATGAAAAAAGAGATCTTTCGCAAGACCCTCCTCCTCTGCACGGTGGCCATCCTCCTCTGCTCAGCGGTGTCGGTGGCGATTTTGCAGCGGGAGAGAAAGGACGAGCAAGTGGCCTCGGTGGTCAGCGGACTGCGGGCGCTCTCCGAAAACGCCCAGGGGCAGACCTCCACCGAGGACTTCAACCGGGCGGCGAGGACCTTTTCCAGCAACTACGACGGCGCCCGGCTGACCATTGTCGACCAGAGCGGCCGGGTGGTGGGGGACTCCCACGAGGACCCGGCCACCATGGAAAACCACGGCGACCGCGAGGAGATCGCCGAGGCCAAGAAGAGCGGCGTCGGCGTCTCCGAACGCTGGTCGGACACCCTGAAGGGCCGTTTGCGCTATGTGGCGGTCCAGGCGGACAACGGCTATATCTACCGCGCCTCGGTGCGGGTGAGAAGTCTCAACCAGGCCTTTGTCAGCATCCTCCCGGCGGCGGTCATCAGCATCCTCGCCGCCGTCCTCTTCTCCGCCCTGGGGGCCAAGGTGGTGGCCAAGAAGATTGCCCGCCCGGTGGAGGAGATCGTGGAGGGGCTGCAAAATATCGACAACGGCGATTACAGCCGCCTCCCCCTGCCCGACTGCGACGAGCTGGCCTCCCTGGTGGTCAGCATCAACACCCTTTCGGAGAACATCGACTACACCCTGAAAGACCTGCGGGGAGAGCGGCAGAAGACCCTCTTTTTGCTGGACAATGTGCAGGAGGGGCTGCTGGCCCTGGACAAAGACACCCGGGTCATCACCGTCAACCGGGCGGCGGCCGCCTTTTTGCAGGTGCCGCCGGGCCGGGTGGCGGGGCAGACCATCTCCCACCTGACCACCAACAAGGCCCTCATCGACGCGGTGTTGGCGGCGGTGGAGGGGCCCGAATCCCTCGGCTCTGCCTTTGACCTGGACGACCGAGAGGGGGAAAAGGCCCTGCTTTGCAGCGTCCTCCCGGTACAGGCCGACTGGATCGAGGGGGGACAGGGCGCCATTGTGGTGCTGCGGGACGTGACCGAGGAGCGCCGCCGCCAGCAGATGCGCAGCGAGTTCTTCCAAAACGCCTCCCACGAGCTCAAGACCCCCATCACCTCCATCGGCGGGTTTGCCCAGCTGCTGCAGAGCGGGATGGTCACCGAGGAGGAGACCCGCCAGCGCTATCTCCACAACATCGAAAAGGAGACCGGGCGGATGGCCGAGCTCATCGGCGACATCCTCAAAATCTCCCGCTACGAGGAGGGGGAGGTGCCCCGCAACGAACTGGTGGACCTGGAGGCGGTGGCCGGCGAGGTGATGGAGCGGCTGCAGCCGGTGGCCGATCGGCAGGGCATTTCCCTGGAAATGGCCAGTCGGGGCGACGACCTGCGGCTCTGGGGCTCCAAAAAGGACATGGAGGACCTGATCGGCAACCTCTGCGACAATGCCGTCAAGTACAACCGCCCCGGTGGCTCGGTGCGGGTGCTGCTCACCGCCCTGCCCGAAGAGGTGCAGATTGCCGTGGAGGACACCGGTGTCGGCATCCCCGCCGCCCACCTGAGCCGGGTGTTCGAGCGGTTTTACCGGGTGGAGAAGGACCGAAACAAAAAGGTGGGGGGGACCGGCCTAGGGCTGGCCATCGTCAAGCACATCTGCGCCCTCTACGGCGGCCGGGTGGACATCCAGAGCGCCGAGGGCAGGGGGACGACCGTCACTGCGGTCCTCCGGCGGGAGCGATAGAGAAGGTCCGCCTCTGCGCGCCGATTCAAAAAACTTGCAGGGGCAGTGAAACGCTGCTTGTGGGCGCGACGGTGCGCCCTGCCGCGGTGCTTTCCCATCGCAACGCCCTGCTGCGCGGAGGCCTCTTTGGAGCTGTCCCATTTTTGATCGCCGCAGAGGAGAGCGCCAGGACAAGGCACTAAAGGGGGAAGCCCCTTTATCGGTGAATGACAAAAAACAGGGGGTCAAAAGTCTGCCTTGTGGCGGGCTTTTGACCCCCTGTTTTGGGGGAGGTCTGTTTTTGGCGGCGGGTGGGCTGTGGCGCTGACCGCTGCAAACGCGGGAATGCCGAGAGGGGAGCCCCGCCCCTTTAGGCGTGGGCGGGGGTTTTGCCCTTGGCCTTTTTCTTCTCCTTCTCCTTGCCGGCGGGCGGCAGGGGGACAAGCGGCGTTTCGGGCGTGTTGGCCAGGGGCAGCGGCTCCTCTCCCAGGTGGGCGGCCTCCCACTGGAGCTGGGCCTTCAGCCGCAGGGCGGCGGCCTTTTCCTCCGCCCGCAGCCGGGCGGCCTCTGCCCGCTGGGCCCGCTTTTGCAGCCGGGCGGCCCGGCGCTGGGCCCAGGGACTGGTGGGCGCAGGCGCTCCCTCTTCCAGCGGGGTCTCCCCCTCGGGGATGGAGTGACTCAGGTGCAGCGAGAGCTTGGCGCAGGCCGGACCCACCATCTCGTACATCACCCCGGAGGAGAGGATGATGGTGGAGAGCATAGTGCCCATGTCGGGCGGCAGCATCCGCTGACCGAGGACGGCCAGGCCGATGGAGACCCCCGCCTGGGGCACCAGGGCCAGCCCCAGGTATTTGCGGATGTCGTCGGAAGAGCGGCCGATTTTGGCGCCCAGCCAGGCGCCCAGGTACTTGCCGAAGATGCGGACAAAGAAGTAGACCACCCCGATCACCCCGGCGGTGGCCAGGGAGGGCACGTTGAGCCGCAGCCCGGAGAGGACGAAGAACATCAGCAGGATGGGCGGGGTAAAACCGCCGACCTGCTTAAAGAGCTTTTTGCTGTGGCTGACGTTGACGTAGACCATCCCCATGGCCATGCAGGTCAGCAGGGGAGAGACCCCCAGCAGCATGCAGAGGCCGGAGAGCCCCAGGATAAACCCGGTCACCAGCACCAGCCGGTGGTAGTTGGAGCGCCGATCGCTGATGAAGATGTTGAGGATAAAACCGCTGAGGGAGCCCATGGCGATGGCCACCAGGTTGAAGATCACCGGCAGGATCAGCACCGACCAGTCCAGGCTGCCCCCCTCCATGTTCTGGGCCAGGGCCGCGCAGATGCTGAAGGCGATAAGGGCCACTGCGTCGTCCAGGGCCACCACCTGCAAGATCATGTTGACGAACTCGCCTTTGGCCTTGTACTGCTTGATGGTCATGATGGTGGAGGCCGGCGCTGTGGCACAGCCGATGGCCCCCAGCAGCAGGGAGAAGGGAATGGACAGGTGAAAGAGGAAGATCATGGTCAGGGTGATGACCACCCCGGCGATCAGGGACTCAAAGACGGTGACGATGAGCACCTGGGCGCCGCTCTTTTTCAGGGCGGCGAGCTTGAAGTAGCGCCCCACGTCAAAGGCGATAAAGGACAGGGCCACGTCGGTGACAAAGTCCATCCGGGTGACCATCTCGGCGGGCACTATCCCCAGCACGTAGGGGCCCAGCAGCACGCCGGCCAGAATGTAGCCGGTGACGTTGGGCAGGTGCAACCGCTTGGTGAGCCGGGTAAAGGCGAAGCCGGCAAAGAGGATGACCGCCAAGGTCAGCACGATGGCGGCGGCGGGATTGGTTTGCAGCAGGTTTTCCAGCATGGGACACATCTCCTTTTATAAGAGGGTTGAGGTGGGGTTGTATAAAAGGCGCCAGAGAGGCGGCGAATAAAGCAGGGCAGACCGGGCACAGCGGCCCGGTCTGTTCATCGGCCCCAGCACAGGGCCCCAGAAGACAAAAACTTTACATGAATTTTACAATTCATCTCTGTACGTTGATTATATGTCGAAAGTGTGATAATATCAAATTATATTTTGTGTAGGTCATATAAATACAATTGATAATAGATCGCTCGATCGCCAGAGAGAGGGGGACATCCGCCGTGCTCGACACCAAAATCATCACCCTGCTGCGGGTCATCGACGAGGGCAGCTACACCGCTGCCGCCAAAAAGCTGGCCCTGACCCAGCCGGCTGTCAGCCATCACATTCAGATGTTGGAACAGAAATACGGCATTCAAATCTTCTACAAAAACAAAAAAAAGTTGGTTTTGACGCCGGAAGGGCTGATTTTGGAGAAATACGCCCGCCGCGCCTGGGCTGTCTCTGCTGCAGCCGACCAGGCGCTCAAAGACAGCCGCAAAAACATCAAACACCTGACCATCGCCATCACCCCCACCGTGGGGGAGAATCTGTTGCCCCAGGTCATTGCCACCTACTGCAACCGCCACCCCAACATGCACATTAATATCATTACCGACACCATAAATACAATTGATAATATGCTGCACACCTTTGCCGCCGACATCGCCATCATCGAGGGGGACATCTACGGCCCCTCCTTTGTGTCGGTGCTGCTGGACACCGACTACCTCTGCCTGGTGGTCTCCCCCCAGCACCGGTTTGCCCAGCGCAGCAGCGTCGGCCTGGAAGAGCTCAAGAGCGAGAAGTTCATCCTCCGCTCCCAGAGCGCCGGCACCCGCCGCCTCTTCGAGAGCTATCTCCAAGGCCACTTTGAGAGCATCCAAAACTTCAACGTCATCATCCAAATCGACAACGTTGCCACCATCAAAGAGCTGGTGGCCCTCAACCTGGGGGTCTCGGTCATCGGCCACAGCGCCTGTGTAGAGGAGGAGCGCAGCGGCCGGCTGGCGGTGGTCCCCATCGAGAACGCCAGCATGGCCCGCAAGATCAACATGGTGCACCGCAAGGAGTTCTCCCACACCGAGATACTGGAGGAGCTGCGCAGCATCTACAACGCCATCCAGGCCGGGCAGTCCGACCTGGCGGTGGGGCTGGAGGGCCTTCCCCCCGCCCACCCCATGTAAAAGAGAAAAAGCCCCCCTCCCGCCGCGGCGGAAGGGGGGCTTTTTGTGTTCGGAAAAGGGGCTTAGTCCTCTTTTACCAGGGTAAAGGACTCATAGGGGCGCAGGGTGATGACCGGGGCGATCACCAGCCCGGGGTAGTTTTGCAGCAGCACCGAGGTGCGGTCACTCAAGAACTCCTCCGGCAGGTGAAACTCGATCTCCTCCCCGGTGAAGTTGGAGAGGCAGAAGAGGGCCTGGTTCTCAAACCGGCGGATGTAGCCGAAGGTCTTGTCGCAGTCGGGGTGGTAGAGCTCCATGTCCCCGTAGGCGATCACGTCCCACTGTTTGCGCTTGGCAATCAGCTCCCGGTAGAAGTTGAGGATCGAGTCCGGGTCCCCCTCCTGGCTGGCCACGTTGATTTTGCGGTAGTTGTCGTTGACCTCGATCCAGGGGGTGCCGGCGGTGAAGCCGGCGTTCTCGCTGTCGTCCCACTGCATGGGGGTGCGGCCGTTGTCCCGCGCCCGGTCGCAGAAGACCTTCAGCAGGGCCTCGTCGCTCTCGCCGGCGGCCTTGCGCTCCTCGTAGGTGTTGAAGACCTCCACGTCCCGGAACTTCTCCACGCTGTCGTAGTGGACGTTGGTCATCCCGATCTCGTCGCCCTGGAAGATGTAGGGGGTGCCCTGCATCATGTAGAAGCAGTTGGCCAGCATCTTGGCCGATTCCTTCCAGTAGACCCCGTCGTCCCCAAAGCGGGAGACGGCCCGGGGCTGGTCGTGGTTGTCCATGAAGAGGGCCTGCCAGCCCTGGCCGTGCAGCCCCTGCTGCCACTCCAGCGCCGTCTTTTTAAAGAGGGGCAGGTCCAGCGGCTTGGGGGAAAACTTGTCAAAGCCCTCCTGGTCGATGTTGAGCAGGTCGAAGAGGTAGAGCATGTTCAGCTCCCGCCGGTCGGGTCCGCAGTACTGGCGGGCGGTCTCCATGTCTACGTAGGCCACCTCGGCCACCGTCATCATCCCGTACTTGCCGAACACCCGCTCGTTCAGGTCGCGGAAGTGCTCGTTGACCCGGGGCTTGTTGGCGTAGTGCTGGTTGGCAAAGCCGTACTTGCTGCCGGGCATCGGCTCCACGTCGGGGAAGTCCGGCTCCTTGTAGAGGTAGTTGATGGCGTCCAGCCGAAAGCCGTCCACCCCTCTGTCCACCCAGAACTTGAGGATGTCCACCACCTCGTCCACCACCTTGGGGTTCTCCCAGTTGAGGTCGGGCTGTTTGACGGCAAAGGTGTGCAGGTAGTACTCGCCGGTGGGCTGGTTGTACTCCCAGATGCTGCCGCCGAAGACCGAGGCCCAGTTGGAGGGCTCGGCCCCGTTTTTCCCCTCCCGGAAGATGTAGTAGTCGTGGTAGGGGCTGTCTTTGGACTGGCGGGCCGCCTCGAACCAGGGGTGCTCGTCGCTGGTGTGGTTGCCCACAAAGTCCATCACAAAGCGCATCCCCCGGGCGTGGATGCCGTCCACCATCTCCTGCCACTGCTCCATGGTGCCAAAGGCCGGGTCGATGGCCCGGTAGTCGGCAACGTCGTAGCCGTTGTCCGCCTTGGGGCTCACAAAGTAGGGGCAGGACCAGACCACGTCCACCCCCAGGCTCTTGATGTAATCGAGCTTTTGGGAGATGCCCGCCAGATCGCCCTCGCCGTCTCCGTCCGAGTCGAAGAAGCTGCGGGGGTAGATCTGGTAGACGGTGGCGCTGCGCCACCAGTCGGGGTCCTGCATCAGTCTCTTGTTGGTTTCCATTGGCTGTTCCTCCTAAAAAGAATAGACTCTCTTCAGGTGATGACAGAGGGGGCCTCTGCCTGCCCTAAATCTCTCTACCCCCATTAAACGGGAGTTTGCGCCGCCTGTCAAGCGCTTTGGGTGAATTTTCGACCCCTGCCGTCAGGGTTCCAGCATGGTCAGGGAAATCCGCCCCCGGCCGGTGTCCACCTCCAGCACCCAAACGGTGACCACGTCCCCCACCTTCACCACGTCCAGCGGGTGTTTGACAAACCGCTTGGAGAGGCGGGAGATGTGCACCAGCCCGTCCTGGTGGACCCCAATGTCCACAAAGGCGCCAAAATCGACGATGTTGCGCACCGTGCCGGTGAGTTTCATCCCCGGCTTCAGGTCTTTGATGTCCATCAGATCCTGGCGCAAGACCGGTTGGGGCAGCTCGTCCCGGGGGTCCCGCCCCGGCTTTTGCAGCTCCTGGGCAATGTCTTTTAGGGTGTAGGACCCGGCGCCGGTGGCCGCCTCCAGCGCCTCCTCCGAAAAGGTGGCCAGCTTTTCCCCCAGACCCTCCAGACCGCCGCCTGCCAGGTGGGCCGGTTTGTAGCCGCAGAGGGCCAGCAGCTTCTTGGCGGCGGGGTAGCTCTCCGGGTGGACGGCGGTCTGGTCCAGCGGGTTTTTGCCGCCGGGGATGCGCAGAAATCCCGCCGCCTGCTTGTAGGCCTTGGGCCCCAGTTTGGGCACCGCCAGCAGGTCCCGCCGCTCGGCAAAGGGGCCCAGCTCCTCCCGCCGGGCGACGATGTTCTGGGCCACAGCGGCCGAAATGCCCGACACCTGTGCCAGCAGGGAGGAGGAGGCGGTGTTCAGGTCCACCCCCACGGTGTTGACACAGTCCTCCACCACCCCTTCCAGGGCCTGGCGCAGCTCCTTTTTGGGCATGTCGTGCTGGTACTGCCCCACGCCGATGGACTCGGGGTCGATCTTCACCAGCTCGGCCAGCGGGTCCTGTAGCCGCCGGGCGATGGAGACAGCGCTGCGCAGGGAGACGTCGAACTGGGGGAACTCCTTTGCCGCCAGGGGGGAGGCCGAGTAGACCGAGGCCCCCGCCTCGCTCACCACCGCGTAGGAGACATCCAGCCCGTTCTCCCGGATCAGGTCGGCCACAAAGACTTCCGACTCCTTGGAGGCGGTGCCGTTGCCGATGGAGATGACCTCCACCCCGTAGCGGCGGATGAGGCCCAGCAGGGTGCGGGCCGCCTCGGCCACCTTCTTCTGGGGCGGGGTGGGGTAGACCACCGCCGTCTCCAGCACCTTGCCGGTGGCGTCCACCACCGCGATCTTGCAGCCGGTGCGGTAGGCCGGGTCCAACCCCAGCACCACTTTGCCCCGCACCGGGGGCTGCATCAGCAGCTGTTTCAGGTTGGCCCCAAAGACCCGGATGGCCCCCTGGCAGGCCGTCTCGGTGAGGGCGGCCCGCAGCTCCCTGAAGGCGGAGGGCAGGATTAGCCGGTCAAAGGCGTCCTCCCCGGCCCGGCGGAGAAGCTCGCCGTAGGGGTGGCGCTCCCCGGGGTATTTGCTCTGGGCGATGGCCAGGGCCCTGTCCCGGTCGAAGTCCAGCGAGACCTTCAAAAACCCCTCTTTCTCGCCCCGGTCGATGGCCAGCACCCGGTGCCCCGCCACCGCGCGCACCGGCTCCCGGTAGGACAGGTAGTTTTTGTAGACGCTCTTGGCGCAGCCCTCCTTCCCCTCGCAGCAGAGGGCGGCCGCCGCGGTGAAAAACTGCCGCAGCCGGCGGCGGATGGTCGGGTCGTCCGAAATCTCCTCCGCCAGGATGTCCATGGCCCCCTGCAGGGCCTCTTCGGGGGTGGCGAGCCCCTCCTCCCCGGTGCAGTAGGCCCGCGCCTCTTCCAGGGCGGGGCCGCCGGGTCGGCCGTCCGGCCGCTTCCCGCTGCGCAGGGTGTCCGCCAGGGGGGCGAGCCCCCGCTCCTTGGCCATCGACGCGCGGGTCCTCCGCTTGGGCCGATAGGGGCGGTAGAGGTCCTCCAACTCGGTGAGGGTGTTGGCCCCCTCCACCGCCCGGCGCAGTTCCCCGGTGAGGGCCCCCGCCTTTTCGATGGAGGCCAGCACCTCCCCCTTGCGCTCCTCCAGCCCCCGCAGGTAGTGCAGCCGCTCGGCCAACTGGCGCAGCAGTTGGTCGTCCAGGTTCCCGGTCTGCTCCTTGCGGTAGCGGGCGATAAAGGGGATGGTGTTGCCGTCGTCGATGAGCTTGACAGCCGCCTCCACCTGTTTGGGGGCCACCGACAGCTCGGCGCCCAATCTCTGGTTGATGTCCATCTTCTCCCGTCCCTTCTCTCTGGCTCTCAGCCCCGCAGCCCGCAAAAAAGAGGCGGCCGGCGGCAGAATGCCGAACAGCGGCCGCCCCTTTGTCAGGGCTTGTGGGGAATATACTCCGGCGGGGTCGCCGGAAGGGGGTCTCTAGTAAGCGGCGGTGACCGCCTCGCCGGCGATCAGGGCCTTGACCCCGTTTTTCATGGCGTCGCCGGCGGCCTTGCGGACCGCGTACTGGGCTCTGCCGTCCACCCGCACCGCCAGGCGCCGGTTTTCATAGCTGCACAGCTCCACCCGGCGGGTGCTGCCGTCTTTCAGGTGGAAGGTGATCTGCACCTCTGTCTCGCCGATGCGGTCGGGCGCGTCGGCGGTGTACTCGCTGCGCAGGCTGCAAAAGAGCTTATAGGCGTCCTTAAAGGAGGCGGCGTTCAGCTCTTTTCCCCCATAGGAGGCTTTGTTCTGGGCCGCGTCGGCAATGTCAAAGCGATAGCTCTCCCCGTCAAAGGCGACCTCCACCGCCGACACCTGATCCATGGACGGGGCGCAGAGGGCCTTGGTGGACATCTGATAGGGGGTGCAGTCCAGCCAGGTGACCACGTAGTCGGCTATCCGGTAGATCACCGGGATGCCCTCCTTCACGGCGTAGTAGCCGTCGCCGTCCTTCTTGCCGATGAGGATGCGGGTGAAGTCCTCGCCCTCCCCCAGTTCGATGGTGGAGATGGGGTCGTCCAGCCCGGCGTCGGCCAGCTGCCCTTCGGTGGGGTTCAGGATTTTGGCCGAAGAGGCCTGGATCCGCATCAAGTCGGCAAAGGTCTCGTGGAAGTACTCCGGGTCCACGTAGGCGGTGACCGGCGAGGTCATCTGGTACTTGTAGTAGGTGCCGTAGCCGTCGATGACGTTCTGGTCGCCGATGTTGTCCACCGCAAAGGCGCCGTTTTTGTTGGTGAAGCGGAAGCTGGTGACGTTGTCGCTGGAGGTGTCGTCAAAGGGGGAGAGGTAGAGGTCGGCAAAGTCCAGGACCGACCCGGTCAAAAAGGAGACCGGCGCCAGGCTGATGCCGTAGATGGTGTTCTCCCCTTTGAGTTTGAAGTAGTAGCCGTTGTTCCCGGTGTAGGGATCGCCGAACTCCAACTCCAGCTTGCCGCCGTCGGTGTATTCGATGGTGGCAAAGGCAGTGGGATCGTCCAGCCCGAACTCGGCGGCCTTTTCCAGGTCCTCGGCCACCAGGGTCTCGGCCGAGAGCTCGGCCGCATAGCGGGCGCAGTTGGTCAGGTCGGTCCGGTCGATGGGCACCCCGCTGTCCCGCAGCAGGGGAACGGTCCACTCCTCGGTGCCGGTGCGCTCAAAGGTGTAGCTGCCCAGCTCGTTTTCCACCGTGATTTTCTGCACCTGGTCGGTGGTGCGCTGGCTCAAGGGGATGGTGATCTTGCTCCCCTCCTCGTCGCCCTCTTTGGGCCAGAGGAGCAGGGCGCACACCAGCACCGCCGCCAGCAGCACCACCCCGCCCAGGATCAACAGGGTTTTCTTTTGGCGTTTGTTCATTTACAGGTGCCTCCTGCGAAGGAAGACAAAGGCGCCCACCGCCAGGCAGCCGACCGGCAGCACCCCGATGAAGAGGATGCGCATGAAGCTGGCCCCGTCCGAGGCGATGTCCAGGTATTTGGCCGCCATGTCCTTGGGGGCGATGATGACCTGGCTGTCCCGCCCGGTGAGGGTGCCGGTCAACTCCACCAGAAAGTCGGCGTTGGCAAAGGCCGAGTTCTGGATGATTTCGCTGGCGCCGTAGTAGACGCTGCCGCAGACCACCACGTTGGAGGCCTTCTGCTCGCCGCCCACCTCGACTTTGTTCTGGCCCAGCAGCATGATGGGCACGTAGCCGGTGACAAAGTCGGTGATCGAGGCGTTCTTGTCCGCGTCCGGCGGGATGATCCCCGAGTCGGCAGACATCCGGATCAGCATGGTGGTGGAGCGGCTGCCGCTGTTTTTGAAGGCGGCGGTCAGGGGCCGGCAGTAGGGGATATAGGGCACCTTGCCCTTGTTGAGGCAGTTCTCGGTGTAGACCGAGTCGCTGTTGAGGACGTTGACGGCATTGAACTGGTCCTGAATGATGAAGTTGCTGCCGTTTTCAAAGGCCACGCCCGGCTCGACGATGATGCCCCACTCCTCCAAAAAGGCCTCCAGGTTGGGCAGTTCGGGCTGGTCGTTGGATGCAAAGTAGAAGGCGGTCTTGCCGTACTGCCCGCCGTTTTGCAAAAAGGCGTCCAGCTTTTCGATCTCCTCCGGCGAGTAGTCGGTGGAGGGGCCGTAGATGATGACTGCGTCGGCCTCGGGGTCGATGGACTCGGTGCCGATGTTCTGGCTCTTCACCGTGTAGTTGTTCTGCCCCAGCAGTTCGGTGACGCTGGTGGCGTCGTACTCGTTGTGCCCGGTGAGCAGCGAGACCTTGGTGGTGTTTTCGGAGGTGACCACCAGGATGGCCGAGGCCAGGGCGTTCTCCGCCTTGGAGGAGAGGATCCGCAGGTAGCTGTTGGCCACCACCTGGGTGTTGAAAAGGTCCACCGAGCTGATCTGCATCTTCCGGTCGCCGCTGACCACCAGCACGTCGTTTTGCTGCAAGGTCAGGTCGCTGAACTGCGACTGGAAGTTGGGGTCGCGCACCATGTTGACGTACTGCAGGGTAATCTGGTCGTTGGCGTTGGCAAAGTACTTAAAGACCTCGTTGGCCTGGGTGAAGCTGGGGTCTTTGGCGGCCGAGTTGCCGGTGCCGCCGGCCACAAAGTTGGCCTCGTCGTTGAGCACGTAGATGGTCACCGGCTGGTCGAGGTTTGCCAGCAGCTCGTCCACCTCTTCGCTGATGTTGAAGGCGGAGGAGGCGGTGGTGTCCAGCCGCAGGGTGACGCGCTGGCCCAACAGGTTCACCGCCACGTTCACCGCAATGGCGATGACCAATACGCCCAGGGTGAGCAGGGTGGCAAAGCTGCCGTATCGAAATTTCTTGCTTTTCTTCATTGGTTGCATCTCCTATCAGCTCCAGCGGCGCTTGTCGATAATCCGAATGGTGAAGAATATGAACAGGCCGGTCAGGGTCAGCATAAACAGCACCGACGGCAGGTCGATGAGGCCGATGGTGAAGTTGGCGTAGTACTGGGTGATGGAAAGGCCCAGCATGGCCTTGCTGATGGGGGTCACAGTGATCGCCTTGGCCAGGGTGTCGAAGTAGAGGATGTAGAAGAAGTTGAAAATAAAGCTGATGATGACCGCCACGATCTGGTTTTCCGTCAAAGCCGAGATGAAGCCGCCGATGGCGATCAGCGCCGCCCCCGCCAGGGCAAAGCCCAGGAAGGAGGTGAGGATGGTCCCCCACGGCACGGCCGAGTAGCCCGACATCACCAGGGCGTAGAGCAGGGTCACCACCCCGCCGCACATGTACATGCTGAAGGCCGAGAGGAACTTGCCCCCCACCAGCCCTCCCAGGGTCACGGGGGAGGTCAGCAGCAGCTGGTCGGTCTTCTGCTTTTTGTCCTCGCTGTACATCCGCATGGTGAGGATGGGCACCAGGACAAAGTTTGCGTTGAAGAGGTAGGTGAACAGCGAGTACATGCTGGTGGTCTTTTCGGCGATGTTGTTGCTGTAAAAGAGGAAGCCGGAAAAGGCGAAGAAGGCCGCCAGGTAGATGTAGCCGATGGTCGAGGTGAAATAGGCGCGGAACTCCCGCTTGAAAATCGCTTTCATTACTCCTCATCCCCTCCGTCTGTCTCTTTTTTCTTCCGGCCGAAGGAGAAGCGCCGCTTCTTGCCCTCGCTCTTCTCCTCTTTCGAGGTCTGGGCGTCGTCCTGGATCAGGTGCAGGAAGATGTCCTCCAGGGACATCTCGCTCCCCTTCAGGCCCAGCATCTGCCAGCCCTGTTTGCTCAGCAGATCGAAGAGGCCGGCGCGCACGTCCTTGCCCTCCTCGGGCTCAATGGTGTACTCCACCGAGCCGTCGGTCTTTTCGCCCAGCGGCAGGACCCGGGCCACCCCGTCCATGGCGCTGACAGCGGCCACCACTTCGCTCTGGGGGCCGACGATCCGCGCCTGCAGCTTGGTGTTGCCCGCCAGGCTGCGGGAGAGGTTGTCCGGCGTGTCGTCGGCAACCAGCTTGCCCTTGTTGATGACGATCACCCGTTCGCAGATGGCCTGCACCTCCGGCAGGATGTGGGAGGAGAGGATGACGGTGTGCTTTTTCCCCAGGTCTTTGATCAGGTTGCGAATGTCGATGATCTGCTGGGGGTCAAGGCCCACGGTGGGCTCGTCCAAAATCAGCACGTCGGGGGCCCCCACCAGGGCGCCGGCCACCCCCACGCGCTGCTTGTAGCCCTTGGAGAGGTTTTTGATCAGCCGCCCGTAGACGTGCTCGATCTTCACCGTGCGGCAGATCTCCGCCAGGTGCTGCTCCCGGGGCAGGGTGCACTTTTTCAGCTCGTAGACAAAGCCCAGGTACTCCTTCACCGTCATGTCCAGGTAGAGCGGCGGCAGCTCGGGCAGATAGCCGATGTGCTTCTTCGCCTCCAGCGGCTCCTCCAGGATGTCGTGGCCGTCGATGAGGACGGTCCCCGAGGTGGAGGAGAGGTAGCCGGTGATCATGTTCATGGTGGTGGATTTGCCGGCACCGTTGGGCCCCAAAAAGCCCAGGATCTCCCCCTTGTTGATGGTGAAGCTGATGTCGTCCACAGCGCGCTTGCTGCCGTACTGCTTCACGAGGTTTTTGACTTCTATCATCTTGATAACCGCGCCTTTCCTGGCCGGGCGGTCGCCCATCCGGCCGTATTGATAGAGTGGTTTGCGGCCCTGCCGCCGCCGGGGCGCCTTGTCTCTGCCCGGCTGTGCCAGCGGACCGGCCGGCGGGAAATGGCTCCCCACCGCACCGAATACACTTTCTCATTATATACGAATTGCCCCCATTCGGCAATGAATTTGCTCCCATTCCTTTGTGAAAAGTGGGTGAAGTCCGCCGCCCTTTGTCCCAACATTTTTTGCAAAAGGGAAAAGGGGGTGCATATTTTTGGCCAATCGGGGGCAGACTTTCCCCGTGTCACAGCGATCCGCCCCACCCATCTGCATTTGTCTTCCTATTAAATGGGCCAGACAAGGTCGGGTCGACACCCTTCGACCGGACTCTACATCCGGTATAAATTGAGGGGAGAGACCGGGCTTTGACCTGTCAAAAAATACTCTAGGGACAAGCTGAAAAGTTTTTTTGAAAACTCTCGAAAAAGCGGTTGACAGGCGGTTGCATGCTGTGGTATTATACAAAAGCTGTCCGCGAGGGAAGCGCACAGGAGTGCGGTTTTCGAGGAGTAGGCCCCAGATTTCGAACCGAGAGGGGAGAAAAAGGGGTTGACAAAAAGAAGGCAGCGAGATATAATAAAAGGCACGGCGAGATGCCGAACGGACCTTGA
>NZ_JAHLPK010000012.1:0-71743 GCF_018917875.1 Acetanaerobacterium sp. MSJ-12 | reverse complement strand
CGAGCCGCGCCCCCCAACCGGCCCGCCGGGTGCCCCGCTGGGCCGCGGCGGCCGCCGTTTTGGGGGCGGGCGCCCTCACCGCCGCCGTTTGGCAAGTCCTGCCCCCCGCCATCCAGTCGGCAGAGGCCCAGGTGAGCGCCCCGGCCAACGCCGCCACCATCGCCGTGCGGCTGGCCGGGCGAACAGCCGACCGGGTGCGGCTGATCGACGCCCAGGGAGGGGCGGTGGACTTTGCCCCTCAGGGGGATGGCCTCTACCTGGCCACCGCCCGGCAAAACGGCACCTATCGGGTGGAGGCGGCGGCCGGCAGCCGCCTGTCCACCACCTCGGTGGCGGTGGACGCCCTGGACACCGAGGCCCCCGCCCTGCTCCGGGTCGAGAGGAAGGGGCGCGACACCCTGGTTGCCCTGCAAGACGGCGGCTCTGGGGTGGACTGGGCCTCCCCCGTCGCCTGCGCGCCCACGGGGGAGGTCTACGCCTCCCAGCCCCACACGGAGGGCGAGGGTGTCGTCCGCTTTTCCCTGCCGCCGGGGCGCTACACCCTGAAGGTGCGCGACCTGGCCGGCAACTGGGCCCAGGGGCCGCTGCAGGTGCTGGGGTAAGAGATAAAAAAGGGGAAGGCGCAGGCCTTCCCCCCTCTTATGGCACTGTCAAGTCCGCTGGAGAGAGTCGTTCCCTCTACACAGACAAGCTGGAGAGGGACCCTTCTCCCAAAGCTAGTCAATATAAAGAAGCAGCCCTGAAATCACAGGATTTCAGGGCTTTCTTGGCGGAAAGAAACGGGACCGGCCCGCCGATCTCCCCAATGCCATTCAGGCGCTTTCTTGGCTGAGCTATACCCCCAGATCGTTAGAGAGTGCACATCCGATTTTGGGTTTTGAGGTACCGAGGCACGCAACCGCTTCAACTGTGCTACCGGGAGAGGGGCCCCCCCGTCTGCCGCACCCGCACCCGTTCCAGCAGCCGCAACATCCCGTAGAGCAGGGCAGTGTCCACCGGGAACATCACCAGCTGTTTGGTCAGCCGCACGGTGGAGATGAGGACAAAGGCCTTGCCGTAGAGGATGGAGAGAAACAGGGGGTTGAGCACCAGGTTGATGACCAGGGAGACGGTGAGTTTTGCGCAGACCGCCCGCCAGAGCTTCACCGGCTTTTTGTAGAGGTAGAGGCCGTAGAGAAAGCCGGAGAGGCAGGCGTTGAAGGTGAAGCCGATGAAGTAGGGCCCGTCGGGGTGGATGAGGTATTTGATGATGTCGCCAACTCCCCCGGCGGCCGCCCCCAGCAGCGGGCCGTAGAGGAAGCCGGTGGCCGCCACCGCCAGAAAGCTAAAGCCCACCTTGAGCAACTCGGAGAGGCGAAGGGTGAAAAAGCTGAGCACCACGTTGAGGGCGGTCATCATCGACGCCCCCGCCAGGCTGGACAGGGTCCGAAACTCCCTCGCTGCCAGCCGAAATCGATTTTTGGTCTTGGTTGTCTCCTGCATGGGACACACACTCCTTTCTTGACAGCAGAAAGGGGCGGTGCGCCAAAGCGCGCCGCCCCGTACAAGCCGGTATTGCCACATCGCGTAAAGGAGTGCCCCCAGCCCAGCCCCCCCAACGGGTGGGGAGAGCGGCCAGGGCCGGAAAACGTATTGCGGGGGCGGGACGGGCCCGTCCCCCCTTCACCGTGCAGCAGCGGGATGCGGGGACCGCACCGCAAGTCGCCTTTTCGTCCGCCCGACAACTCCCCGTTCGAGCGGCACTTAACGCGCGGTCCCCTACTCTGCTTAGCAAGGCCAGTATAGCAGCTTTTGCCCCCGTTCACAAGAGAAACTTGGCGGGACAGGGCGGCCCTCACCCCCGCCGCAAAAAGGCGGGCAGGCCGCTGCCGTCAAAGGGGGGGATGAAGCTCTCCTCCGCCGTGTCCCCCTCCTGCACAAAGCCCTTTTCCACCCCGCAGTCCACCGCATAGTCCACCCACTGGTCGTACTCGTCGGGGGTGACGGTGCGGCAGAGTTCCGGCCAGGGGGCCACCTGGGGGAGGATGGGGGTGTACTGGTTCATCAAACTCAGGTAGACCCGGTCGCCGTAGCGCGCGTGCAGGGTTGCCGTCAGCCGCTGGGCCTCCCCCACCCGGCCGGGCAGCAGCAGCTGGCGGACGATCACCCCGCCGGTCATCACCCCCCGCTCGTCCAGCTGGGGCGGGCCGGTCTGCTCCACCATCTCGTCCAGGGCGGCCACGGCCACCCCAAAATAGTCCTCCACCCCCGAATAAAGGCGGGCCGTCTCGGCCGAGAGGTACTTGCAGTCGGGCAGGTAGACCTGCACCTTCCCCCGCAGCAGGCGCAGGCACTCCACCCGCTCGTACCCACTGGTGTTGTAGACCACCGGCAGGCAGAGCCCCTGCGCCCGGGCCAGTTCCAGCGCCCAGAGGATGGAGGGCAGGTAGTGCCCCGGGGTGACCAGGTTGATGTTGAGGGCCCCCTGCTCTTGCAGGTGGAGAAAGACCCGGGCCAGCTCCTCCTCGCTGACCTCCTGCCCCTGCTGGCGGGCGCTGATGTCGGCGTTTTGGCAGTAGACGCACCGCAGGGTGCAGTGGGAGAAAAAGACCGCTCCGCTCCCCGCCTGGCCCGAGAGGCAGGGCTCCTCCCAGTAGTGGAGGGCGGCCCGGGCGATCTTGGGGGTGGCCCCTGCGCCGCAAAAGCCAGTCTCCCCCGCCAGCCGGTCGACCCCGCAGCGCCGGGGGCAGAGCTGGCAGCGCTCGTAAAGGTGCAGATAGGGGTTTGTCCGCTCCATCTCGCTCTCTCCTCTCCCTCGTCAAACTTCCCCCGCGGCTGCGGGGGATGCCCTTTTGCGGTACCGCAAGGGCAAAGCGGCACCGCCCGCGCATTGGGGCAAAAGCGCCAACAGCGCCCATCCGCCCTGCACACCGACCGCATCATCGCCGCTTTATGGGCTGTTGTGCCACCAGCGCCGCGCGCAGTGGGGATTTGGCTACGGGGCGGGGAGCAAACGGCGTTTGCGCACCTGTGCCCAGCCATCCTCGGTATAGCAGCTGTTCTGTGACCAGTATACCACATCCCCTCCCCCCTGCAAAAGGGGTGGCTTTCCCCCCGCCCGGGCAGAGGCGGTTTCGCCTGGCGACCGCCGCGCGAGAAAGGGGCGCTCCTCCCCCCTCGATTTGCCCAGAAAGGGGATTGACAAACAAATCACAGCTATGTATCATTGTATTATTCCAGTAATACAATAACCAAATCACACCCGTGTTTCCCCCGTTGGGGGAGGAGGAGACCAGATGACACAGTTGACACTGCAGGGAATCACCAAGTCCTTTGGGGAGAAGCAGGTCCTCAAGGGGGCCGACTTCGCCTTTGAAAAGGGGAAGATCTACGGCCTGCTGGGCCGAAACGGGGCGGGCAAGACCACCCTCTTCAACTGCCTGTCGGGGGAGACCCCGCCGGACGGCGGCCAGGCGCTGCTGGTGGACGAGGCGGGGGCACGCCCCCTGCAGGAGGGGGACGTGGGCTACGTCTTCTCCACCCCCATCCTGCCCGAATTTCTCACCGGGTACGAGTTTGTCAAGTTCTTCATGGACATCAACCGGGAGAAGATCCACTCCTCCATGGGCATCGACGACTACTTCGACCTGATCCGCTTTGCCCCGGAGGACCGGCACCGCCTCATCAAAAACTATTCCCACGGGATGAAGAACAAGGTGCAGATGCTCTGCTTCATCATCGCCAAGCCGCCGGTGATCTTGCTGGACGAGCCCCTCACCTCCTTCGACGTGGTGGTGGCGCTGGAGATGAAAAACCTGCTGCGGGAGATGAAGGACGAGCACATCATCGTCTTCTCCACCCACATCCTGCAGCTGGCCACCGACCTCTGCGACGAGATCGTCCTCCTCACCGGGGGTGAGTTGGAGCCGGTGGACGCCTCCATCATCCACAGCCGCGAGTTTGAGGACCGGGTGGTCGAGCTCTTGAAGGAGGAAGGCCATGATTAACACCCTTCGCCAGAGCTTTCAAATCGGGGCGGCGGTGACCGGCAACACCCTCATCTACTGGTGCCAGCGCCTGCCCCTGGTGGGAAAGCTCTTCAAAGACCGGCTCTATGCCGAGGGCTCCCTCAAAGACGGGGTCTGCGCCGTGGCCTTTTTGCTCAAGGCCTGCACTCAGGTGCTCTACAAGGCCCTCTACGTCTGCCTGGCCATCTGGCTGCCGGCGGCGGTGGTGATGGAGACCCTCACCCCCCAGCAGCGGGTGGACGCCTTTCTCTGGTTTCTGCTGATGATGAGTTTTGTGGGGGGCGCCCTCATCAAGACCGCCATCGGGGACACCAGCGCCGTCAAGTACACCTGTGTCAAGTTGATGGGGATGCCCGCGCAGGAATACCTGCCGGTCAACGGCCTCTTCTCCCACCTGATGGACATCCTCTACCTGCTGCCCGCCACCGCCCTCTTCTCGGCCCTCATCGGCTTTGGGATCCTGCGGGGGCTGCTGCTGGCCCCCCTGTGGGTGGCCGCCCACCTGATCGGGGAGCGGGTGCAGCTCTGGCTGTTTGACCGCTTCGGCCTGCTGACCCAAAAGAAGATGGCCTACCAGTGGGTGCTGGTGGTCCTCATCCCCCTGGCGGCCTACCTGCCGCCCTTCTTGCAGGCCATTCCCCCGGTGGGGCGGGTGGTCGCCTCCCCCCTCTTCTGGGCCGCCCTGCTGGGGCTGGGGGCGCTGGCCGCTCACAGCCTCTTTCGCTACCGCAACTACCCCGCCTTTGCCCGGCAGGCCCTGCCCTTAAGCGAGGTGCAGCTGGACGCCAAAAAGGCCTCGAACCAGGCCCAGTTCGCGTCGGTCAAGCTGCGGGACAAGGACTTTGCAGGCGACGCCCTGCAGACCGGTAAATACGACCGAAAAGCGGGGTACGACTACCTCAACGCCATCTTCTTCGACCGGCACAAGCGGCTCTTCTTCCTGCCGGTCTGCCGCCGTCTGGCGGTGGTGGCGGGGGCGGCCGTTCTCTCCTTCGGCTGCCTCCTCTTCTTCCCCGAAATCGCCCGCAACCTGGGGGGATATCTCCCCCAGTCCCTGCCGCTGATGGTCTTTTTGATGTACTTGCTCTCCATCGGCGACCAGGCCTGCCGCGCCATGTTCTACAACTGCGACATCAGCCTGCTGCGCTACGGCTTCTACCGGCAAAAGGAGGTCATCCTCCGCAACTTCCACATCCGGCTGCGGCGGCTCTGCGGCTTCAACCTCATCACCGCCGGGGGCATCTGCCTCTACGTCCTCTCCTTCGGGCTGGCGGCCGGGCTGCACTGGGCCCCGCTGGATATGCTCTCCTACTGCGCCACCGTGCTGATGCTGGCCGTCTTCTTCTCGGTGCACCACCTGTTCCTCTACTACGTGTTCCAGCCCTACACCGCCGAGCTGGACATCAAAAACCCCTTCTACACCCTGCTGAACATGGTGGTCTACATCGCCTGTTTTGTCTGTCTCAAGCTGGATAGCCAGCCCGCCGGCTTTGCCTTTATCGTGCTGGGGGCCACCGTCCTCTACACCGCCGTCGCCCTGGTGCTCATCTACCGCTGGGCGCCCAAGAACTTCCGGGTCAAATAGACAGCAAAATCGCGAGCGCCGCGCCGCCCCATTTTGGGGATGGCGCGGCGCTTGTTCTGTTCGGGACGGAAAGCCCCTTCTTCCAGCTGGGGTGGGGACTGCTGTTTTTTGGTTTGTGCCGGTCAAAGAGGAGGGCGCTGGGGAGAGTTGCAGCCCGCCCCTCGGCCGCATTGGCCGGTCCGCGGGGCGTTGTCTGCAAAGCCTTTGTCCCGCAGCTTGACCGGCGCGAATTGGGCCCGGCCCGCAGCCCTTTGGATGTCCGGCAGGAGCCCTTCTCCCACCAACTGGGGAGGGAGGGGCGACAGCGCGCCCCTTTTGACCCCCAAAGGGCCGGAGAGGCCGCCTGTATTCGCCCGACGGCCCGACCAAAGAGAGCGCCTTCCCTCCTGCCGCCGAGCACGAGGGCAAGGGTGAGGGCGGCCAGTCAGCGGGGCGCGCTCGGGGTCTTTCCCTCCCCCTCCAGCCGCCGGCGCTGCCGCCAGAGACAGAATGTCGAGCAGAGGAAGGCGCCCCCCTCCGCCAGGGGGACCGCCAGCCAGATGCCCGCCCTCCCCCAGACCCGGGGCAGGTACAGGATGGCGGGCGCCAGCAGGCCAAAGGTGCGCAGAAAGGAGAGCAGGGCCGAGGTCCTGCCGTCCGACAGGGCGGTAAAATAGGCCGAGGAGAAGAGGTTGATCCCTGAAAAGAGGAAGGAGTAGGCAAAGAGGGAGAACCCCTCTGCCGCCAAATTTGCCACCGCCCGGTCCTCCCCCGCAAAGAGGGTGGCGATCCGGCCGCCCCCCAGCAGGGCCGCGGCGAACACCGCCAGGGAGGAGAGCCCCACCGCCCCCAGAGCCAGGCGGGTGGTCCTCGCCAGGGCCGAGCGGTCCCCCCGCCCATACTGGTAGCTGATGACCGGGGCCACCCCCATGGAGAAGCCGATGTAGAGGGTGCTGAGCACGAACTGGGAGTAGATGAGGACGGTGATGGCCGCCACCCCCTCCTCCCCCAGGCGGGCCATCATGGCGGCGTTGAAGAGAAAGGTGGTCACCGCCGCCGCCAGCTGGCCCACCATCTCGCTGCAGCCGTTGCGGCAGCTCTCGGCCACCGCTTGCCACCCGCCGCCGGGGCGGGCGAAGCGCAGGCTCCCCCCGTCCCGGGCGAAAAACCAGAGACCGGCCGCCACGGGGATGGCGTAGCCGATCCCGGTCCCGAGGGCGGCCCCCGCCACCCCCATTTCTCCGGGGACGATGAAGAGCCAGTCCAGCAGGGCGTTGGCGCAGCCCGACCCCAAAGTGAGCGCCAGCCCCAGCCCGGGGCGGCCCGCCGTCACCAGCAGGTTTTGAAAGAACACCTGCCCCAGCCCCGCCGGGGTGAAGAGGAGGATGACGGCCAGGTAGTCGCGGCAGTAGGGGTAGAGCCGGTCGCTGGCCCCCAGCCCCCGGATGAGGGAGGGCAAAAAGAGCAGCCCTCCCAGGGCGATCAGCACCCCGAGGGCCCCGCCGAAGAGGGCCAGCAGGGTGAACTTGCGGCGGGCGGCCAGGGCGTTTCCCGCCCCCATCTCCCGCGCCACCAGGGCGCTCCCCCCGGTGGCCAGCATGGTCCCCAGCCCCACCGTCAGGTTGATGACCGGGCAGACGATGTTCACCGCCGAGAGGGCGTCGGTCCCCACCAGCCGGGCGATAAACAGGGTGTCCACCACCGTGTAAAGCCCCATGAACAGCATGGTCCCCACTGTGGGCAGGGCAAAGCGCAGCAGGGCGGCGGGGCCGAAGGCCCGGTCCAGGGGGTTGGCCCCCTCGTTCTTTTTACCCATCCCGCCGCCTCCCCTCCGGGGAAAAGAGGATCATCTGCTGGGTGGGGTAGCCAAATTCCACCCGCAGGGGGCCCTCGACAAAGCCCAGGCGCAAAAAGGCGACCCGATAGCCCGGGTCGGCCCGGTCCCCCGCGCGGAAGGTGGTCAGGTAGAGGGGGCTGCCCGGCCAGCGGGCGGCGGCAAAGCGGAGCATTGCCCGGGCCGCCCCCCGCCGCCGGCAGTGGGGCGACACCGTCAGGTAATCGATCCACCCGGTCGCGCGCCCCAGGATCACCGCCCCCGCCAGCTCCCCCTCCCCGGTGGGCAGGAGGAAGGCCCGCCCCTCCGCCACCGCCGCCGCAAGGGCGCGGCCAAACCCCTCCGCCTCCAGGTGGGGAAAGCCCTCCACCGTGGAAAAGGCCAGCTCTGTCCAGGCGGGGATGTCCTCCCTTTGGGCCGGGCGCACCGCGCCAAACCGCCGCGCCCCTCTGGCAGAGAGCTGCCGGGGGCGATGGCGCAGCTGCAGGGGGTAAAAGCGGCCCTCCTCCCGAAAGGCGCGGGGCGGCTGCTTGTAGAAGGCGGCAAAGGCGGCGGTGAAGGCCTGTTGGCTCTCATACCCCGCCGCCAGGGCGATGTCCGCCAGGGGCCGGTGGGTGTAGCAGAGCTGCAGCGCCGCCTCGGTCAGCCGGCGGCGCTGGGCATAGCGGGCAGGCGGCAGCCCCACCGCCCCCACAAAGGCCCGCTGCAGATAGTAGGGGGAGTAGTGCAGCCGCTCGGCCAACTCGGCCAGCGAGATGCGGCGCTGCAGCTCCCCCTCGATGATGGCGACCGCCTCTGCCGCCAGTTTTCGCGCGCTGTTCAACGGCGCTCCTCCCTCTCTGTTTTTTCAGTATAGCAGATCGGCGCGCAGGGCGCTTTCTCCCCCTTGCCCACTTTGCCCATTTTGTGCGGGGAGGCGCGAAAAACCGCCCCAAAAGCGGAAACGGTTTGCCGTCGAAATGCCCCGCCGCTGTCAAACGGCCGCCTTTTTTTCGGGACAGATGCCAACGGTGCCAGACCGCCCCCAAAAAATCGACAAATTTGTGAGCAGTTTGCCCATTTCTTTCTGTCCTGCCGCCGTGGTATCCTGGTGGTACTTTGGAAAATGGAAAGCAGGAGGAAAGACGCCTATGGAACTCTTGAAGCAGCGCATCTTACAGGACGGAAAGGTCAAGCCCGGCCACATTTTGAAGGTGGACAGCTTTCTCAACCACCAGATGGACATCCCCCTTCTCGACGAGATAGGGGCGGAGTTTGCGCGCCGGTTCGCAGGGGTGCCGGTCAGCAAGATCCTCACCATCGAGGCGTCGGGCATCGGCATCGCCGCCATCGCCGCCCGCCACTTCGGCAATGTGCCGGTGATCTTTGCCAAAAAGACCAAGTCCAAGAACCTGGACGGGGACATCCTCACCGCCCAGGTGACCTCCTACACCCGGGGCACCACCTTTGACATTCAGGTGGAGAGCAAGTTTGTCAACCCGGGGGACCACATCCTCATCCTCGACGACTTTTTGGCCCGCGGACAGGCCCTGTTGGGCCTCATCCAGCTGGTGCAGCAGGCGGGCGCCACCATCGCCGGCTGCGGCATCGTCATCGAAAAGGGCTTTCAGGACGGCGGGGAGCTGGTGCGCCAGACCGGCGTCCGGCTGGAGAGCCTGGCCGTCATCAAGGAGATGAGCGACGACAGCCTGGTCTTTGCCGACTGACCCACCCGCCCAAATGCCACTGCCGGGGACGTCCCCTCTCGACCGCCGAGAGGGGGCGTCCCCTTTTTTCGCGCAGAATTTACAATTTTTTCATAGCTGCCGCCAGAGCGCCCACTACAATAGAAAACACGGCCCGGCATATCTCTTCGGGCCGGAGACTAGACTACTGTATATCGGCCGCCCCTCCCGGCGGCACAGAAAAGAAGGGTGAAACGCAATATGTCACAAACGCTCTACTACAACGGCCACATCTACACCATGGAGCCCGGCGACCAGTGCCGCTGCGAGGCTGTTTTGGTGGCAGACGGCCGCATTTTGGGGGCCGGCGCGCTCGCCGCCATGGAGCAGCTGGCCGACGCCGGTGTCCGCCGGGTGGACTTGGGGGGAAAGGCCCTCCTCCCCTCCTTCATCGACCCCCACAGCCACCTCTCCATGCTGGCAAATACCTTGCACGCCGTCCCCCTGGGGGACTGCACCAGCTACCGGCAGATTGTGCAGCGGCTGCGAGAGGCCGTCGCCAGCGGGGATCTGGAGCCCGGCCAGTGGGTCGTCGGCTTTGGCTATGACCACAACCGCCTCGAGGAGGGGCGCCACCCCACCCGGCAGGTGCTCGACCAGGTCAGTTCCACCCGGCCGGTGCTCATCACCCACCAGTCGGGCCACATGGGGGTGGCCAACACCATCGCCCTAAACCAGGGCGGCTACACCCCCCAGACCCCCGACCCCGAGGGCGGCAAAATTGGACGGGACTACGCCACCGGGGAGCTCAGCGGCTATCTGGAGGAAAACGCCTTCATCGCCTTCTCCTCCTCCGCCTCCGGCCTGGCCCCCACCTTCGCACAGATGCTGACCCTCTGCGAAAAGGCGCAGGAGGTGTATCTCAAACACGGCATCACCACCGCCCAGGAGGGGATGGTCAAGCACCAGAACTTCACCCTGCTGCGCACCCTGGCCGAGCACGGCAGCCTGAAATTGGACCTGGTGGGCTATGTCGACTTGAAGGACGAGGCGGACATCGCCAAGGAAAACCCCGAGTACCTGCGTCAGTACCGCAACCGGCTGAAAATCGGCGGCTACAAGATCTTCCTCGACGGCTCGCCCCAGGGCAAGACCGCCTGGCTCTCCGCCCCCTACGAGGGCGAGCGGGACGGCTACTGCGGCTACCCCATCTACAAGGACGCCGAGGTGGAGCGGTTTTGCAAAATCGCCATGAGCGAGGGGATGCAGCTGCTCTGCCACTGCAACGGCGACGCCGCCTCGCAGCAGTACCTGGACGCCTTTGCCGCGGCCAAGGCCGCCCTGCCGGACAAAGACACCTGCCGCCCGGTGATGATCCACGCCCAGACGGTCCGCCCCGGCGACCAGGTGCCCCGGATGAAGGAGCTGGGGATGATGCCCTCCTACTTTGTCGCCCACACCTATTTCTGGGGGGACACCCACCTGAAAAACCTGGGGCAGGAGCGGGCCACCCGCATCTCCCCCGCCGCCTCCACCTTAAAGGCGGGCATCCCCTTCACCTTCCACCAGGACACCCCCGTCTTGGAGCCGGATATGCTCCGCACCGTCTGGTGCGCGGTCAACCGCATCAGCCTCTCGGGGGCCGACATGGGAAAAGCGGAGCGCATCTCCCCCCTGGAGGCGCTGAAGGCCGTGACCATCAACGCCGCCTACCAGTACTTTGAAGAGGACGAAAAGGGCTCCATCGCCCCCGGCAAGCTGGCCAACCTGGTCATCCTCGACCAGGACCCCATGGAGGTGGACCCCATGGCGATCTGCGACATCCGGGTGGTGGAGACCATCCGCGAGGGCGAGACCCTCTACCGCGCCTGAGGGACAGGCGACAAAAGAGCGCGCGAACACCGTTCGCGCGCTCTTTTTCTCTGTTTTAGTCCTGGTGAAAGAAAACCCCCATGACGGTTTTCCACATCAGCTTGAAATCCTCCCCGAGGCCGAAGTTTTGCAGGTATTCCAGGTTGTAGCGCATCTTGGCGGGCAGCACTCGGGTGACATAGGCCTGGTCGATGTCGCTGCAGCCCTCTTCCATGGCCTGGTTGAGGATGGTCTGTTCGTCTTTGAACTTGATGCTGGCGTTGGAGGTGATCCCCGCCGGCAGCAGCAAGGTAGCCCGCATCTCGTCGGTGTAGGCGTCCACGTACTGGGGCACCTCGGGGCGGGTGCCCACAAAGGTCATCTGCCCCAAAAAGACGTTGATGAGCTGAGGCAGCTCGTCCAGCCGGTAGACGCGCAGCTTGTCCCCCACCCGGGTGACCCGGCTGTCGCCGGGGGCGGTGACGGCGCTGCCCAGCTTGTCCGCGTCCTGCACCATGGTGCGGAACTTGAAGATGCGAAAGGGCTTGCCGCCGGTGGTGATCCGCTCCTGCCGAAAAAAGACCGGCCCGCGGGAGTCGCACTTGATGACCACCGCCAGCACCAGCAGCAGCGGCGACAGGCAGATGAGCATCAGGGCGCTGACGATCAGGTCAAAGGCCCGCTTGCAGAGAAGGCTCCCCTTTTTCTTGAGCAGCCTGTCCCTGTATTGGTGGATGATGGGGGCGTCCATCGCCCCCGTCAGTTTCCCTGGTATCATACATCTTCCTCAAGGCTTTGCAGGACCGCTGCGATCACATATTCCACCTGCTCATCGGTGAGGGTGCTGTACAGGGGAAGGGTCACCTCGTTTGCAAACTGGGCGTAGGCATTGGGGTAATCGGCAATGTCAAAACCCAGGTTTTTGTAGGCGCTCAACAGCGGCAGCGGCTTGTAGTGGACGTTGGTGGCGACCCCCTTCTCGGCGATGCGCTCGATGAGGGCGTTTCGCTTTTCCAGGCTGTAGCCGGGGATCCGGGTCAGGTAGAGGTGGCCGGAGGACTGGTATTCCCCGGTGTAGTGGGGCATGACCTCCAGCTTGCCGGCAAAGGCGGCGTCGTAGCGCGCAATCACGGAGCGGCGCTCGGCCAACAGCTGGGGATAGCGCTCCAACTGGCTCTGCCCCAGGCCCGCCAAAATATCGGTCATGTTGCACTTGTAGGCCGGGGAGACGATGTCGTACTCCCAGGCGCCCAACTTGTTCTTGGAGAGGGCGTCTTTGGTCTGCCCGTGCAGGGAGAGCAGCATGAACTGGCGGTAGATCTCCTCCCCGTCGATGCCGGGAAAGTCCAGCCAGGTGGCGCTCCCCCCCTCGGCGGTGGTGAGGTTTTTCACCGCGTGGAAGGAAAAGCAGGTGAAGTCGGCCACAGAGCCGATCTGCCTGCCCTTGTAGGTGGCCCCTACCGAGTGGGCGGCGTCCGCCACCACGGCCACCCGGCCGATGGCCTTTTGCAGGTCGCCAGACGGGTTGAAGAGGTCTTTTTTTCGCTCCAACGCCGAGAAGATGGCGTCGTAGTCGGCGGGCACCCCGCCGATGTCCACCGGAATGACCGCCTTGGTCCTCGGGGTGATGGCCTTTTCCAGATTGGCGACCGACATGTGGTAGCTGCCCTCGTCCACGTCGATGAGGACCGGGGTGGCGCCCACGTGGCAGATGACGCTGCAGGAGGCCGTGTAGGTATATGCGGAGGTGATGACCTCGTCCCCCGGGCCGATGCCCAGCACCCGCAGAGAGAGCTCCAGCGCGGCGGTGGCCGAGTTGAGGCAGGCGGTGTGGGAGGTGCCGCAGTAGGCGGAGAGGTCCTTTTCCAGCTGTTTGGTCTTGGGGCCGGTGGTGATCCAACCCGAACGGAGGGCGTCGACTACATTGGCGATGTCCTGTTCGCTGATATCCGGGGGAGAAAAGGGAATTTTCATTACAAATCGCACTCATTTCTCTTGATTACTCGGTGGATAAGCCACAGAAGAAAGGACGGCACCCTGCCCGAGGCAGCATTGGGCCGACCTTGCTTGAATCAATTGTAATCGTTTCCCCATGGCCTGTCAAGAAATGGGCGCACTTTATCACGGAAAATTCATTTTCTCCCCCGGCTTTTCAGACGGCGTTCACGGAGGGTTCACGTTCTCGTTTTTGGCAGCCGTTTCAGGGTCATCTTTCATGTACATTTTTCCCTTTTGCGTGACTTTTATCCTCCTCTCTGTACCGTCTGTGGCCGCTTGTGGTATAATGACAAAAATGCGGCTGCTCTGCGGAGATTGCCGGGCTGCGGCGCACCCAGTACCTGCATCCTGCCCGCGGCCCAGCGGCGCGCCTTGCAGTGGGTAGGGCGGGTAGATAAGCAGGCGGCGAAACCCAGCTGAAAGGGCTTCCCACTTTCCCTCTGGCGCTCCCCGCTGCACTCGCAAGGGCTTGCAGCCGCGCGGTAGATTTGTCGGGCCGCCCTGCTCGCCGGCGGGCGATCCCACCCATGCCGCCTGCCGCCCCACTCCCGAAGAGGTGAAACGCCTGTTTTGGCAGGGGCAAACTGTAAAAAAGAGAGAAAGAGGGTACTTTTGTGAAGGATAAAACTGTGGTCCTCAATGCCGATCGCATCAACTACGACGGCAAAATCGACTTCTCCCACATCGCCTCCCAGGTCACCGTCTACGGCGCCACCGACGAGGGGCAGCTGCTGGAGCGCATTCAGGGATACGACATTGTGGTGACCAAGGAGATGCCCGTCTCCGCCGAGAGCATCCGCCGGTTCCCCGATTCGGTCAAGCTCCTCTGCGAGGCGGGGACCGGCTACAACAACATCGACCTGGCCGCCGCCAAGGCCCGGGGGATCACCGTCTGCAACATCCCCGCCTACAGCACCCAGCGGGTGGCGCACACCGTCTTTTTGCTGCTGCTTACCCTCTTTTCCTCCATGCAGAAGCAGCAGGCCATGCTCTGCCGGGGCGATCACAGCAATTTTGAGCAGTTTCTCCAGGTCGACCACCTGGAGCTCAACGGCAAGACCCTGGGGGTCGTCGGGGCCGGTCACATCGGCCGGGCGGTCATCCGCCTGGCCCATGCCTTTGACATGGAGGTGCTGGCCTACACCCGCACCCCTCGGCCCGACGAGGAGGGGGTGCGGTATGTCCCCCTCGACACCCTGCTGCGGGAGAGCGACGCCGTGACCCTCCACTGTCCCCTCACCGATCAGACCCGCCACCTGATCGACGAGGCGGCCCTCGCCAAGATGAAGCCGACCGCCTTCCTCATCAACACCTCCCGTGGGGCTTTGATCGACGAGCCCGCCCTCATTCGGGCCCTGGCCGCCCGACAGATCGCCGGGGCCGGACTGGATGTGTTGGAGCAGGAGCCTCCCCGGCCGGACAACCCGCTCTACACCCTGGACAACGTGGTCCTCACCCCCCACATGGGTTGGAAGGGGCTGGAGACCCGCCAGCGCCTTGTCGACCTGTTGGGGGAAAACATCGCCGCCTTCTGCCGGGGAGAGCCCCGCAACGTCATCGTCTGAGCCTCGCTTGGCGAATCAAGTGGGTAAAAGAAGGAGCTGAAGCAGCAGATGCTGTTCCAGCTCCTTTTTTGTTGTGGGGTGTATGTGGGGCGTTGCGCTTTGGAAGTTGCGCTTTGGAATAGGAAGTTTGCACAGCGGCTGTATCTGTGCAGGCGCTGAAATTTTGGGGCGTGTCCCCGAATGGAGGGACGACCGAAATGACAATGGCCATCGCATTGTCCACATAATTTCAATCCACGTCCCCCGCGTGGGGGACGACACGCTGGGAGCGCCGTGGAATCGGGTGGCCGACCATTTCAATCCACGTCCCCCGCGTGGGGGACGACAGCAAAACAGCACAAAAACAAGACGCTGCTTTCCTATTTAGGATACCCTTTTCACAAAATCTTGTCAAATGCAAATCCTATTTTCTCCGAATTTCTCCATTCCACTGCAAAAGACCGGCATTCCGCAGTGCGAACCTGCCGGCAAATGGGTGTGCACTTGGGGTTCGCACCCGCGAATTGGAGAAAAGCGCGCAAAAGAGCTGGACGCAGATGCGTCCAGCTCTTTGAATCGAGGGATATGCGAGGGCAGGGCAATCAGCCCGGGGGCCAGGCCAGCGAGCGGCCGGCCAGCACGTGAAAGTGCAGGTGACCCACCGTCTGGCCGCCGTCCTTGCCGCAGTTGTTGACGATGCGGTAGCCGTCTTTCAGCCCCAGCTCCCTCGCCAGCTTGGCGATGGTGGCGAAGATGTGGGCGACAATGGCGCTGTTTTCTTCGGTCAGCTCGTCGCAGCTGGTGATGTGGGCCTTGGGGATGACCAGAAAGTGGACCGGCGCCTGGGGGTCGACATCGTAAAAGGCCAGGATCGAGTCGTCCTCATAGAGCTTTTTTGAGGGGATCTCCCCCCTTGCGATCTTGCAAAAAAGGCAATCCACTGGGCACTCCTCCCTTCTGCCGGCGGGCAGGGGCTCTCCCCCGCCCGCCGGGCAATTTTGTGTAAGCGCTGACGCCACACCCTGTCAAAGGCGGGGCGGGAAAGGCGCTAGTGGGCGATCATTCGGGCGATGATGCTGGGCACCTGGGCGATGGCCTCGTCGATCTTGAAGATCTCCTTGACGCCGGCCATGGCGTTGTCGGCCCGGCCGCCGCCACTGCCCCCGGCCAGTTTGGCGATCTCCTTGACCAGGTTGCCGGCGTGGACCCCGGCCTCAACGGCCTCTTTGCCGCAGGAGACACAGATGGTGCCCTTGCCGTCGACCACGGTGGAGAGGACGGCCACCATCCGCGGCGCCTTGTCCCGCACCCGCTCGCCCATCGAGCGCAGGCTCTTGGCGTCGGTGCCGGTAAAGGAGGCGCTGACCAGCCGCACGTTCCCCACCTCGGTGGCCTGCTCGAAGAGGCTGTCCATCTGGATGGCGGCCAGCTGGCTGCCCAGCTCCTCGATCTGCTTGCCGCAGCGCTTGAGCTCGCCCATCACCGACTCGGCCTTCTCCACCAAGTCGGCGGGATTTTGCAGTTTCAGGGCCCGGGCGGCCTGCTGGATGGCCTCCTGGTCGCGGTCGAGCTGGCGGATGACGCCGAAGCCGGTGACGGCCTCGATCCGGCGGACGCCGGCGGCCACCGAGCTCTCGGAGAGGATCTTGAACAGCCCGATGCAGCCGGTGTTCCTCACGTGGGTGCCGCCGCAGAACTCGCGGGAGAAGTCCCCCACCGAGCAGACCCGGACGGTGTCGCCGTACTTCTCGCCAAAGAGGGCCATGGCCCCCAGCTGCTTGGCCTCCTCAATGGGCATCTCCCGCACGTCGGTGGGCAGGGCCTCCATGATCTTGCGGTTGACCAGCTCCTCCACCTGGGCCAGTTCCAGCCCGCTCATGGAGGAGAAGTGGGAGAAGTCAAAGCGGACGCGGTCCTTGGTCACCAGCTGGCCGGCCTGGTGGACATGCTCGCCCAGCACCTCCCGCAGGGCGGCCTGCAGCAGGTGGGCGGAGGTGTGGTTGCGGGCCACGGCGGCGCGGTAGTCCTTGTCCACCGAGAGGCGCAGGGCATCGCCGGTGTGGAGGGTGCCGCACTGCACGGTGACGGTGTGGAGGTACTGGCCGGTGGGGGACTTGGTGCAGTCCTCCACCAGGGCGGCGACCCCCTCGCCGGTGATGGCGCCCCGGTCCCCCACCTGTCCGCCGCTCTCGGCGTAGAAGGGGGTGGTGTCGAAGATAAGGGTGGCCTGCTCGCCGGCGGTGACGCTGTCGGCCAGCTGGCCGTCTGCGATGATGCAGGCCAGGCGGGCCACCGCGTCCAGCTTTTCATAGCCCACAAACGCGGTGCGGGGCAGGTCCAGCTCGGCGGTGACGTCCTCCGACCAGGCGATGGTGTCCATCTGCTCCCTGGCGGCGCGGGCCCGCTGGCGCTGCTGCTCCATCAGCTCGTTGAAGGTCGCTTCGTCCAGGCCGATCTCCCGCTCGGCCACGATCTCCCGCACCAGGTCGATGGGGAAGCCGAAGGTGTCGTAGAGCTTGAATGCCTCGTCCCCAGGGAGGACGGCCTTGCCGGCCTTGATCTGCTCGGCGCTGATGTGGTCGAGCATGGTGCTCAGCAGCTCCATCCCCTGGTCGATGGTCTTTTCAAAGCGGAGCTCTTCGTTCTGGATGACCTTTTTGATGTACTCCCGCTTTTCGCCCAACTCGGGGTAGGCGCCAATGTTCTCGTCGATGACGGTGTCGCAGACCTGGTAGAGGAAGGCCCGGTCGATGCCCAGCAGCCGGCCGTGGCGAGCGGCCCGGCGCAGCAGCCGGCGCAGCACGTAGCCTCGGCCCTCGTTTTGCGGCACCACCCCGTCGGAGACCATGAAGACGGTGGAGCGGATGTGGTCGGTCACCACCCGCAGGGAAACGTCGGTGCGGGGGTCCTCGCCGTAGTGGACGCCGGCGATCTTGCTGATGTGCTTCATGATGTTCTGGACGGTGTCCACCTCGAAGAGGTTGTCCACCCCCTGCATCAGGCAGGCGAGGCGCTCGAGCCCCATGCCGGTGTCGATGTTCTTGTGCTCCATCTCGGTGTAGTTGCCCTCGCCGTCGTTGACGAACTGGGAGAACACCAGGTTCCAAAACTCCATGAAGCGGTCGCACTCGCAGCCGGGGCCGCAGTCGGGGCTGCCGCAGCCGTACTTCTCGCCCCGGTCAAAGTAGATCTCGGAGCAGGGGCCGCAGGGGCCGGCGCCGATCTCCCAGAAGTTGTCCTCCTTGCCCAGGCGGACCACCCGCTCGGGGGCCACGCCGATCTCCTTGGTCCAGATGTCGTAGGCCTCGTCGTCGTCCAGGTAGATGGTGACCCAGAGCTTGTCCACCGGGATCTCCAGCCGCTGGGTGATGAACTCCCAGGCCCAGGCGATGGCCTCTTTCTTGAAGTAGTCGCCAAAGGAGAAGTTGCCCAGCATCTCAAAGTAGGTGCCGTGGCGGGCGGTCTTGCCCACCTGCTCGATGTCGGGGGTGCGGATGCACTTCTGGCAGGTGGTGACCCGGACGTTAGGCGGGGTCTCCTGCCCGAGGAAGTACTTTTTCAGCGGGGCCATCCCCGAGTTGATGAGCAGGAGGCTGTTGTCCCCCTGGGGCACCAGCGGGGCGCTGGGGAGGCGGGTGTGACCCTTCTCCTCAAAAAAGGCGAGAAACTCTTCCCGCAGTTGATTCAGTCCAGTCCATTTCACGATCGACTCGCTCCTCTTTTCTCGTTGGTTGCGCCAAAGGGGTCTGCCCCTGGCCGGCGGCCACAGCGTACAAAAAAACAGCCCCGCCCCCACTCTGGGACGAAAGCTGTCAGTTTCCGCGGTACCACCCAAATTGCGCAGGGCGTAAAGGCCCCCGCCTCTTTGCGGCCGTAACGGGGCCGGGCCCGCCGCCGGTCCTCCCGGCGAAACTCCAAGGCGGCAGCCATGCGCCCCGCCCAAGGGCCCTTTCAGCACAGGGGCCCCTCTCTGGGTGGGGAGGCGCACAGCCTTCCTCTTCAGCGTCTTTCACAAAGATGATTGTACACGCACCGGCCGCCATTTGTCAAGGAAAAGGCGGCTTTTTCAGGCCATTTTCCCCGCCCGCCCAGACCGGGCACCCAAAATCGGCGAAAAGCGCCTCTTTTTTGGCGCTCACCCTGGAAAAATGGGGCCAAATCGCGTATACTGACCCTGTTTGGAAAAGCTAGAGAGAAAGGACGTGACCGGAGATGAAAATCGACTGGAAAGAGGAGGGGAAGAAGGTCCCCTTCATCGTGGCGGGGAACGCCATCCTGGCCCTGGGGGTGGTGGCCTTTATCGTGCCCGGGGGGCTGATTTCCGGCGGGGCCACCGGCCTGGCCCTGCTCATCAGCCACCTGCTGCCGGTGGACATCTCGTTGGCACTCTCGGCCCTCAACTTCGTCCTCTTCTTCGTGGGGGCGGCCTTTTTGGGGCGGCGCTTTGCCCTGTCCACCCTCCTTTCCTCGGTGCTCTACCCGCTGTTTGTCAAGCTGTTTCAGTCTGTCCCCGCCCTGACCACCTTCACCGACAACATCCTCTTGCAGACGGTGTACAGCGGGCTGCTGGTGGGGCTGGGGGTCGGCCTGGTGCTGCGGGTGGGCTCCTCCACCGGGGGGATGGACATCCCGCCGGTGATCCTCCACGAAAAGGTGGGGCTGCCCCTGGCGGGGCTGATGTACGGCTTTGACACGGTGATCCTGCTCTGCCAAATCGGCTATTCCAGCGCCGAGCAGGTGCTCTTCGGGGTGCTGGAAGTCCTCATCAGCGCCCTGGTGATGAGCCGGGTGCTGCTGCTGGGCAAGAGCCAGACCCAGGCCATGATCATCAGCCCCAAGTACCAGGAGATCAGCCAGGCCATTCAGGAACAGCTGGAGCGGGGCACCACCCTGCTGGCGGCCACCACCGGCTACCTGCTGGCCAACCAGCAGGTGGTGATGGCGGTGGTCTCCAACCGGGAACTGGCCCGGCTCAAATCGGTGGTGACCGCCATCGACCCCCAGGCCTTCATGGTGCTCAGCGAGGTGGGGGAGGTGCGGGGGCGCGGCTTCTCCTTTGAGCAGGAGCGCCGTCGCCGACCCGGACAGACCCAGTAAAAAAAGGAAGAGGCCCCCGGACGGCAGCGCTGTCCGGGGGCCCTCTCTTTTGCCTGTCGGGGACACTCATTCGACGGTGACTTCCAGGGAGTGGAGGAGGTTGACGGCCTCGGGGAAGGAGAAGCGGGCCCCCTTCATCCGGCTGGTGAGAACGTCGATCTCGTACCCCGTCGCCTCGCGGAAGTCCGCCCTCCGCAGGTCGCACTTAAAAAACTCGGTCCCCTCCAACCGGCAGCCGAAAAAGCGGCTCTCGAAGAGGTCGCACTCGCCGAAGGTGGAGCGCAGGAGGGCGCAGCTGGAAAAGTCAAACCGGCGCAGGCTCATCCCGGTGAAGGTGTTGTACCTGAGCTGGCAGTCCTCCAGGCTGCTGACCGGCTCGGCAAAGCGGCCGCTGGGCAGCAGTTCGCCCCAGTTGACCCCCACCAGGGAGGAGGCGACCCAGTCGGTGCCGCGGAGTTCCGACCCCTCGCTGCGCAGATTGGTCACCCGGCACCCCTCGAACCGGCAGCCGGAGAAGGTGCAGCCCAGCAGCCGGCAGTTTTCGGCGGCGCAGTCGCGAAAGGTGCAGTCGGCAAAGGTGCACCCCGCAAGGGTCTCCCCTTCCAGCCGCACCCCCTCGAAAAGGCGGTCTTCAAAGGAGCCGTTTTCCACCATTTTGCAATCCCTCCCCGCCCCCTCCCCGCCGCCCACGGGGCGGGGAGGAGATATGAGGGGATTATAGCACATCCCGCCCGGCGGGACAATGGGGCTGACAAGCGCGGCCGGGCACACCTTTTTCCCCACCTTCCCGTAGACTGGCGGAGGCCGCGCGGACGGCCAAACACTGCTGTGAGAGGAAGGAATGCCATGCAAAACTGCAAAAGCGATCCGGCGCAGGCCGGACTGAGGCGCTGTCTGGGGCTGCGGGAGACCATCACCCTGACGGTGGGAACGGTGATCGGGGTGGGGCTGTTCACCGTGGGGGCCAACGTGGTGGGGATGCTGGGGCCCGCCACCATCCTCGCCACCCTGGCGGCCATGCTGGTGAGCATCTACCCCGCCCTGCTCTACGCCGAGATGGGGGCCGCCCTCCCCTTTTCCGGGGGTACATATCAATACGCGTCCCTGGGGTTGGGGCGGTCCTTCGGGATGCTGGCGGGGTGGAACTTCATCATCTCCATGGTGTCGGTGGCCAGCGGCGAGGCCCTGGCCTTCAGCTTCTACCTGCGCACCCTGCTGGGGGCCCTGGGGATCGAGCTGCCCCTCTCGGACCGGTGGGTGGCCTGCATCACCCTGGCGGCCTTTTTGCTGCTGGCCGTGCGGGGGGTGGAGATGACCGGGCGGCTGCAAAACGGGTTCCTCTTTTTCTTCTGGGGGGTGGCGGCGGTCTGGGTGCTCTCCCTGCTGCCCTCCCTGACCGGCGGCGGGACGGTGGCGGTGCCCGACCCGTCCAGCCTGACCCCCAGCGGCTTTCTGGGGTGCGTCTGTCTCATCTGGTGGTGTTTTGCTGGATTTGAGACCTGCTGCGCCATGGGGGAGGAGATCCGCTACCCCCAGAAAAACCTGCCCCGGGCCCTCTTCCTGGCCCCGTTTTTGGTCTTTGCGGTCAACGGGCTGTTCCAGTGGGCACTGGTGGCCCTGGTGCCGGGGGACGCCCTGGGGCAGCTGGCCACGGCGGCCGCCCCCTACGCCGAGGGGATGCGCCTGGCCGGGGTGGTGGGCTTCCCCCTGGTGCTCCTCTGCGCGGGCATCGCCTTTGGGGGCGACTTCTCCACCCTCAACGCCGGGGTGTCGGCCCCGGCGCGCTACCTCTACACCATGGCCAGGGACGGGGCGGCCCCCGCCGTCTTCGGCAGGCTACACCCCCGCTGGCACACCCCCGCCGCGGCCGTGGTCGTCATCGGGGGGCTGATGGTTTTGCTGGTGGGCACCGGCTCCATCGCCTACATCGCCTCCCTCTCCCTCTTCGCGACCCTCTTTTACTACGTCATCGGCATCGCCGCGGCCTGCGGGCTGCGGCTGCGCAAGCCCGACCTGACCCGGCCCTACCGGGCCCCCCTGCTCTGGGTGGGGGCGCCGGTGAGCATCCTCATCTACCTGGCGATGATGACCCAGTTAGACCCCTTCGCCGCCCTGGCGGGGGCGGCCTGGTCGGCCCTGGGGCTACTGCTCTACACCCTCTGCCGCCGGGGAAGGCGGGGGACAGAGATCGCGCTGCCCCCCCTACCCCCGCCGCCGGGGCCGGAGGAGAACCGAAAGATGGACCGCTCCTTCCACCGCTGGGCCTGGGCGGTGGCGGCCGCCGCCCTGTTGGTCTTGGGGCTCAACCTGGCCCTGTTGGCCCGCTGAAATCCCGGCGGAGCGCATGAACCGCTCCCCCTTCGCATAGGAATGAAAAAATACAGGAATTTTGGGGGGAATCAAAATGGAGGGACGGCGGCTGACGGAGGGGAGCGCCTTTGGGACACTGGTGCGGTTCTCGCTCCCCTTTTTGCTGGCAAACATCCTGCAGGCCTGCTACGGGGCCTCGGACCTGTTCATGGTGGGGCGGTTTTCCGACTCGGTGGGGGTCTGCGCGGTGGCCACCGGCGGCCAGGTGATGCAGACCATCACCGGCCTCTCCATCGGCCTGACCGCGGGGGGGACGGTGCTCATCGGCCAGTACTACGGCGCCCGTCGGGGGCGGGAGGTGGCCAGCGCGGTCAAGACCATCTTCTGGGTGTTCGGGCTGCTCTCCCTGGCCCTCTGCGCCGCCACCCTGCTCTTGCTCGACCCCATCTGCAACTTGATGCAGGTGCCCGCCGAGGCCCTGGCCACCACCCGGCAGTACCTCTTTCTCTGCGCCCTGGGCATCCCCTTCATTGTAGGGTACAACGCCGTCAGCGGCATCCTGCGGGGGCTGGGGGACTCCCGCACCCCGCTGCTGCTCATCGCCCTGGCCTGTGTCATCAATGTCTCCACCGACGTGCTCTTTGTGGGGGTGATGCGCCAGGGGGCGGCCGGGGCCGCGGTCTCGACCGTCCTCGCCCAGGTGGCGAGCCTGGTGCTGGCCCTGTTCTACCTGGCCGGGCGGGGGCTGGTGCGCAAGTACCGGGGCGGCGCGCCCTGCTTCAAGCTGGTGGCGGCCAAACAGGTGCTGGCCACCGGGGCCCCCATCGCCCTGCAGGAGGGGCTGGTCAACCTCTCCTTCCTCATCATCACCGCCATCCTCAACGGGCTGGGGCTGGTGGCGGCGGCCGCCGTGGGGGTGGTGGAGAAGCTGATCGCCTTCTCCATGCTGCCCACCACCGCCTTTGCCGCCGCCCTCTCGGCCATGACCGCCCAGCACCGGGGCGCGGGGATGATGGGGCGGGCCAAGCGCTGCCTCAAGATGGCCATCGCCCTCTCGCTGGTGTTCGGGGCGGGCTGCTTTCTGGCCGCCCAGTTACAGGCCCCGGCCCTGGTGGGGCTCTTCACTGGCGACCCCCGGGTGGTGGCGGCGGGGAGCGGCTACCTGCGGGCCTACAGCGCCGACTGCATGGCCGTCTGCTTCGTCTTCTGCATGAACGCCTTTTTGAGCGGGGGCGGGCACCCGGTCTTCCCCCTGGTGCACAGCCTGCTCTCCACCTTTCTGGTGCGCATCCCCCTCTCCTTCTTCTTCTCCCGCAGCGGCAGGGGGAGCCTCACGCCGGTGGGCTTTGCCGCACCCCTGGCCACCCTCTTCTCCCTGCTGCTCTGCCTGTGGTACATGAAAAAGGTCGCGTCTAGCGGTTTGGAAGGAGGGTCTGCAGCCGCACCAAGTCGCGGATAAAGGACTGGTTGGTGTGGGGTCCCGCCAGGGCCTCCACCGCCCGCTGGAGCCGAAGGGCCTTCGCCCTTCGGCTCCTATTCTGTTTGGCGTAGGCGGCGAAGTGGGGCAGGGACCGCTCCACCCGGCTGCGGTAGAGGGCGGGGGAGGCCGGGGCGACGGAGAGGGTGGCGACAAGGGTCTGCAAAGCCGGCAGGTCCCGGTAGAGGGGGGCCAGCTTTCTGCCCAGCCGGGACTGCTCGAGGGAGAGGAGGGTGATGTCGAAGATGAGGAAGGTGAGCATGGCCTCCAACAGGGGCGGCACCGCCCCTTCAGCCACCCCATGCAGGGCGGCGGGGCTGCCCAGCAGGGCCGCCGCCAACAGGTTGCCCGAGAGCTTGAAGCCGGTGGCCAGCAGGCAGAGCAGCCCCATCCCGAAATAGAGGGCGGGCCGGTTGCGCAGGAGCAGGTGCAAAAAGAGCACCCAGAGCAAAAAGAGGAGGTAGCGGCAGGCATAGGTCAGGTTGTCGGGGAGCTGGGCCACCCGCTGGCAGTACTCCGCCAACCCGGCGAGGCCGGTCCCCTCCTCCCGCAGGTACTCGAGGTAGGGCTGGTTTTGGCAGAGGAGGTAGGCCATCTCCTCCGCCCGCTGGGCGTACCGGCGGCAGAGTTCGGCCTGGGACACCGGCGGCGCAAGTCCCAGGGGGGAAAGCAGGTCCAGGGGCACCCCAAAGCGCGCCTGGCTCTCCTCGCTGAAATAGGGGTTTTGCTCAAACTCTCCCCCGCTGGCGTAGAGGGCCAGCAGCCGGGGGCTGCTCTCTACCCGGCGGGCCAGGGCCGGGCCGGCCCAGCCCGAGAGGGCCAGGGCCAGCCAGAAGGCCAGGGCCGCCGCCAGTGCCTTTCCCAACCGCTTCATCCCCATCTCTCCCCTCCCGCGCCGCCGGACACGGCGCTTTTTAGTAGAGTATGGGGCGAGCGGGGGCAAAATAGTCCCCTTTTCACAGACCGCATCCCGCCGCAAAAAAGGGCCCCCGCACCGGTGTGTTCCGGTGCGGGGGCCCTTTTTCTGTCTCTTCGGCGGCCCCTTAGCGGCCGATGGCGGCGAGGATCTCCTCCCGGCGGGAGAGATCGCAGGCCCGCACCTGCCGGCGCACCGCCAGCACCCGGCCCGGGGAGACCGAGAGCTCGTCGACCCCCAGGGCCAAAAAGGTCTCGGTGAGAGAAAGGTCGGCCCCCAGCTCCCCGCAGACGCCCACCCAGATGCCCGCCTGGTGGGCGCTCTCCACCACCCGGCGGATCAGCCGCAGGATGGCCTTGTGGTGGGGGTCGTAGAGGGACTCCAACTGGGCGTTCTGCCGGTCGATGGCCAGGGTGTACTGGGTGAGGTCGTTGGTGCCGATGCTGAAAAAGTCGACCTCCTGCGCCAACTCGTCGGCGATCATGGCGGCAGCCGGGGTCTCGATCATGATGCCCAGGGGGATCCCCTCGTCGAACTTGACGCCCTGTTCCCGCAACTCGGCTTTGAGGCCGTCGAGGAGGGCCTTGACCCGGCGCACCTCCTCCACCGAGATGACCATGGGGACCATGATGGCCAGGTTGCCGAAGGCGGAGGCGCAGAGGATGGCCCGCAGCTGGGTCTTGAACATCTCCTCCCGGTCGAGGCAGAGGCGGATGGCCCGGTACCCCAGGGCGGGGTTTTCCTCTTGGGGGAGATGGAAGTAACCGATCTGCTTGTCGGCGCCGATGTCCAGGGTGCGGATGATGACCCGCCGCCCGGCGAGGATCTCGCCCGCGGCCTTGTAGGCGGCAAACTGCTCCCCCTCGGTGGGGTAATCGCTGTTTTCCAGGTAGAGGAACTCGCTGCGAAAGAGCCCCACCCCGCCGGCGTCGCTCTGCAGGGCCAGCCCCACATCGGCGACGCTGCCCACGTTGGCAAATACGTCGATGTGCTGGCCGTCTTTGGTGACGTTTTCCTGCCCCCGCAGGGATTGCAGCAGCGCCTCGGCCTCCTCGTCCTCCCGCTGCTTTTGGCGCAGGGCGGCCAGGGTCTGCTCGTCGGGGTCCACCACCAGCTCGCCGGCGGCGCCGTCCACCGCGCAGAGGGCCCCGTCGTAGCGGCGGTCGAGCCCCGCCCCCAGGCCGATGACGGCGGGGATCTGCATGGTCCGGGCGAGGATGGCGGTGTGGGAGTTGGAGGAGCCCTCGGCGGTGGCGAAGGCCAGCACCTTCCCCTTGTCCAACTGCACCGTCTCGCTGGGGGTCAGGTCCCTGGCGGCGACGATGACCGGCTCCTCCCCGCCGATGAGGGCGTCGCCCTGGCCGGCGAGCACCCGCAGCAGCCGGTCGGAGACGTCCTTCACGTCGGCGGCCCGGGCGCGCATGTACTCGTCGTCCATCTCGGAAAACATCTGGGAGAAGTTCTCCCCGGTGGCGGCCACGGCGTACTCGGCGTTGACCTTTTGGCGCTGAATGATGTCGGCGATGGACTCGCGGTAGTCCAGGTCCTCGAGCATCATCTGGTGGATTTCAAAAATTTGGGCGCCCGACTCCCCCACCTCGCCCACAGCCCGGTCGCGCAGCGCGCCCAACTGCTGGGCCGCCGTCTGGGCCGCCGCCTCAAACCGGGCGAGCTCGGCCGCCGCGTCCGCAACGTGGCGGCGCTCCACCTGTTGGCGCCGGTTTTCGTAGAAGTGGAGCCGCCCGATGGCGACGCCGCCCGAGACGCCCTTTCCTTTGATGCGAATCACAGAGACCGCCCCTTTCTGTCCGCTAGAGATGTTCCGCCAAAAAGGCCTCCAGGGCCTTTGCCGCCTCGGCCTCGCCCTCGCCGTCGCAGGAGACGGTGATGGTCTCGCCCTGTTTGGCGGCCAGGCTCATGACGGCGAAGATGCGCTTGGCGTCGGCGGTCTTCTCCCCCTTTTGCAGGGTGATGGCGCAGGGGAACCCGGCCGCCTGTTTGACCAGCAGGCCCGCGGGGCGGGCGTGGATGCCGGACGCGTCGGTGATGGTGTAGGTGAATGTAGTCACGATCGATTCCTCCTTGTTTGGATGGTGGGTGGTCGTCGGGGGGTCAGTCCTCCCCGACGGGTTTCTTTAACAGGGCCAGCAGGAGCGTGCTCACCGCCGAGCCGATGGCCAGGGCCAGCAGGTACATGGGCCAGTTGTGCACCACCGGGATGACGAAGATGCCGCCGTGGGGGGCCGGCAGGGTGCAGCCGAAGAACATGCTCAGGCCGCCCGCCACCGCCGAGCCGATGGCGCAGGCGGGGATGACCCGCAGCGGGTCGGCCGCCGCAAAGGGGATGGCCCCCTCGGTGATGAAGGAGAGCCCCATGATGTAGTTGGTGAGACCGGACTGGCGCTCTTTGGCGGTGAAGCGGTTTTTAAAGAAGGTGGAGCAGAGGGCGATGGCCAGAGGGGGCACCATGCCGCCGATCATCACCGCCGCCATCGGCCCGGAGGAGATGGAGGCGCCGCTGGCCGTCAGCAGGGAGGCGGTGCCGAAGACATAGGCCGCCTTGTTGAAGGGGCCGCCCATGTCGATGGCCATCATGGCGGCCAGCACCACCCCCAACAGGATGCCGCTGGCCTCGCCCATGTTGATGAGGCCGTTTGAGATGGCGGCGTTGAGGGCGCTCACCGGCGGGTTGACCACAAAGGTGATGACAGCGCCGATGCCGAGGATGCCGAAGAAGGGGTAGAGGAGCACCGGCTTGAGCCCCTCCAGCGAGGCGGGGAGTTTGTCGCAGAGCCATTTGAGGAGAAGCACCAGGTAGCCCGCGGCAAAGCCGGCGATCAGCGCCCCCAAGAAGCCCGAGCCCCCGGCGCTGGCCAGGGCGCCGCCCACAAAGCCCACGGCCAGCCCCGGCCGGTCGGCGATGGAGGAGGCGATGTAGCCCGCCAGGATGGGCAGCATGAAGCCGAAGGCCGCCTCCCCCACCGTCTTGAGGAAGTTTGCGAGCTGGGAATTCTTGCCGAAGTTGGCCGGGTCGGCCCCGGGGGCGAGGAGGGTGTCGGCCAAAAAGGCCAGGGCGATGAGGATGCCGCCGCCGATGACGAAGGGCAGCATGTGGGAGACGCCGTTCATCAGGTGCTTGTAGATGGCGTGGCCCGCCCCCTCCCCGCCCTGGGACCGGGAGGGCTGCTGACTGCCGCCCTGGGCGCGGTAGAGGGGGGCCTTTTCCTCCAGCACCGCGGCGATGAGTTCGCCCGGCTTGGAGATGCCGTCGGCCACCCTGGTCTGCACCACCCGCTTGCCGTCAAAGCGCTCCATCGCCACCTGGGTGTCGGCGGCGACGATGACCCCCTTGGCCCCGGCGATCTCCTCGGGGGTGAGGACGTTTTTCGCCCCCCCGGAGCCGTTGGTCTCCACCTTGATGGAGACGCCCAGCTCGGCGGCCTTCTGCTCCAGCCCCTCGGCCGCCATATAGGTGTGGGCGATGCCGGTGGGGCAGGCGGTGACCGCCACGATCTGGTAGCCGGCGGCGGGGGCGGGCGACGGGGCTTCCCCCTCCGCCTTCTCCTCGTCGGCCTCGTCGATGATGCGCAAAAACTCCGCCGGGGTGGGGGCGGCGATCAGCTTTTGGCGGAACCCCTCGTCCATCAGGAGGACCGAGAGACGGCCCAGCAGGTCCAGGTGGAAGTTCTTGGCCTCCTCCGGGGCGGCGATCATGAAAAACAGGTGGGTGGGCTCCCCGTCGAGGGAGTCGTAGTTCACCCCGTCCCTGGAGACCGCCGCCACCAGGGCCGCCCGCTTGACGGCGGCCACCTTGGCGTGGGGGATGGCCACCCCCTCGCCGATGCCGGTGGTCCCCTCCTCCTCGCGGGCCAGGATCTGGGCCTTATAGGCGGCCTTGTCGGCAAGGACCCCCAGACTGTCCATCCGCTCTACCAGCTCGTCGACGGCCTGGGCCTTGTCGGCGGCCTGAAAGTGCAGCGCGACCCCCTGCTCGCTGAGCAATTCGGTGATTCGCATATCTTCCCTACTCCTCTCTCAAAGGGGGGCGACCCCTCTTAAAACGATTCGATCCGCACCTGGGACGCCAGGCGCTCGGCCTCGGCCCCGGTGGCCAGGGTCTCGGAAAAGGCGGTGGCGCTGCCCGCGCCGACGGCCAGGGCGAAGGCGCGCCTGACGTCGCCCCCGCTTGCCAGCCAGCCGGCTAAAAACCCGGCCACCATCGAGTCCCCCGCCCCCACCGAGCCCTTGACCCGGCCCTGGGGGGCGGCGGCCCGAAAGCGGGCGCCCCCCTCGCTCACCAGGATGGCGCCGTCCCCCGCCATGGAGACGAGGACGTTTTGCGCCCCCCGCCGGCGCAGCTGCTCGGCGCAGGAGGCGATCTCCTCCGCCCCCGCCAGGGGCCTGCCGAAGATCTCGCCCAGCTCGTGGTTGTTGGGCTTGATGAGGAAGGGCCGGTAGGGCAGGGTCTCGCAGAGGAGGTCGCCGGTGGCGTCCACCGCGGCGCGGATCCCCCGGCCCTGAAGCCGCTTGAGGATGTTCTGGTAAATATCGTCCGGCAGGACGGCGGGGATGCTGCCGGCCAGCACCAGGATGTCGCCCTCCTCCAGCTCGTCGAGGATGGCGTAGAGCCCCTCCAGCGCCTCGGGCCCGATCGGGGGGCCGAGGCCGTTGATCTCGCTCTCCTCCTCCGCCCGGACCTTGACGTTGATGCGGGAGAGGCCCGCGGGCAGGTGAATAAAGCGGGTGGCGCAGCGGCGGGCTTTCAGCCGGCGCTCGATCTCGTCGCCGGTGAAGCCGGAGACAAAGCCCAGGGCGGTGCTGGGGTAGCCCAGGTTTTGCAGCACCATCGAGACGTTGAGCCCCTTGCCCCCGGCGGCGAGGGTCTCGCCTGCCGCCCGGTTGACCCGGCCCAGCTCCAGCTTTTCGAGGGAGAGGGTGTAGTCCAGCGAGGGGTTGAAGGTAACGGTGTAAATCACAGGGTATCTACCTCCCAAACGGTGGTTTTCTCGGCATATCTCCTGTCGCCGAGGCGGGTGGTGACGATGGCGGCGTCGCCCAAATCGGCAAAGGTCACCGAGGAGAGCTTGCCGAACTTGCTGGGGTCGGCCAGCACAAAGGCCTCGCCGCAGTGCAGGAGGGCGGCCTCCTTGACCTGGGCCTCCCGCAGGTCGGGGGTGGAGAAGCCCCCCTGCAGTCCGATGCCGTTGGCCCCAAAAAAGCCCTTGGTGAAGTGGTAGCGGCCCAGGGCGGCCAGCGCCTCGCCGCCGACGATGCCGTCGGTCACGGCCCGCACCTCGCCCCCCAAGAGGACGGTGCGGCAGCCCTTTTGGGCCAGCTTTTGCGCGTGCACCACCCCGTTGGTGACGTAGACGGCCTCCCGCACCTGCAGGGCGTCCACCAGCATTTCGGTGGTGGTGCCCGCGTCGATGTAGCAGAAGTCGCTCCCGCCGATGAGCCCGGCGGCATAGGCGGCGATCCGCCGCTTCTCCCCGGTGTTCTGCCCGTGGCGGACGCTGACCTCGTCCTCGCTGGCGACATAGCTGTTTTCCAGCGCCGTGGCCCCCCCGTGCACCTTGATGAGTTTGCCCATCCTGTGCAGGGCGGTCAGGTCCCGGCGGATGGTGGACTCCGAACTCCCCAGCAGGGCGGTCAACTCGGCCACCGTGGCGCTGCCCCGCTGGGCCACCCACTGCAAGATCTCCCGGTAGCGCTCTTCCGTCAGCATCTCATTCCTCCCCCTTCTGTCGGGGCTTCCCCCGCTCTGTGCCCCCATCATATCACCAATATCAATCATATTCAATCATTTTTAATCAAATAATTATTGCATTTCTGACTGAATATGACTGTTTGATTTTGTGAAATCTGCTCGACCTTCCCCTTTTTCCAGTCCTATAGGGGCTGAACGCCGTCGTGAAGGGATGACTGATTTTGATCGCTTGTGAGAGAATGGTTGGATTTGACCGAATCCGCCAGGGATGTTTTTTGAAAAGACGCCTGTTGGAACGTTTCCCCTTCCGGGCGGGTTTTATACAGAGAGGGAGAGCGGGCCCCGGCATCCAAGTGTGCCAGGGCCCGCTCTCTTTCTCTGCGCCGGGCGGCGTTATTCTTTTTTGGCGAGATAGGCTTTGAGGGCGAGGCCCAAGAAGCGGGCGCACCCCTCTTTGCCAAAGTGGCGGTCGGTGCCCTCGATATAGGCGGGGTTTGTCAGGTAGCACTCGGCCAAAAAGGGCCAGTACCCATCGCCCATGTCAGTGCCGCCGCTGGTGCGCTCACCCATGGCGACCCACTCGGCGACGGCCGCCTGCACCTCGGGCGAGGCGGGGTCTGCCTGCAAGTCACTCAGGATGCGGTGGGCGATGGCGTCCCCCTGGGCGACCAGCTCATCCACCTGGGAGGGCTCGACCGAGGGGCCGTTTTCCAGGTAGTTTTGAAAGGTCTCCCTCATGGCGGCCGCATATCTCTCCATGCTGCCGTACTGCCGAAGCACCAGCGGGGCGATGTCCCCGCTGTGGGCTTTCAGCTCATCGAGCATCTCGTCGAAGGACGCGACGCTGCCGAAGCGCTCGACGATCCTCTCCAGATGGGTCTCCTTGAATTCCGCCAACACGCGGAAGTACTCGCTCATGTCAAATTTGTCAAAGTCCAACCATGTCTCCCCCTTTGCCAGCCTGTCCAAAAGCTCCAACAGGCCGTTGAGCCGGTCCCGCTTCATCTCGATGAGCTGCCGCTGTTTGGCGAAGGCGGCCGCCCGGTCAAAGGCGGGGTCCGCCAGAATGGCCTGGATCTCCCGCAGGGTGAAGTCCAGCTCCTTGAAAAACAGGATCTGCTGCAAGGTCTCCAGCGCGGCCTCGTCGTAGAGGCGGTAGCCGGCCTCGCTGGTGGCGGTCGGTTTGAACAGGCCGATCTCGTCGTAAAATTGCAGGGTGCGCACGCTAACGCCGGTCAGCGAGGCGACCTGTTTGACGGTCATCACAGCTTGTGCTCCCTCCCTTTTTGTCGTGGTGGATGTTCGTTCTGCCGGCAGAGGGGGCGGCGGGGACCGCTGCCCTCTACGACTACTATACCCCCTCACGGTGCGTGAGGGTCAAGGGGGGAAATGGACTTTTTAAAAAAATTTCAGGCCCTACTGCAGGGCCATCAGCCCCGCGGCCAGTTCCTTGAAGATGGGGGCGGCCACAAAGCTGCCCTCGCCGCCGTTCTCGCAGAAGACCACCACCGTGTAGCGGGGGTTTTCCGCGGGGAAAAAGCCGGAGAAGTAGGCGTTGAGCTGCTCTTCCCCGTCCACAAAGACGCCGGTCTGGGCGGTGGCGGTCTTGCCGGCAATGGAGAGCCCCTCCACCTTGGCGCGGGTGCCGGTGCCGCCCTCCTCGGTCACCTGGAGCATGGCCTCCTTGACGGCGGCGGCGGTTTTCTCTGAAATCACCTGCCGGGCGGCGGCCGGCGCCTCGGCCCGCAGCTGGCCGTCCTGGTAGGTGCCGCGCAGCAGGGTGGGCTGCCGGTAGACGCCGTTTTGGGCAAAGACGTTGACCATGGCCGCCAACTGCACCGGGGTGGCCAGCAGTTTGCCCTGGCCGAAGGAGAAGTTCTCCATGTCCCCCTGCAGCAGCTGCTGGGCGGTGGGCAGGTTGCCGGCCGCAGCGGAGAGGCCGTCACAGAAGACCGTCTTTTTGCCAAACCCCATGTCCTTGGCCAGGGAGAGGAGGAACTCGTCCCCCATCTGCTGGGAGAGCTGGACAAAATAGCAGTTGCAGGACTTTTCAATGGCCCCGGCCATGTCCAGCTCGCCGTGGCCCTGCAGCTTGTGGCAGCGGTAGACGGTGTCCCCCACCGTCACCTGGCCATTGCAGGTAAAGCGGGTGTCGGGGGAGATGCCGCTCTCCACGGCGGCGGAGGCGGTGACCAGCTTGAAGGTCGAACCCACGGCGTAGGCCTCAAAGGCCTTGTTGACCAGGGGGGAGTGGGGGGCGTTCAGGCTGGCGGCCACGTTGGCCGGGTCGTAGGCGGGGAAGCTGGCGCAGCCCCGGATCTCGCCCGAGGCGCTGTCGAGAACGACGATGGCCCCCGACTCGATGGAGCGGTTCCCCACCTCCTCGCAGAGGGATTGGACGCGGCTGTCCAGCGTCAGCACCGGGCCGCGGTTGAGGTCGGGGTCGGACTCGCCGGTGATCTCCCCCGAGAGGAGGGGGGAGCCGGTGGCATCCACCCCAAAGGAGAGGGAGCGCTCGCCGCCCAGCTCCTCCAACTGGCTGTTGAGGGCCTTTTGCAGCCCCACTACGCCGCCGCTTTCATCGGTGTAGCCGATGATGTGGGGGGCCAACTGCCCCTCCCCCACCGGCTTTTGGTAGCGCACAGTGTAGCCCCCGGAAAAGTTGAGGGGCCCGGTGAGGCGGACCGAAAAGATTTTCCCTTTGGCCGCCATCTCCAGGGCGTAGTCCCGGTCGTCGGGGACGATTTTTTGCAGGATGGACTTGACCTGGCCAAAGTTCTTGGTCACCACCAGCTTGTACCCGGTCTCGGCGTTGGTGAGCCGCTGCAGATTGCAGTCGAAGATGGTCCCCCGGTTCTGGGAGATGACCACCCGCCGGGTGGACTGGCTGCGGGCGGCCGAGACGATCTCCTCGTCCCGACCGAGGGCGTAGATGCGCACCCCCAGCAGCACCGACACGGCCGCCAGCACCAGGGCCACCACCCGGGTGCGCCTTTGCAGTTTGGTTCGCTTTTCCCTCACGCGGCGCATAAAAAGACCGCCTCCCCTGTTTTTTCCTTAGTATGGGCGGCGGGGCGGGAGGATAAACCCGAAAGCACATCTCCATTTTTCTGTGACAAAAGCACGGGAGGACCAATTTTTTGCACCATTTCACCAGTGGACTGAAGTGTTTGCCCAAATCACTCGCGAAAATTGCTCTTTATCGACGGGCCGATCTGCGCGATTGTAGACTTGTACACCGAGAGGAAAGGAGCGGTCTTGCAATGGCGTTTACAATCAGGGCAATTGGGTACAAAGGGGCCGACATCGGCCTGACCACCCGCTTCCCCGCCGCCCTCTACGACCGGCTCTGCGCCCTCAAAAAGCGCACCGGCGTCTCCCTCAACTCCCTCCTCCTGCAAGCCGTCGAATACGCCCTGGACCACCTGCCGGAGGAGGACCCGCCGCACCCGCCGTGACGGGCCAAAAAAGCCGCCCCACAAAGGGCGGCTTTTTTCTGCCTGCGGCCGTTCCGCTGTCGGCGTGCTTGAGGAATTCGAGGAAGGCAAAGACGATGGAGACCACGGTGAGGACGGCGACGATCAATTCAGACATGTTGTTGGCGTACTCGGCCTGCCCGGGGGACACCGCCCCCAGCACCAAAAAGTAAACGCACCAGATGAGTCCCAGCGCCAGCCCGAGAAAGGTGAGGTATTTGGCCACCCGGGCCGCCCGGGCCAGCACCTTTCGGGCCTGCGTCACCTGCTGCTGGGAATACCCTTTCTTGCGGCAGATGGCCTTGATCGCCCCTCCCAAAAAGCCCAGCACGATCCCGGCCGACACGGCGAGGCAGAACTGATAGAAGATGCCCATCCCCATTCCCCCTTCTCCCCGCCGGTCACACCGGCTTTTTTTCGATTGTAGCCCCCGCCCGGGCAAATGTCAAATAGCCGGACAAAAGCGGACCGGCATCTGACCACTGGCCGCCAGACGCCGGTCCGCTTGGAAAAGAGGGGGCTTTCAAAAGGAAGGGGGCAAGCCGTTAGGCTTTGACCTCGTTTTTCATGGTGTTGATGACATCCTGCTCCAGGCCGAAGGCGCTTTTCACCTTGACGGAGCCGCCGGTGATGCCCTCTTTGCACTGGGCGATGTAGTCCTGCACCTCTTTGGGGGTGTTTTGCCTGTAGAAGTCGTTTTCAGAGAGGCCGATGGCCCCCCGGGCAATGCCCCAGGTCTCGTTGGTGCCGTACATCTCGGTCTCGCCGTTCATGGTCATCTTGGTCAGGTCGTAGATGGCCACGTCGTTGCGCTTTTGCATGGAGACCAGGATCAGGTCGGCGATCTCGGGCTTGCTCTCGATAAAGAAGTTGCGCTGGTCGGCGTCCACGCCGATGCCCCAGGTGCCCTCTTTGGTGCTCAGGGCCTCAAAGACGCCCAGCCCGGCGCCGCCGGCCACCTGGTGAATGATGTTGGCGCCGCTCTGCTCGATTTGCAGCAGGGCCAGCTCTTTGGCCTTGGGGGCGTTGGAGAAGTCGCCCACAAAGGAGATGGCGACCTTGCCGCCGGGGTTGGCGTGCTTGCTGCCCTCGATATAGCCCACCAAAAAGTCGTTGATGACCGTGTCCTCCCGGCCGCCCACCCAGCCGATGACCCCGTTTTTGGACATCTTCTGGGCCAGGGCCGCCGCCAGGAAGTCGCCCTCGTTCTGGGCGTAGGTGATGCAGTAGACGTTGGGGTGCTCGGGCACCTTGCTGGGGTCGACGTCAAAGGCCACAAACTTGACGTCGGGGAACTCGGCGGCGTGCTTCTGCACGTACTCCAACCGCTCGCTGCCGGAGAGGAACACCAGGTCGTAGTTCTCGGCGGCGTCGAGGATGCTGGGCTCGATCTTCGCCTTGTCGGTGCCGTACTCAATGGTCTTGTAGGTCAGGCCAAACTCCTTGCCCGCCTTCACCAACCCCTCGTTGGCGATGTCGGACATGGACTTGTCGCCCAGGTTGGCGGTGACATAGCAGATGCTCTCGATGTGCTTTTGCTGGCTGGAGCTCTCGTTCCCCGCCTCTTTTTTCTCCCCGCAGCCGGTCATCGTCGACCCCGCGAGAACGCTCAGTACCAGCAGCGACGCCATCCATTTTTTCATGGTTTTCATATCCTCCCCATCTGTTTTTTGACCGTTTTCAGGCGCGATCGGCGCCCGGTCAACTTGTATCTAAAACATAACATCAAGACAACAAGCTGTCAACACGGGGGCTCCATTTTCCCCCTTCTGCCAAAAGAGCAGGCCGTTTCTTTGTACATTTGTACTAAGTGTATGACAAGTTGTCCCACAAGGGGGCCACGGCGGATCGCCGCGCAAAAAAAGGGCCCGGCATCTGCCGGGCCCGCTGGCCATTCGCTATTGTCGGCGGCTGCCCTCCCCCCGCAGCTGCAGCCGCTGGATGTGGGGCATCACCACCCGCAGGGTGGAGCCGGTGACCACCCCCATCACCACCCCGGAGACCAGCAGCACCGGCAGGTAGTAAAAGGCGGCGGTGGTCTTGAGGAGGAGGACCGACATCCCGATCTGGCCCAGGTTGTGGCCGATGGAGCCGATCATGGCCAGGGTCAGCAGGTCCACCTTGCGGCTTTTTTTGAAGGCGCGGGAGAGGAGGACGACCCCCTCCATCGCCAGCACCGAGACCAGGCTGCCCGCCAAACTCATGCAGGCGGAGATGGCCCCCCGCATCAAAAAGGCCGAGAGCCCCTTGAGGGCGGTGAGGGTGAGGGCGCTGCGAAAGTCGAGGCAGAGCAGGCTGTACATCACCACGATGTTGGCCAGCCCCAGTTTGACCCCGGGGGGCATGGCCGGCAGCGGCGGGATGAGCCCCTCCAAAAAGGAGAGGACCAAGGAGACGGCAAAGAGAAGCCCCAACAGGGCGATCCGCCTGGTTTTCTGGTGCATGGTGCCGCTCCTTTCCCCCGGGCGCTACGCGTCGGCCAGGTGGTAGTTTTCGTCGGTGAGGACAAAGTCGTCCCTAATGTTGTCCGAGAGGTAGACCGCGCCGGTGGCGTCGACGGCGAGGAGGGAGAACTCCTCCCGGTCCAAGTTCTCCTTGACGCCGGAGAGCCCCTCCACAAAGAGGGCGGTGGACATGGCGTCGGCCAGGGCCCCGTCTTCGGAGATGACCGTCACCGACAGCAGGTCGGACTGGGCGGGCCAGCCGGTGGCGGGGTCGAAGATGTGGTGATAGCGCTGGCCGTCCACCTCGAAATACCGCTCGTAGGCGCCGGAGGTGGAGATCACCATCCCGTCGGCGTGGAGGGTGCCCAGGAGTTCGGTCCGGTCCTTGACCGGGGCGGACACCCCGATGTCAAAGGGCTTTCCCCCCGGCTGGTGGCCGACGGTGTAGACGTTCCCCCCGATGGAGAGGACCGCCGACTCGACCCCCTGCTGCCGGTAGACCTGCCCGGCCACCGCGCAGGCATACCCCTTGGCGATGGCCCCCAGATCCAGCTTCTGCCCCGAGCGGCGGAGCATCACCGTCCCCCGCTCCTCGTCCAGGAGGATGTCGCGGTAGTCCACCAGGGCCAGGGCCTGGTCGATCTCGCCCTGGGCGGGAACGCGCGGGTTTTTGCCGGTGATGTCCCAGAGGAGGGAGAGGGGGGCCACGGTGATGTCAAAGGCGCCGCCGCTCTCCTCGGAGAGGGCCTTGGCCCGGGCGATGAGGGTGAACACCTCGGCGTCCACCTCCACCGGCGCGATCCCCGCGTTTTGGTTGATGGCCTCGATTTGGGAGCCGTCTTTATAGAGGGAATAGACCGACTCGAACTGGCGCAGCCGCTCGACCACGGCGGTGATCGCCTCTTCCCTGTGGGGGCCGTACACCGTCTGGCTGACAAAGGTGTTCATCAAAAAGTCGGTGCTGGAAGAGGAGGCCCGCCCCTCCTCGTACCAGCGGCCAAAGAGGAGGAGGGCCAGCAACAGGGCAGCCACCGCCACGGCCGCCGGCCACCGCCTTGTCCGCTTTTTCACCGTTTCCACAAAACCCCTCCCCTTTCCGGCAAAACTGTCTACTTGCCATCCGATTTCTCTATTGTAATTGCCCAAAACTGCGGTGTCAACTCTCCCCCTCAAAAAGGGTTGTCGAACCTGCACAGAAAAGGGGGGATTTGCTCCCTTTCTCTCGATTGACAAATTGGATATAATAGGGTATATTAATAGTTAGCCCGGGAATGATAAATGGTGAGGTGCGCCTTTTGTCACAGCTTTCCGGTCTGTGTCCGTCCTCACGCCAGCGTCCGGGGGCGGCGCGCACCAGGTAAGTTTCTTTGCGCTGGAGAAAAGGAGAATATTATGAAGAAAGTGTTGTCCATTGCTATGGTCGCCATTCTCGCCCTCTCCGTTTTTGTTGGTTGCGGCAAATCCGCCTACAAAGACGGCACCTACAAGGCCCAGTACAGCGCTGCCGACGAGCACGGCTGGACCGAGTATGTCGAGGTCACCGTCAAAGACGGCAAGGTCACTGCCTGCACCGCTGACGCCACAAACGCCGCCGGGAAGAAGAAGTCTCAGGACGCCGATTACCGCGCCTCCATGGAGCCGGTCAACGGCAACTACCCCGAGAAGTTCTACAAGGACATCGCCACCCAGTACGTGGAGAAGCAGTCCGCCGAGAAGATGGCCGCCGTTGCTGGCGCCACCAACTCCTCCAACTCCATCAAGGTGCTGCTGGTCGAGCTGGAGAAGAGCATGAAAGAGGGCAAGACCGACACCGTCACCGTCACCGCTGCCTAAGGGCTGCTTTGACAGGCCGAAACGGACCTTTCCCAAATGGGAGATGCTACAAAAAGTAGCATCTCCCATTTTTTTGCGCTGATCCAATGTCGTCCCCACCGCCCCCAGAGGGATAGGGCGGCAAATCGCGGAGGGCCCTTCCCCTTACAGGGGGCTGTTGGCGGCCACAAAGTCGATGAGCTGGCCCGCCGACTCCCGCCGCAGGGGGAAGACCCGCCCGAAGTAGGGAAAGTAGAGGAGCAGCGACCAGTAGACCTCATAGCCGCCCAGGTCGAACTCCTCCTCGGTGGGGAAATAGCCCCCGCTGCCGTTGGTGTACCCGCCAAAGTAGAGGTATTCGCTCCCCACCTGGGCGGCGGCGCGCAGGGCGAACTCGCACATCACTTCGTTGGGCACCCCGCAGAGACAGCCCTCCCCCAGCAAAAAGTACTGCACCTCCACCGCCTCCACCTGCCGGCGGACACCGGCGTCGAGAAGGCGGCGCACCTCGGCCAGCCAGGCCGTGCCGTCCATGTTGCAAAAGCGCCGCGCCTCATCGGCGATTTCCAGCGCCCGCTCGCAGCTGGGGACCTCGGCGGTCAACTCGACCGTGCGGGCAAACATGGCCAGCCGCTCCACCCCCTGCGGGCGGATGCGGTCGATGACCGGCTCGGCGTCCCGGAGGACGGTCTGGGCCATGTCCTCCAGGGCGGTGGCAGAGCGCTGGAAGGCGTCCCCCACGGCGTCGGGCGGGGTTTCATCCGAGCAGAAATAGCGGGGGGCCACGTTGCCCGACGCCCCCTGGGTGACCACCACTGGGCAGCGGTACCGGCGGCCCAGCAGCTCCCGTACCGCGCCGAAGTAGTCGGGGCTGATGAGCCAGTTGTCCCCCTTGAGGGCGTTGGCGTGGGCGGTCAGCCGCAACAGCAGCAGCCGGAGCTCGCCGGTGGCGGGATCCGTCACCTTTAAAACGCCCAACCGGTCGTCCAGTTGGGCGCTGTCCGCGCGGCGGTTGACGCCGATGGAGGTGTGCCCGTTGCCCCACCTCGCACAGGCGGGGGCCATCTGCCCGGCCGCCTCGGCGGCGGCTGCCAGCACCCGCTCGCAGAGAAGGCGCAGATAGGTGGGTTCCTCGCTGTCGTTGGGCGCAGCGTGGGTGTGGGAAAAGCAGAGCATCACCTTTTCCCGGGAAATGCCCAGCGCCTCCCCCAGCTCGTCGCGCAGCGCCCGGGCGTGCTCCAGCCCGAGGCCGATGTGGTCGATGGCGGCCAGACAGCAGCGCTCCTCCCCCAGCTGCCAGACGGTGACCTGGGCCGAGAGGGGCTTTAGCACCCCGCGGGAGAGCTGGTCCTCCCGCCCAAAGCCGATGGTGATGACCGGCCCCGTCGGGGTGATGTCGGCCTGGGCATAGCCCATGCGCAGGGCGGTTTGATTGGTTGTATCCATCTTTGATTTCTCCTTTTTTCACAGGTGGCCGGTGCGAGGGGCCATTCCGGCGGACGCTGTCCCCACCCGCCCCGCAAAAGCTCCTTTTTTCGGGATACAGCGGTGTATTTTGCCGGTCTTCTTCGCTTGCCCCACCTCGGCCAACCCCAGTATAGCACGCCCCTCCCCTCTCCGCCAGAGCGCTCTCCTCGTTTCCAGCGCAATCAAAACCGCCAGTAAAACAGATGCCTGAGAGGAGTGCCATGTAGGCGCAGTTCCTCAAGGGACACCAAAATAGTAGGACTGCATGACACCCGCTGTCACCGTTGAACCGGTAAGCCAGGATTGCCATTTCGCGCCGTCTACAATCCGAAAATCGCCTCTCCTTCTGCGCCTTCGGCACCCTTCTTTTCAGGAAAGCCTTATGCGAGAGCCATTTGAACCCCCGGCAAAATCGGGAGGGCAGGCGCTAAAATTGCAAAAAAGCGCACCCCCTGCTTCTCCGCAGAGGGCGCGCTTTCAGGTATTTCTTCATTTCCCCGCGAGGGCGGGCACCTCCGCCAGGGAGGGCAGCTCGCAGGCCAGGTAGACCCCGCCAGTGCCGGGGGTGACCTTGACCCGAAGAAAGGCCTTGCTGCCAGCCAGGATCTCGGCGTAGGCGCGCCCCTCCTCCATGTCGGCCTGCGGCAAAAAGAAGGTGATGGCCCCGTCGTCACAGCGGATGCGCTCGATCTTCTGCTCCACCGGGATGGCCTTGAGGATGTCGAGAAAGCCCACCGCCACCACCTGGGGCTGCATCTCGGCGCGCAGGGCCGAGTCCCCCAGGGCGTCGGTGTAGTCAAAAAAGAGCTGCAGGGTGTCCCCCCTGCCAAAGAGCACCTGAATGTAGGGGCGGGGGTCCACCTCGCTCTTCAAAAAGAGGCGGGCGGTGCTCACCAGGTTGCCCAGGGCCGAGCGCTCGACCCGGCCCGCCACCGCCCGGGTGGTGTAATAGGTGGCCTCCATGGCCACAACGCAGGAGGCGACCGCCCCCAGCAGCAGGGCTGCGGTGCGGACCCGGCCCTTTACTGCGCGCTTTCCAGCGTTTCCCATTCTTCCATCAACCCATCCAATTTGGACTGGAGCGCCTCCAGGGCGGCGGTGATGTCCGCCAGCCGCTGGTAGTCGCTCTGCACGTCGGGGTCGGCCAAGGCCGCCTGCTGGGCGGCCATCTCCACCTCGCAGGCCTCGATGGCCCGCTCCACCCGGGAGAGGGCCTCCCGCCGCTGGGCGGCCCGGCGCCGCTCCTCCTTGGAGCGGTAGCTCCCCGCCTCCTGCTTGGGGGCGGGCTTTTTCTCCTGCTCCTGGGCCTGGCCGGCGGCCTCCCTGGCCTCCAACTTGGCGCGGTATGCCTCGAAATTGCCCGGGGTGATCTCCACCCCGCTGCGGGACATCTCGATGATGTAGTCGGCGGTGTCGTTGAGGAGATAGCGGTCGTGGGAGACCATGAGGATGGTCCCCTCATACGCCTTGAGGGCCTTTTGCAGCTCCTCCTTGGCAAAGAGGTCCAGGTGGTTGGAGGGTTCGTCCAGCACCAGGACGTTGGGCCGCTGCAAACTTAGGTTGGCAAATTTCAGCTTGGCCAGCTCCCCGCCGGAGAGTTCGCCCACCCGCTTTTCGATCTCCTCCCCGGTAAAGGCAAAGGCCGCCAGGTGGGAGCGCAGCTCCAACTCGGTCATGCCGGGGTATTTGTTGTGCAGGGCGTCCAGCACCGTCTCGCCGGGGTGAAAGGGGTTTTGCTCCTGCTCGAAGTAGCCGATCTTCACAAAGCCGCCTGTCTGTATCCTGCCCCGAAGGGTGGGCAGCATTCCCAGCACCTGCTTTAAAAAGGTGGATTTTCCCGCCCCGTTCTCCCCCACGATGCAGGCCTTCTCCCCCCGCTTGACGGTGAAGGAGACATCGCGGATGAGGGCTTTGCCCTCCACGCAGACATCCACCCCCTTGACCGAAAAGACATTTTCAAAGGGGGGCCGATCGAAGGGGAAGGTGAAGCGGACCACCTCCTTCTCCTCGGTGGGCTTTTCGAGGACCTCCATCTTTTCCAGCGCCTTGCGGCGGGATTTGGCCATCTTGGAGGTGGAGGCCCGCACCAGGTTTTTCTGGATGTAATCCTCGTACTTTTCAATGACCTTCTGCTGCTTTTCGTAGGCGCGGGAACCGGCGTAAAGCTCCTCCTCCTTGAGCTGTTTGTAGCGGCTGTAGTTGCCCTTGTAGCTCTTGACCCGGTGGCGGGAGACTTCGAGGATCTCGGTGACGGTGGTGTCGAGGAAATAGCGGTCGTGGGAGACCACCACCACGCAGCCCTTGTAGCCCTTGAGGTAGTTTTCCAGCCAGAGGAGGGTCGTGAAGTCCAGGTGGTTGGTGGGTTCGTCCAGCAGCAGCACCTGGGGACCCAGGAGGAGCAGTTTGGCCAGGGCCAGACGGGTCTTCTCCCCGCCGGACATCTTGTAGATCTCCTTGGGGAAGTCCTCCTCCCCAAAGCCCATGCCGAAGAGGACGGTGCGGATGCGGTAGTCGATGGTGTAGCCGTCGCCCGCCTCGAATTCGGTGTTCAGGGCGGCGTAGTCGGCGGCCATCCGGGCGTAGTCGGCGCCGGCGGGGTCGACCGCGGCCATCTGCCGCTGGAGCTTTGCCATCTGCTCCTGGCAGAAAAGCAGCCGGGAAAAGACCGAGCGCATCTCCTCGAAGATGGTGCGCTCAGCCGAGAGGCCGCTGTTTTGTTTGAGAAAGCCGATGCTGGTGCCCCGGGTGATGAACAGCTCGCCCGCGTCGGGGGTCAGCTCCCCGGTGATGAGTTTGAGCAGGGTGGACTTGCCCGCCCCGTTCTGGCCGATGATCCCCACCCGAGAGGTGTCGGTCAGGGTAAAGTTGACCCCCTGCAAGATCGGGAACTGACCGAAGGAGAGGGAGAGGTCGTTGCACTTGATTTCCATGGTGTCACCTGTTGTGTCGTCGAGAGATTTTCAAAACAGGTCTATCATACCACATCTCCCGCAAAAAAGACAGCGGGGGAAGGGGGGAAACCGCTTTACAAAAAAAGAGGGGGTGTTTATACTGGAAAGCAGAGGATCAGGGGGCAAAGAGCGGCCGCGATTTTGCGCCTGCCGCCCCCCATCCAAAAAGGAGGGGCCGCCATGACCGAACAGCTGGCGAGGGCCATCGCCGCACTGCAAAAAAACAACATCCAAGCCCAATTCGTGGAGGGCCCGGAGGACCTGGTGGCCCTTCTGCGCCGAGACTACCTGCGGCCCGGCGACACGGTGGCCATGGGCGGCACCATGACCGCCGCCGAGACGGGGGTGGCCCGGCTGCTGGCCTGCGGGGACTACCGCTTTCTCGACCGGGCCCGCCCCGGCATCACCCCCGAGGAGGCCGGGGAGATGATGCGCCGCGCCTTCTTTGCCGACTGGTACATCACCTCGACCAACGCCGTCACCGAACAGGGCGAGCTCTTCAACGTGGACGGCAACGGCAACCGGGTGGCGGCCATGGCCTTTGGACCCAAAAAGGTGCTCGTCATCGCCGGGGAGAACAAGATCGTCCCCGACTTGAAGGCGGCGGTGGAGCGGGTCAAGGCGGTGGCCGCGCCGAAAAACTGCGTTCGCCTGGGGCTGGCCACCCCCTGTGCGGCCACCGGCCACTGCGGCGAGCGGCGCTGCCGCAGCGAGGGGCGCATCTGCTGCGATTTCTCGGTGCAGTCCTACCAGCGGGACCCCCAGCGCATCCACCTCTTCTTCCTGCCGGGGCAGCTGGGCTACTGATCGTTTGAGACGGCAAATAAAGACAGAGACGATAGAAAGAAGGAGCGATTTTCATGATCCCAAACCGCCAACAGGCATACGACATCCTCACCAAGTACACCCACTCCCCCGATTTGGTCAAACACGCCCTCTGTGTGGAGGGGACCATGCGCCATTTCGCCCGCCTCGCGGGGGCGGACGAGGAGCTGTGGGGGGTCGTGGGGCTGCTGCACGACGTGGACTACGACCAGTACCCCGAGGAGCACTGCAAGAAGGCGGTGGAGCTGCTGAAAGCCGAAGGGGTGGACGACAGCGTCATCCACTCGGTCTGCTCCCACGGGTACGGCCTCTGCTGCGACGTCGAGCCCGAGAGCGAGATGGAGAAGACCCTCTACACGGTGGACGAGCTCACCGGTATCATCAACGCCGCGGCCCTGGTGCGCCCCAGCAAGAGCGTGATGGACATGGAGCTCAAGAGCCTGAAAAAGAAGTTCAAGGACAAAAAATTTGCCGCCGGCTGCAACCGGGACGTGATCCGCGGCGGCTGTGAACTGCTGGGGAAAGAGCTGGACTGGGTGATGGCCGAGGCCCTGGAGGGGATGAAGGAAGTGGCCGACCAGGTCGGCCTGGGGATGGCGGAGTGACCGCCCCCTCTGCAGCCACAAAAAAGGAACGGATCTCTCCGTTCCTTTTTTGCTCACCGGGACAAACTAGTCAAACAGGGCCTTGAGCTTGCTCTTGGGCTGAAAGCCCAGGGTGCGCTTGATCTCCTGCCCGTCCTGAAAGAGGATCAGGGTGGGGACGCTCATCACCCCAAAGCGGTTGGCGATGTCGGGCGCCTCGTCGATGTCCAGCTTGTAAAAGTCGGCCTGCCCCTCCATCTCGCCGGCCAGCTCTTCGAGCACCGGGCCCAGCATCTTGCAGGGGCCGCACCAGGTGGCGAAAAAGTCCACCAGCACCGGCTTGCCGCTGCCCTTGACGGCGGTTTCAAAATTGCTTTCATTCAGGTGTTCCAGCGTCATGGTTCGTTTGACCTCCTTGGTTTTCTTCTTTTTATACCAGTTTAGTATAGTTTTGTTCATTTGTCAACCCTATCCTTTCCCTACTTCGACCGGTTATGCGGAAAAGACCCGCCTCTCCCCCGCCGCCGGTCCCCATTGTCTCTCATCAACATATACGAAAAGGAGCGGATTTCCATGCGCGTGCGCATCGATGCAGACGCCTGTCCGGTGACCCGGCTGGCCCTCGCCCTCTGCCGGGAGCGGGGGGTGGCCGTCACCCTCTACTGCGACACCGCCCACCAGTTTGCGCCGGGCGAGGGGTGCGAGGTGAAGGTGGTCTCCCAGGGGGCCGACGCCGCCGACTACGCCCTGGTGGGCGACCTGGCGCCGGGGGACATCGCCGTCACCCAGGACTACGGGGTGGCCGCCATGGCCCTGGCCAAACGGGCGCGGGCGCTCAACCAAAACGGGCTGGTCTACACCGACGAAAACTTAGACGGGCTGCTGATGAGCCGCCACCTGGGGAGAAAGATCCGCCGGGCGGGCGGCCGCACCAAGGGCCCCAAAAAGCGCACCGCCCAGCAGGATGAAGACTTCTGCCGGGCGCTGGAGGGGCTGCTGGACGCCCGCCCCTGATGGCGGGCAGAGAAAAAGAGGAAGCGCGGGGGCGCACCCAGACTGGGTGCGCCCCCGCGCTTTCTGTTGGGGTGCTGTTTTATGTATGTGCAGGCGGGTCAGATGGCGGCCTCCAGATCCTTGCGCAGCCGCTTGATGATCCGCTTTTCCAGCCGGGAGATGTAGGACTGGGAGATGCCGATGAGCTCGGCCACCTCCTTTTGGGTGTGCTCCTTTTGCCCCCCCAGGCCAAAGCGCATCTCCATGATGATCCGCTCCCGGGGGGCCAGGCGGGCCACCGCCTGCTGCAAGAGGGTGCGCTCGGCGTCCTTTTCGATGCCCTTGCCCACGCTGTCGGGCTCGGTGCCGAGGATGTCGGAGAGGAGCAGCTCGTTGCCGTCCCAATCCACATTCAGCGGCTCGTCGATGCTCAGGTCCTGGTGCTTGTTGGAGGCCTTGCGCAGGTACATGAGGATCTCGTTTTCGATGCAGCGGGAGGCGTAGGTGGCCAGCTTAATCTTCTTTTGGGGCTGAAAGGTGTTCACCGCCTTGATGAGACCGATGGTGCCGATGGAGATCAGGTCCTCCACCCCCACCCCGGTGGACTCAAATTTCTTGGCGATGTAGACCACCAGCCGCAGGTTGTGGACAATGAGGGTCTCCTTGGCGCTCTCCTCCCCCCGCTCCAGCTGGTCAAACACCTCCGCCTCGCGGCTCTTTTCCAGAGGCGGGGGCAGTACCTCCGGCCCGTTGATGTAGTAGACGTGTCTACCGCCGAACCATTTTTTCCACAGTCTTCGCAGCCAATCCATTGTCGGTCCTCCCTATGATCTCTCCTTGCAGGATACAGTCGTTTTCCCCCTTGCCAAAGCGCTCGGCCACCACCCCCACACAGACCCGGCCGGTGTTGCAGAGCACCCGGCCGCGGGCGTCCTCCACCAAGATCCGGTCGGGGGTAAAGGCCGGGAGCAGCGCCTTGCCGCTGGCGGTGCCGTAGGGGATGAGGCGGAGGCCGGCGGGGTCTTTGGTCTGCGAGCTGAGCACGAACAGCTGCTGGTGGGCGGTGAGAAGGGGGGCCACCGCCGAGAGGGAGAGCAGGACCACCGGGTCCCCGGTATAGGGGTCGGCAAGGGTGTTGCCGGTGTCCACAAAACCGGTGCAGACCGTCTCCCTCCCCCCCTTTTGGACCCGCACCCGGTACTGGACCCTGGAAAACCGCCCCGAGAGCCAGCTGACCCCCTCCACCAGCAGGTAGGAGAGGCCCGCGAAGAGGACAAAGGTGCCGATGGGCAGGTCCAGGTACAAGACCCCGTTAAAATAGGCCATCCGCTTGGGGGAAAAGGCCAGCTCCAACCCCATGATGGCCCCGGCAAAGACAAAGTTCACCAGCAAAAACAGGAGGGCGTTCTTCCCAAAACCGGCCAGGGACCGGTTGGGAAAGGCCACCGCCACCGTCAGGACGCAGAGGGCGATCTTAAAAAAGAGGTTGTCAAACCCCGGCAGCAGGATGCAGGCGGAGAGGGCCCCTGAAAGGGCGCTGGCCGCCAAGATCCGCAGCCGCCCGGCGGGGATCCCCCCCAGGCAGGCGGTGCCCAGCAAGAGCAGGTAGTTGATAAAGACGTTGATGGCCACCAGGACGTCCAGGTAAACGGTCACGGCGATTCCCCCCTGTCTCTGATGATAGCCCGAGCGGGGAGCGGGATTTGGCGAATCCTGCCCCCGGGGACAAGTCGGCCTCCCCTCCTCCCTGCCCCGGGGAGGGCGGCCGGCGGGACGAGGGCGCGCCCCTCTTAACAAAAATTTCATCTTCGCGCCCCGTTTGCTTGCCCCCTTTTTACGCCCGCCCCTCTATGATGAGAGCAGAAGGAGGAGGAAACCGTGATGAGCCGTGTGATTTCCCTTTGCAGACAGTCTTCTCTGGACCGGCGGCTGGGCCGCTGGATGGCACAGCACCCCTATTTGAGCTACGGGCTGCTCTGGCTGGCCATGCCCTTGGGGCTGTTGGCGGCGGTCTTTCTGCTGGCGGCGGCGATCGCCTTCCCCGTCGCCTGGCTGTTCGGCTGTCTGTGACAGGAACTGCAGCCGTCTTAATCCTTTCTTAATTTCCCGCGCGGAGCCCCTAACACTCTTTTTAGGGACTCCGCGCTAAACTTTGACAAGGAGAGGAGGGGATCGAGAAATGGAAATACTCGTTGCCGCGATCGGAGGGATCGCGGTCGTCCTTTTGATTTACTACGTCGCAATTTTGATGAGAGGTGACAAACAGTGATGGGAACCATTGTACAATACATCCTCTACCTGGCGGTGCTCGTCGCCCTGGCCATCCCCCTGGGCAGCTACATCGCCAAGGTGATGAAGGGGGAAAAGACCTTTTTGTCCCGCCTCCTGACGCCCTGCGAGCGGGCGGTCTACAGGGTGATGCGGGTCGACCCCGGCGAGCAGATGGGGTGGAAGCGGTACGCCGCCAGCGTGCTCCTCTTTTCCGGGGTCAGCCTGGTTGTCCTCTTTCTGCTGCAACTGCTGCAGGGCGCGCTGCCCGGAAATCCCCAAAACCTGCCGGGGGTGGGCTGGCACCTGTCCTTTAACACCGCCGTCAGTTTCGTGACCAACACCAACTGGCAGTCCTACACCGGCGAGAGCACCCTGAGCTACCTGACCCAGGCCCTGGGGCTGACGGTGCAAAACTTCCTCTCGGCGGCGGTGGGCATCGCCGTCCTGTTCGCCCTCATCCGCGGGCTGATCCAGGTGAAGAGAGAGGGGTTGGGCAGCTTCTGGGTGGACATGACCCGCATCACCGTCCACATCCTGCTGCCCCTGAACCTGGTGCTGGCCGTCTGCCTGGTGGCCGGCGGGGTGATCCAGAGCTGGAAGCCCGCCCAGACCGTCTCCCTGCTGGAACCGGTGGCGGTGAGCGCTGAGGGGGAGATCTTGGAGGGGGCCGACATCGACCTGGAAGCCGGCACCGTGACCCTTGGCGGCCGGACGGTCGAGGGGGCCCAGATCGTGACCGAACAGTTTGTGCCCATGGGGCCGGCCGCCAGCCAGGTGGCCATCAAACAGTCGGGCACCAACGGCGGCGGCTTTATGGGGGTCAACTCGGCCCACCCGCTGGAAAACCCCAGCCCCTTTACCAACCTGCTGGAGATGATCTCGCTGCTGCTGATCCCGGCGGCCCTCTGCTTCACCTTCGGCCGGTGTGTGAAGAACAAAAAGCAGGGCGTCGCCATCTTCCTGGCCATGTTCCTCTGCCTGGTCACCGCCCTGGCGGTGGTGGCCGTCAACGAGCAGATGGCCACCCCCCAACTGGCCCAGAGCGGGGCGGTAGACCTGTCGGCCGTACAGCAGGCCGGCGGCAACATGGAGGGCAAGGAGACCCGCTTCGGCATCGCCACCTCCTCCACCTGGGCGGTCTTTACCACCGCCGCCTCCAACGGCTCGGTCAACGCCATGCACGACAGCTTCACCCCCCTGGGGGGGATGATCCCCATGCTCCTGATGCAGCTGGGCGAGGTCGTCTTCGGCGGCACCGGCTGCGGCCTTTACGGAATGCTGGCCTTTGCCATCCTCGCCGTCTTTATCGCCGGGCTGATGGTGGGGCGCACCCCCGAATTTCTGGGCAAGAAGATCGAGCCCTATGAGATGAAGTGGGCGGTGGTGGTCTGCCTGGCCACCCCGGTGGCCATCCTGATCGGCAGCGGCATCGCCGCTGCCCTCCCCCAGGTGGTGGAGAGCCTTGGCAACACCGGGGCACATGGCTTTTCCGAGGTGCTGTACGCCTTCTCCTCCGCAGGGGGGAACAACGGCTCCGCCTTTGCGGGGCTCAACGCCAACACCGTCTTTTTGAACCTCTCCCTGGGGCTGGTCATGCTCTTTGCCCGGTTCGTGCCGGTCGTCGGCACCCTGGCCATCGCCGGCAGCCTCGCCAAGAAGAAGAGGCTGGCGGTGACGGCGGGCACCCTCTCCACCACCAATGGGATGTTTGTCTTTTTGCTCATCTTCGTGGTGCTGCTGGTGGGCGCCCTGAGCTTCTTCCCCGCCCTGGCCCTGGGGCCCATTGCCGAGTTCTTCGGCAGCATCGCGTAAAGGAGGCCTTTCCTGTGACAAAAACAAAAAAGAGCGCCCTCATGGACCGGGCGATGGTCCTGCGGGCGGTCAAGGACTCATTTGTGAAGCTGGCGCCCCGGACGCAGGCCCAAAACCCCGTCATGCTGCTGGTTTACATCTCCGCCATCCTGACCACCGCCCTCTGGGGGTTCTCCCTCTTCGGCGTCGGCGACGCCCCGTCGGGCTACACCCTGGCCATCGCCGTCATCCTCTGGTTCACCGTCTTGTTTGCAAACTTTGCCGAGGCCATTGCCGAGGGCCGGGGCAAGGCCCAGGCCGACGCCCTGCGCGCCTCGAAGAGAGAGGTGAGCGCCCGCAAGATCCCCTCTGCCGAGCGCAAGGATGAGGGGTGCGAGTGCCCCTCGTCCCAGCTGAAGAAGGGGGACATCGTGCTGGTGCGGGCGGGCGAGACCATCCCCGCCGACGGCGAGGTCATCGAGGGGGCCGCCTCGGTGGACGAGAGCGCCATCACCGGCGAGTCGGCCCCGGTCATCCGCGAGGCGGGTGGCGACCGGAGCGCCGTCACCGGGGGCACCACCGTCCTCTCGGACTGGATGGTGGTGCAGGTCACCAGCGACCCCGGCCAGAGCTTTTTGGACAAGATGATCGCCATGGTGGAAGGGGCGGCCCGGAAAAAGACCCCCAACGAGATCGCCCTGCAAATCTTTCTGGTGGCCCTCTCCATCATCTTCATCCTGGTGACCCTCTCCCTCTACACCTACTCCCTCTTCTCGGCCAACCAGGCGGGGATCGAAAACCCCACCTCGGTCACCACCCTGGTGGCCCTGCTGGTCTGCCTGGCGCCCACCACCATCGGCGCGCTCCTCTCGGCCATCGGCATTGCCGGGATGAGCCGGCTCAACCAGGCAAACGTCCTGGCCATGAGCGGTCGGGCCATCGAGGCCGCCGGGGACGTGGACATCCTGATGTTGGACAAAACCGGCACCATCACCCTGGGCAACCGGCAGGCGCACGCCTTCATCCCGGTGGACGGCACCGCCCCAGAGGAGCTGGCCGACGCAGCGCAGCTGTCCTCCCTGGCCGACGAGACCCCCGAGGGGCGCAGCGTGGTGGTGCTCGCCAAAGAGCGCTTTGGCCTGCGGGGGCGCAGCCTCTCTGACAAGGGGATGACCTTTATCCCCTTCACCGCCAAGACCCGGATGAGCGGCGTCGACTTCGGCGGCAGCGAGATCCGCAAGGGCGCCGCCGAGGCGGTCAAGGCCTATGTCCTCGCCGGCGGCGGCCGGTACAGCGAGGCCTGCGAACAGGTGGTGCGCCAGATTTCCGAGCAGGGGGGCACCCCTCTGGTGGTGGCCAAAGACCACCGGGTCCTCGGGGTCATCCACCTCAAGGACATCATCAAAAAAGGGGTCAAAGAGCGGTTTGCCGACCTGCGCAAGATGGGGATCAAGACCATCATGATCACCGGCGACAACCCCCTCACGGCGGCGGCCATCGCCGCTGAAGCCGGGGTGGACGACTTTTTGGCCGAGGCCACCCCCGAGGGGAAACTGAAGATGATCCGCGACTTTCAGGCCGGCGGCCACCTGGTGGCCATGACCGGCGACGGCACCAACGACGCCCCCGCCCTGGCCCAGGCCGATGTGGCCGTGGCCATGAACAGCGGCACCCAGGCGGCCAAAGAGGCCGGCAACATGGTGGATCTGGACTCCTCCCCCACCAAGCTCATCGACATCGTGCGCATCGGCAAACAGCTGCTGATGACCCGGGGCAGCCTGACCACCTTCTCCATCGCCAACGACGTGGCCAAGTACTTCGCCATCATCCCGGCGCTTTTCACCGGGCTCTACCCAGGGCTGGCGGCGCTGAACATTATGGGGCTGCACTCGCCCCAGAGCGCGATCCTCTCGGCCATCATCTACAACGCCCTCATCATCATCGCCCTGATCCCCCTGGCCCTGAAGGGGGTCAAGTACCGGGAGGTGTCGGCCGGCAAGCTGCTCTCCCAAAACCTGCTCGTCTACGGCCTCGGCGGCATCGTCGCCCCCTTTGTCTTCATCAAACTCATCGACCTGCTGCTGGTCTTCTTGGGGCTGGCATAGGCGGCCGGGCCCTTTCAAATCACTGCAAACGGAGGGAATTTCTGTGAAAAAAATCAAGTCCATCCTGCCCCGGGCAGCCATGCTCCTGCTGGTGTTCACGGTGGTCTGCGGGGTGCTCTACACCCTGGCCGTCACCGGCATCGCCCAAATTTTCTTTCCCCACCAGGCAAACGGCAGCATCATCGAGGTGGACGGCAAGCGCTACGGCAGCGAGCTGCTGGGGCAGCAGTACACCGACGAGGGCCACATGTGGGGCCGCATCATGAAGCTGGACGTGAGCACCTACCGCGACGAGGACGGGAAGGCGCTGCTCTACGCCGTCCCCTCCAACCTGAGCCCCGCCAGCGAGGAGTACGAGCAACTGGTGGCCCAGCGGGTGGAAAAACTGCGGGCGGCCGACCCCGAGCGGAGCGACGCCCCCATCCCGGTGGACCTGGTGACCTGTTCGGGCAGCGGCCTTGACCCCCATATCTCCCCCGCCGCAGCCGAGTACCAGGTGCCCCGGTTGGCCCGCGCCACCGGCAGGAGCGAGGACGAGGTGCGCGACATCATCAAAGACTGCACCGACGGCCGGTTTTTGGGCCTCTTCGGCGAGGAGCGGGTCAATGTGCTGGAGGTCAACCTGCGCCTGGACGGCATCCTCTGACCCCTGCCGCCGAGGGGGGCGGGCCCAAAATCCCCAGGGCGGGGAGCAGAGGACCGGCAAATCTCCCCTGCGCGGGGGTGCAGACGACAGGCCGCAAACCAGAGCATGGGCCGCTCTCCCAGAACAGTGCGCTTCACGCGGGGAGATGGGCGGACCCGTTGGCTGCCAACATCCCCCCTTCCCGTTTGAGGGCATCCGCCCCGAACGGTGCGGAAAAAAATCGGGAAAGGGCCGAGGCCGCGCTGCCGCCTGCGCCAGGTCGTCAAAGTGCACCGCCTCGAGCAGGGCGGCAGTCCGCGCTTCAGGGAAAGCGGGCATATCTTCCCCCCGCCGAGAGGGCGGGCCGTCTTAATGAAATTTTAATCCCCTAAACGCAGTCCTTATGCTGCGCTTAGGGGATTTCGTGTTAAAATGGCGTAAGGAAAAAAGGAGGGGTGTCGCTTGGAAGAGACGAGAAGGGACCCGGAGGATTTTCTCCGCCAAATCCGGCGGGAGGAGCGGGCCAAACAGCGGGGGCGGCTGAAAATCTTCTTCGGCTACGCCGCCGGGGTGGGCAAGACCTACGCCATGCTCAAAGCCGCCCAGGCGGCCCGGCGGCGGGGGGTCGATGTGGTGGCCGGATATGTGGAGCCCCACGCCCGCCCCGCCACCGCCGCCCTTTTAAAGGGGCTGGAACAACTGCCCCCCCTGGCGGTGGAGCACCGGGGCATCGCCCTGCGGGAATTCGATTTGGACGCGGCCATCGCCCGCCGCCCCCAGCTGATGCTGGTGGACGAACTGGCCCACACCAACGCCGACGGCTGCCGCCACCAAAAGCGCTATCAGGACGTGGACGAACTGCTGGGGGCGGGCATCGACGTCTACACCACCGTCAATGTGCAGCACATCGAGAGCCTCTACGACACAGTGGCGGCCATCACCGGGGTGACGGTGCGCGAGCGCATCCCCGACCGGGTGTTCGACGGCGCCGACCAAGTGGAGCTGGTAGACATCGAGCCGCAGGAGCTGATGGAGCGGCTGCAGGCGGGAAAGATCTACCGGGAGGAGCAGGCCCAGCGGGCGCTGGTCAACTTTTTTGACGAGAAAAATCTGACGGCCCTGCGGGAGATCGCCCTGCGCCGCTGTGCCGACCGCATCAACCGGCTGGCCGAGCGGGTGCGGCTGGCCGAGGAGGGCGGCTACTGCACCGACGAGCACATCCTCGTCTGCCTCTCCCCCTCCCCCTCCAACGCCAAGTGCATCCGCACCGCCGCCCGGATGGCGGGGGCCTTCAAGGGCAGTTTGACTGCCCTCTTCGTCGAGACGCCCGACTTCCCCAGCCTCGGCGTGCAGGATCGGGCCCAACTGCGGGAGAACATCCACCTGGCGGGGCAGCTGGGGGCCTCGGTGGAGACCGTCTACGGCGAGGACGTCCCCTTTCAGATCGCCGAGTTCGCCCGGGTGTCGGGGGTGTCAAAGATCGTCATCGGTCGCAGCAGCACCCGCCGCAAGTACCCCTGGCGGGGATCCAACCTCACCGACCGGCTGATCGCCGCCGCCCCCAACCTGGACATCCACATCATCCCCGACGACAGCGCCGGGTACTACCGCGCCAAGCGGGTGCGCCAGCGCCGCGCCGGCAAGGTGGGGCCCGACCTGCTCAAGAGTGCGGCCCTGCTGGCCGGGGCCACGGCGGTGGGCTTTCTCTTCGAGCGGCTGGGCTTTACCGAGGCCAACATCATCACCGTCTACATCCTCGGGGTGCTGCTGACGGCGGTCATCACCAAAAAGCGGGTGTACAGCCTGGTCGCGTCGGCGGTGAGCGTGCTCACCTTCAACTACTTTTTCACCGTGCCGCGCTACACCCTGGCGGCCTACGACAGGGGCTATCCCGCCACCTTCGCCATCATGTTCATCGCCGCCTTTCTCACCAGCACCCTGGCCGGGCGGCTCAAACAGCAGGCCCGCCGCTCGGTGGAGACTGCCTATCGCACCAAGACCCTGCTGGAGACAAACCAGCTGCTGCAGCGCTGCGACAGCCGGGAGGCGATCATCGGCACGGTGGCCGGGCAGCTGGTAAAGCTGTTGCGGCGGGACGTGGTCTTCTACCCCGCCCGGGACGGCAGGATGGGCGAACCCCTCCCCTTCCCCGCCCAGGGCGGGGCGCCCCGGGCCGAACTCACCGCCGAAAACGAGCGGGCGGTGGCCGCCTGGGTCTTTCAAAACAACAAGCGCGCCGGGGCCAGCACCGGCACCCTGGGCAGCGCCAAATGCCTCTACCTGGCGGTGCGGGTCAACGAGGTGGTCTACGGGGTGGCGGGCATCGCCCTGGACGGCGAGCCCCTGGACGCCTATGAAAACAGCATCATGCTCTCCATCCTGGGGGAGTGCGCCCTGGCGCTGGAGAGCGAGAACGCCATGCGGGAGCGGGAGGCGGCGGCCGTGCTGGCCAAGAACGAACAGCTGCGGGCCAACCTGCTGCGCTCCATCTCCCACGACCTGCGCACCCCCCTCACCTCCATCTCCGGCAGCGCCGGCGTGCTGCTGGAGAGCGAGAAAAACCTGGACGAGGGCCAGCGCCGGCAGCTCTACAGCGACATCTACGAGGACTCCCTCTGGCTGATCAACCTGGTGGAAAACCTGCTCTCGGTGACCAAGATCGAGGACGGCACCATGCGCCTGAACCCGACGGCCGAACTGGTGGAGGAGGTGGTGGGCGAAGCGCTGCGCCACGTGAGCCGCAAGAGCGCCGAGCACCACATCCAGACCCACTTCCCCGACGAGTTCCTGCTGGCAAAGATGGATGCCCGCCTCATTGTACAGGTCCTCATCAACCTGGTGGACAACGCCATCAAGTACACCCCCGTCGGCTCGACCATCGCCGTCTCGGCCGCCCGCCAAGGGCAGTGGGCGATGATTTCGGTGGCCGACGACGGCGACGGCATCCCCGACAGCGCCAAAGCGCGCATCTTCGACATGTTCTACACCGTCAACTCGGGGGTGGCCGACAGCCGCCGGAGCATGGGGTTGGGGCTGGCTCTCTGCAAGTCCATCGTCACTGCCCACGGCGGCGAGATCGCCGTGGCCGACAACACCCCCCACGGAACCGTATTTTCCTTTACACTGCCCATTGAGGAGGTAACGCTGCATGAACAATAAACCGCTGATTTTGGTGGTGGAGGACGACCCCGCCGTCCGCAACCTGATCTCCACCACCCTGGAGGCCCACGACTACAAACACCACGCCGCCCCCACCGGGGAGGCCGCCATCCTGGAGGCCGCCTCCCACAACCCCGACGTGATCCTTCTGGACCTGGGGCTGCCGGACACCGACGGCGTTCAGGTGATCCAAAAGATCCGCAGCTGGTCGAACACCCCCATCATCGTCATCAGCGCCCGCAGCGAGGACACCGACAAGATCGAGGCGCTGGATGCCGGGGCGGACGACTACCTGACCAAGCCCTTTTCGGTGGAGGAGCTGCTGGCCCGGCTGCGGGTCACCTTTCGCCGGCTGCACGGGGGCAGCGGCGGCAGCCAGGACGGGGCCGTCTTTGAAAACGGCGAGCTCAAGATCGACTACGCCGCCGGCTGTGTCTACCTGGGGGGCGAGGAGATCCACCTGACCCCCATCGAGTACAAGCTGCTCTGCCTGCTGGCCAAAAACGTGGGCAAGGTGCTGACCCACTCCTACATCACGAGGGAGGTGTGGGGCAGCGCCTGGGAAAACGACGTGGCCTCGCTGCGGGTGTTCATGGCCACCCTGCGCAAGAAGATCGAAAAGGACCCCTCCGCCCCCCAGTACATTCAGACCCACGTGGGGGTGGGCTATCGGATGCTGCGGGTGTAGACCGCCCTTTTGGCGGCAAAAAGCCCCTGCTCGAAGGGCGAGCAGGGGCTTTTTTCTTTTAGAGGACCGCCTCCTGCGGCTGCTCCTCCAAGACTGAGGTGCAGTGGGGGCAGCGGGTGGCCTCAACAGCGATCTTCTCCCTGCAGTAGGGACAGGTCTTTTCCCGGGGCGCTTCGGGCGCCTGCTCCCGCTTCCCCAGCGAGGCGACCTTGTTGACGGCCTTGAGGATGCAAAAGAGCACCAGGGCGATCAAGAGGAAGTTGAGGACCGCCGAGAGAAAGGCCGAGGCAAAGCCGGCAATGTCCGCCAGGCCGTAGGTGGCGCTGCCGGTGACCACGTTCAAAATGGGGTTGATGAAGTTGGCCGTCAGGGCGGTGACAATGCCCGAGAAGGCGCCGCCGATGAGGATGCCCACCGCCATGTCGACCACGTTGCCGCGCAGGGCAAAGGCCTTGAATTCCCGCATAAAAGTTTTCATGATCCGCTTCCTTTCGACTGGTTTTGCCAATTAGTATAGCAGAAAATCGGGCGGAAGAAAAGGGGGCCGGCGCCCGACCCCATCCCCCTTGCCAAACTGGGCAAACTGCCGTAAACTGAAAAAAACAGCGCAGAAAAGAGGAGGCGGACAGATGGCAACCATCGCGCAGTGGAAAGAGGCCCTGGCGTGCAGGGCGCTGGATGAACAGTTGGAGCGGCTGTCCCCCGGGCACGCGTCGCGGCAGCGGGGGCGGCTGGCACGGGGGCTGGCGGGCTTTGCCGCCCAGTGGCGGGAACAGGGGCCGGTGCGCCTCTTCTCGGCCCCGGGGCGCACTGAGCTGGGGGGCAACCACACCGACCACCAGGGCGGGCGGGTGCTCTGCGCCGCCGTCGACCTGGACACCCTGGTGATCGCCGTCCCCGCCGAGGGGGAGACAATCGAACTGGTGTCCGAGGGGTTTGCCCCCTGCCGGGTGGCGCTTTCCGACCTTGCCCCCCGCCCGTCGGAGAGGGGGACCACCGCCGCCCTGCTGCGGGGGGTCGCCGCCGGGCTGCAGGCAGCAGGCTGCGCCCTGGGCGGGGCGCGGCTCTACGCCCTCTCCGACGTGTCGCCGGGAAGCGGGCTCTCCTCCTCTGCCGCCTTTGAGGTGGCGGTGGCCGCCGCCCTGAACGGACTGTTTGAGGGCGGGCGCACCCCGCTGGAACTGGCGGCGATCGGCCAGCGGGCCGAGAGCGGCTACTTCGGCAAGCCCTGCGGGATGATGGACCAGGTGGCCAGCGCGGTGGGGGGGATCGCCCAGCTGGATTTCGCCGACCCCCTCCGCCCCGCCGTCACCCCCCTCTCCTGTCGCTGGGAGGACAGCGGCCACCAGCTCTGCCTGGTGGCGACCGGCAGCAGCCACGCCGACTTGACCGAGGACTACGCCGCCATCCCCCGGGAGATGGGGGAGGTGGCCACCTGGTTTGGCCGGGAGCGGCTGTGCCAGGTGGAGGAAGAGGCCCTCTACGCCAACTGGGCCGCCCTGACGCAGGCGCTGGGGGAGCGGCCGGTCCTGCGGGCCGCCCACTTTTTTAGGGAGGACCGGCGGGCCGCGCAGGAGGCCCAGGCCCTTGCCCAGGGGGATTTTTGCACCTTTTTGCAGTTGGTGCGCCGCTCGGGGCGCTCCTCAGCCCTCTACCTGCAAAACCTCTACTCCCCCGCTCGGCCCCGCAGCCAGCCCCTGACAGCGGCCCTGGCCCTCTGCGACCGGCTGCTGGCCGGGCAGGGGGCCTACCGGGTCCACGGGGGCGGCTTTGGCGGGACCGCCCTGGTCCTGCTCCCCGACGAGCTGGCCGCCCCCTTCTGCAGCGCCATGGAGGGGGCGCTGGGCCCCGGCTGCTGCCGATCCCTCACCATCCGCCCTGTGGGGGCGGTGGAGCTCGCCCTCCCCCGATGACCGCGCAAAAAAGGCGGGCGCCCCGCAACGGGCGCCCGCCTTCTCTCCTGTCTGGCGATCACTCCTCGTAGTCCACCGCCGCGCGCTGGCAGACCACGCTGTGGACAAACTTTTTGACCTCCAGGTGAGCCGGGTGGACCTGGTACCCCTCCAGAGCTGCCCGGTCGGTGAGTTGGGAGACCAGGCAGAGGTCGTACCCGCCGGGGGTGAAGTTCTGGTGCACCCCCGCCGAGAGCAGGCCGGGCACCTGACCCACCAGTCCCTCCAGCAGTTCCTTCATCTTGCGGGCGCTGGCGGCCCGCTCGGCCTCTGGTGCCTCTTTCAAATTCCAAAAGACAATGTGTGTGACCACGGTAAAACCACCTTTCAAACTTCACGGGATATGTGGCAAAGCTGTAAGCTTATTGTAATAAAGGACCATGGAAAAGGCAACCGTTTTGCCCTATAATGAAATCAACAAAAACAGGCGGCCCTGCAAACAGAGCTGCCCCAGAGGGGAGGAATGCCGGATGAAGCGGTTTTTGCGCTATCTGCGAAACGCTATAATCATTGTGCTCGGCCTGGCCATCATCGCCGGGACCGCCTTCTCCGTTGCCTGCTTTGGCGACTACCGCAAACGGGTGGAGGCGGAGCCGGTAGCCGAAAAGGTGGCCGCCCTCCGCCGGGAAGAGGGGTATGTCCCCATCGGCGAGATCTCGGAAAACTTTCAAAAGGCCATCGTCGCCATCGAGGACCACCGCTTTTACTCCCACGGGGGGATCGACATCATCTCCATCGGCCGGGTGCTCTGGAAGAGCCTCTGGAACGGGCGGATCGTGGGGGGCGCCAGCACCATCACCCAGCAGGTCTGCAAAAACATCTACCTCTCCCAGGAACAGAGCCTTTCCCGCAAGGTGACCGAGGTCTTCTTCGCCTTCAAGTTGGAGCACGAACTCTCCAAGGAGGAGATTTTGGAGCTCTACTGCAACACCAGCTATTTCGGCAACGGGCGCACCGGCATCGCCGCGGCCAGCGCCTACTACCACACCGACCCCAGCGATTTGACAGTGGCCCAGGCGGCGTTTCTGGCCGCCCTGCCCCAGGCCCCCAGCTACTTTGCCGACAACCCCGAGCAGATGGAGGGTCGCTGGCGGGCCGTGCTGGGCGCTATGGTGGCTTACGGCTACCTCACCGAGGGGGAGCGCGACGAGATCGTCGCCCAGGGCTGCCCCATCCCCGACGAACTGCGATAGGCGGATTTTGCGATAAAAGAGGCCGCGCGCCCAGACAAGGGCTGCGCGGCCTCTTGGCCGTCTGTCGTCAAGCCTGCCGGGGAAAAACAAGCTGTCAAATGGAGAAAGAATAGGTCCGGCGGAGCATAGGGGCAAGTCCGGCGGGGCGCAAGGGAAGGCCCGACAGGGCGCAAGGGCAGGGGCAAGCCGCGCGCCCTTCCCCCGACCGTGCCAGGACAAGGCGGCGTTTTGGTTCCGCCGAACAGGGCCTCCCTCCCCTCCAGGCGGCATCTCGGCGGTGTGGTGGCCGCTACTCCTCCCCCAGCAGCTGGGCGAGGGCGCGCTGACCGGCCGCCCAACTCTCCTCCGCCTCGGCGGCAAGGGCGGCAAAATAGCGGTCCGTCACCGGCTGGCGGGCCCGGGCCAGCGCCTGGGCGGCAGGGGTGTAAAACTGACCGGCAAGGCCTTCCAGCTTGCGGTGGTACTCCCGCAGCAGAGAGGGGCCCTCCCCCTCTTCGCCGGGCAGGGGGCGACCCCTTTCCCCGACTCGGTAGAGGGGCTCCCCGATCTGCCCCCCGAAGCGGATGACCCGGGCTGCACCCAGGGCGCCGGTCTGGTCCAGCTTGTCGGCATCAAAGAGGATCTTGGCCTCGATCGTCTCGGGCCGACGGTCAGCCCGGTAGCGGTGGCAGAGGACACAGTCGGCCACCCAGCGAGCCCGTGCCGGGGGATAGCCTTCCGCCCGCAGAAAATCCAACGTCTTTTGGCTGCCCACCTCGGCGTGGCAGAGGGCGGGGTCGGCCCTCTCCTCTGGGCGGCCCACATCGTGGAGGAGGGCGGCCAGGGCCACGATCTCCCCGTCGGCCTCGGGCATCCCCCCGGCAATGGAGAGGGCGTACCCCAGCACCCGGCGCACGTGCATCTCATCGTGCACCCCGCCGTCGGTGCAGGTCGCCATAAAGGCCTCGGCCCGGGCAAAGAGAGCTCTATTCATCCCCCTCATCCCCTTCCCCCTGCAGAGCGCTCAGCAGCTGCTCCCTGTCCCGCTGCAACAGCGGGGCCATGCTCTCGCCGTAGCGCTCAAGATCAAGGCCCTCCAACACTCGGCAGAAAGGACTTGCCAGGGCGGGGACATCGCGCACAGTCCCCTCCCAGGCGCGCAGGTACTGGCGCAGGGCGGTGGCCCGCTCCTCCTCTTGCAGCAGCCCCAGCAGCAGGGGCATCCAGCGCTCGAGCTGCTCCTCCTCTGCCCAGCGGGCGTTTTGCAGCAGCAAAAGGGCACCGCGGGTGCGCCGGTAGCTGTTGGCACTGCCCAGCAGGGCGGCCAGTTCCTCCCAATAGAGAGAAATCTCCCGCCCTGCCCGCGAGCGCTCCAACAGCTCTTTTAGGGCGGCGTACCCTTCCCTTTCGTCCCCTGCGCACAGGCGCTGCACCAGTGTCTGTGTGGGCTCGCCCTTCACCGCAACCACCCCTCTCTGCGGCCGTCCGCCACCGCCCGCTTCATCAGTGCGGGCTGAATGCGGGGGTAGGTCATCTGCCGGGGGACGGCGGAACACAGTTCCACCCGCTCGATTTCATGGGGCGGCAGGGGGCCGAGGGCGGCGATCTCCGCCCGGTAGAGCACCCCGTAGCTGGGCCTCCCCTCCCCCTGGCGAACGGTGTAAGGGCCCACCTCTTTGAGGGCAAAATCGGTGGCGCCGGTCTCCTCCCACAGCTCTCGCCGGGCGGCCTGCTCCAGGGTCTCCCCCGGCTCCCGGTGGCCGCCGGGCAGTTCCAGAGTATCGCGGCGGCGGTGCTTGCAAAAGACCCACCGCCCCCGGTGCCGGGCCACCACCACCGCAAAGCGGACATCCCCCGGCGAGGGGGGCTCTGCAAAGGTGACCGCCGTGTCCTCCAGCGCCCGCCCTTCGGACAGCACCCCCTCGATGAACTGCGCCTTCCCCTCGGTGTAGGCCACCCTGTCCGCGCTGTTGGCAGCCGCCAGCCCCTCTTTAAGGGCCTGATAGGCCGCCCGCTTCCCCTCGTCCCGGTTGAGGGTGTCGGAAAAATAGCAGTAGTCCCGCCAGCGGCGGCCGTCGTACTCCACCAGGTGGACGTGGTGGGTGCGGGTGTCGGCCCCCTCGTCTCCGGCGCTCAAAAAGAGGCTGTCCGGCTCGTCCACATGGGGGCGGTGGACAAATCCCGCCGCAGCCAGAGCGGGGTAAAGGGCCTCGGCCTGACCCAGGTCCCACATCCCCACCGCCAGGTCGATGATGGGCTTTGCCGCCAGCCCCTTGACCGAGGTGCTGCCCACGTGGCGGACGTCCGCCACCTCGCTGCCAAACAGCTCCTGCAGGCGGGCGGCGGCTCGCGCCCCCTCCTCGGCCCAACTCTCCTGATAGGGCAGCAACTGCACCGTGCCCCGCTTGAGTCCCAGCATCTAAAAGCGCCTCCTCTCCTCCCCTGTCCGGCCTGAAAAGGCGGTTTGGGGGGGTACCGTCATTGTAGCACAAAACCCGCCCGGGGCAAATGCCCGAGCGGGTCTCTCACCGGTTTTCCCCGGTCTTACGGCTGGGGGTCGGGGCACCACTCCAACAGGTCGCCCGGCTGGCAGTCCAGGGCCTGGCAGATTTTGTCCAGGGTGGAAAAGCGCACCCCCTTGGCCTTTCCCGTCTTTAAGAGCGAGAGGTTGACGACAGTGACGCCGACTTCCCGGGACAACTGCGTCAGGGTCATCTTTCGCTGCGCCAGCACCACATCCAAATTGACCGCTATCACACCCTCACCTCAAATCACCAGTTCGCTGTCTTCCCGCAGCCGGGCGGCCTCGCCCACCAGCTGGGCAAGGGCCCGCGCTGCCAGGCCGAACACCGCGGCCGCCGCACAGACAAACAGGGCCAAAAGGGCGACCGCAGGGTGGCTGATGCCCAGCAAAAAATAGACGACATTGCCGGCGAGGAAGAGGGCGGCGTCCAGCAGCAGGGCCGTGGAGGCCCTCTTCACCAGGCGGGCACTCTCTCCGGAAAAGGCGTTGCCCCGCCCGATCTCCCCTGTCAGCTTCCAGCCCCACAGGGCCACCAGAATGCAGGGCAGCGCCGTGGCCTCGACCAGCAGCAGCCAGGGCCAAAAGCGGTCTGCCAATTCCGGCGCCTGCCGCAAGAGACCCGCTGTCACCCCGGGGACCGCCACCAGATAGACGGCGGCCAAACAGAGGCAGCCCCCTGTCAGAGAAATTTTGCAGCAGCGAGCCAACTGTTTACACACCATTCTCCACTCCCCCTCTACGCCACCTCGTGTCCTGTTCCGACAACCACAGTATACCCCATATCATATTGAAATACAATAATAATTTAAAATAAAACATTAAACTTATAAACCAAATCCGTCAGCCAAATGGGCGGTATACACCAGCCTGAAAAGGGCGACATACAGGCTGGGCCCCTCAAGGGGCGTCGAAACTCTACACTTGTATGACACCCGCTGTCACCGGTAAGCTGGTCATCTGGGATTCCATTTTATGTCATCCATCCCCCCAATCACCCTTTTTCACTTCCAGCGCCCTTCCTCCCAGGAGGTCTCATGCCAAAGCAAACCGCCCCCGCGGCAAGGTCGGGGGCTTTGGGCGATAAAGCTGCAACAAAAAAGGCCCGAGCCGTCGGCTCGGGTCTCTCTGCTTGCAACTGTCTCCCCTTTTCCCCTCCGGTGCAGGAAGGCTGTCAAAGCCGCTACTGGGCGCTGCCCTGGGGCAGGGTGCGGATGGTCTGGTCCCCCAGCACCACATCGTAGGTGAGCATATCCCAAAAGAGATCGTCCCCCTGGGAGAACTGGTAGTCGTAGAGGGGCTGGCTCTCCATCTCGTCCAGGGCGGCGTTTTGGTCGGCAGTGAGGGGGGCGCCGGTGGTTTTCAGCAGCAGGTAGGGCAGGTAGAAGGAGGAGACCTTCTCCCCCGTGGGGAAGGCGCTCAAATCGGCGCCGTAGTTGCTCCACACCAGGTAGCGCTGCTGGTAGAGGACATCGCAGTTGTCGCTGCCGATGCCCAGCTGGCTGTACACGTCGCCCGACGCTGTGAAGGAGGGGAAGTGGTCCCCCATAAAGAGGACGATCGTGGGCTCGTCGCTCGCGCGCAGATCGGCGATGAACCGGCCCAGCGCCTTGTCGGTGTGCTGGATTTTGTCCAGGTAGTAGTCGATCTCGGTGAGAGAGCTGTTCTCGTCCAGGTAGGGCTGGTGGTTTTGCATGGTCATGGCAAAGACCATCTGCGGCTGATCGCTCTCGCCGATGAGCTGCTCGATCTGGTCAAAGACACAGCCGTCGTCGGTGTAGGTCTTGTAATTTTTCTGGGGGACGGTCAAATCGCCCTGAAAGAGCATCCGGTCAAAGCCGTAGTTGTTGTAGGTTTTGTCCCGCCCGTAGAAGGTGCCGCTAAAGGGGTGCAGGTAGGTGGTCTCGTACCCCAGGGACTGGTAGTACCGGGGGAAGGCCGCCTGGGCCCGCTCCTTGAGCAGTTTGTGGGGGATCTCGGCGTTGTAGAGGGAGCGCACCGGCAGGCCGAAGAGCAGCTCAAACTCGCTGCGCACGGTGTAGCCGCCAAAGGTAGGCACCGCCGCCGTGCCGCTGGTCCCCTCGGCCGCCACCCGGTCGGCGTTCTGGTAGATCTCATCCCGCACCCCCAGCTCTTTGAGGGCGCGAAAATCGGCGTAGGACTCCGAGAGGACGACGACCACGTTGGGCTTTTTGTAGTCCGCCGCGGCGGCGGTCTCCCTGCCTGACTTGGCGGCAGCGGTATTCAGGTAGGCGCGGTAGGCGCTCTCCCTCTTGGCGAGGGACTCGTTTTGGGAGAGGGCAGTCTCCACCAGGTTGGCAATCATCTGGTTGGAGGTGAACTTGTCGCTCTGCTCAAAGGTGTTGTAGGCGCTCTCGGCCCGGATGTCAAAGAGGTCCATCGCCCCGGCCGAAACGGTGGGGACAGCAAAAAAGCAGACCAGCACGGCGGCCACCGTGCCCAGGGTGGCAAAGCGCCGCCGCCCCGCCAGCGGCAGGGTGGGCCCCAGCCAGAAGACCGCCGCCCAATAGCCCAGCACCAAGAAAAAGCAGAGGGCCAATACCGGGGTGATCTGTATGTCGGCAAACCGGGCGATGTCCGAGGCGTTGGTGGTCATCACCAAGTCCCCCAGCACAAAGTGGCTGCCGCTGGTGCGGCACTTGAAAAACTCGACGCAGGAGAAGATGTAAAGGGGCAGAGCGGTCAGCAGCACCGCCAGGTGGCCCCGCCGAAACAGCAGCAAAAAGGCCGCGTAGATGAGCCCCACCAGCAGCACGTCAAAGAGGAGAACGGTGGGGCGGGCGAGCCAAAACCCGAACATATCGCCAAACTTCTGGCTCTGGTTGAGTTCGCACACCAGCACGATAAAGAGCGGGTAGAGGGCCAGAAGCACCCTGCCGGCGCGGGGATGGCGGTCGGGCATCTGCGCGCGCAGGGCAAAAAGGCGGCTGATGCGCCCCTGTTTTTTCTCTTCCATCTCGATCACCTACCACTCCGCCAGACCCTTGTCCCGCGGCTTTCTCTATTCTATGCCTTCATTCTATCGGGACAATATGACAGTCTCGTGATAAAAAAAGTGACAACTTTATGAACAACCCCTGTCGATCTACCGACAGGTCTACATCCAGAGGCGAAGCGCCCCCAGCAGCACCAAAATCGCCCCGGACAGCCAGGTGAGCCCGCCCTGAAACCGCCCAGCCAGCTTGCTTCCCAGGCGGTGCGCCCCCTCGATGAGGGCCAGCCCCAGCAGCAGGGAAACCGCCAGCAGCGCCAGCGGGCGGGCCCCAAACAGCCCCAGGCCAAAGCCCGCCCCCAGCGAGTCGGCCGAGAGGGGGACGGCCAGCAACAGCGCCTCTTTGGGGCTGAGGGTGCGGGAGTTGTCCCGGTCGGCCCGGGTCTCGTCCAGGCAGATCTCCGCCAGCACCTGCACCCCGGCCACCTGAAAGCGGATCTCCCGCTCCCGCCCGCCCCGGCGCAGCCAGCCCCGCAGGGCCGCGCCCCCCAGGGAGAAGAGCCCCAGCGCAATCAACAGCCAGGCCCCCGCCGCCGCGCAGAGGGCGGGGTCGAGGGCGCCGGTGAGCAGCCCCGCCCCCCAGACGGCGGCGGCCAGAAAGCCGCTGCCCACCCCGGCGATCACCAGCGCCGAGCGCAGGGGGATGCGGATGCCCGCCGCCCCATAGGCAAAACTGGCGGCAAAGGCGTCGGCGCACACCGAGAGGGAGAACAATATCATCTGCAGCAAACCATCACCCCATTTATTGGATTCAGACCAGTCTATGGGGCGAGGGAGAAAACGTTCAAAAAGGGGACAAATCCATCGGTTTTTTACAGGATACCAGAATCGGGCCCAAATGGCAAGGCGAAGGGTGTAAATATATAGGAAGGACAGGTTCATTCCCGCCCCCGCCGCTCCCGCCCGGCGCGAAGGGCCGCCTGCGCCAACTGCAACCCCCGCTGCCCGCCCCGCAGCAGCGCCGCGGACACGGGGCGATAGACCCAGTCGAACTCCCCTGCCCACTCGGCCACCCGGCCGCCAAACCCCTTTTTAAAGCGGTAGATGCCATAGGCCGGGTGGCTCGGCTCCAAGAAGTGGGGGACGGCCCCAAAGTCGTAGACCACGCAGCCCCCCGCCAGGGCCCAGCGGATCATCTCCCACTGCATCAAGTAGTTTGGCATGACCTCCCGCCCCCAACCGGACGAGGCGCCGTAGAGGTAGGTGGCCGTCTGCCCATAGCGCAGGGCCAGGGCGCCGGAGACCGGCCGCCCCTGCCAGCGACAGAGAAAGAGGCGGCAGCGCGCGGGGCCAAAGGCCCGCAGCAGCCGCTCCAAATAGGCCCGGGGGCGGATGACAAAGCCATCCCGGCGGCCGGTCTCCTCTAGCAGGGGGTAGAAGGCGTCCAGTTCCTCCGCCCCGCCCATCCGGCACTCCACCCCCTTTTTGATCGCCCGGCGCAGGTTGTAGCGGCACTTCTGTGAAAAACCGGCCAGCAGCTCCTCCTCCCTCCTGTCTGCCAGGGGGAGGAGATAGCCAAACCGGGGTTGCAGGGTGCGGTAATCCCCCTCCCCCGGCCGGTGGCGAAACCCGGCCGACTGGAGAAGGGCCGCCTCCGGCCCGCCGGGGGCGACCAGAGGGTCGAGTTTGAGCAGGCAGGCGCGCTCCCTCTCCGCCAGCCGGGCAAAGCCCTCTGTCAGGTCGCCCAAGACCGCCCGGTCGCTCCACTCCCCCACCGGGCCTCGTGGACAGTACAGCAGCGAGCCCCCCACCAGGGGCAGGGGGCGGATCAGGGCCAGGGCCGCCGCGCGGATCCCTCCGTCCTCCCCCCGGGAGAGCAGGGCCTGGGCCCGCCAGTTTTCCTTGACCTCCCCCCAGGCGAGGGACTGAAAAAAGCTCCCTCGCCTTTCCACAAACGCCTCGTACTCCGCCGCCAAGGCCCTGTCCTCCCGGTCCACCCACGCAAGCATGCGATCTCCTCCTTCGACTTTCCCCCCATGTTATCTGTATTTCAGATAAAAGTCAATATCTCGATTTCAGATAGCACATACTGTCACTGGGTGATCAAAATGGCTTACAGACACATTCGCGACCTCCGCTGTGACCGGGACATCCGCCAGCGGGAGGTGGCCGAGCACCTGGGGATGGCGCAGAACACCTACTCCCAATACGAGACCGGCACCATTGCCCTGACGGCGGAGGTGCTCTGTCGCCTGGCCGACTTTTACGGCACCAGCGTCGACTACCTGCTCGACCGCACCGACAACCCCGCCCCCTACCCGCCGCCCAAGCGGTGAGGGGCGGCTATCCAGGCCCAAAATAGGAGAGGGGAGCGAACAGTCTGAACGGTTCGCTCCCCTCTCCCTTCTATCCGCCCCGCAGGCGCGATTTACAGGTGGAGCTGAAAGGCGCCGAAATCGCGCACCCCCAGGCCCTGGTGGCACTCCCCCTTTGCCCAGAGATCGGCAAAGGCCCGGTCGATTTCCCCCACCAGCTCAGCGGGGATGTCCAGGCGGTGGTGGCCGGGCAGCACCCGGCGGGGTGACAGGGCACGCACCCGCTGGATGGACTGCCAAAAGGCCAGGGGGTCGGTGGTGGGGTAGAAGGCGTCCAGGCAGCCGGCATAGACCAGGTCGCCAGCGTAGAGGGTCCCCCGCTGGGGCTCGTAAAAGCAGAGATGCCCCGGCGAGTGACCCGGGGTGTGCAGCACCTCCACCTCCCTCTCCCCCAAATCGATGGCGTCGCCGTCGTTCAGGGCAATTGCCGCGCCCCCCTGGTAGAGGCGGTACTGCTCCGAGTCAAAGGAGGGCGAGAACGCCGTCTCCCCCCGCAGGAGTTCCGCCTTGACCGCCGACAGGGGGAGGGGGAAGTGGCCGGCGAGCCACCCCTGCTCCTGTGCGCCGACGGCGATGTCCTCAAGGGCAAAGCAGTGGTGGCCGCCAATGTGGTCCCAGTGAGCGTGGGTGGTGGCCAGCAGCACCGGCAGCGAGGTCAGATCCCGCACCGCCCGGCCGATGTCCGCCACCCCCAACCCGCTGTCGATGAGCAGGGCCCGCCGCGCCCCCAACAGCAGGTAGCAGTGGGGCTCCTCCCAGTGCCGGTATTCGCTGATGGCATAGGTGTCTCTCTCGATCTGTTCGACGGTGAACCACTCGCCCATGCTGTTCCCCTTTCCTCGGCCGCCCACCTTTTTGGGGCAGTTCCTTCCCCTTTACCATATCTCCCAGCTCCCTTGCCGTCAACCTGTTTTTCCCCGCGCGGCCGTCCGGATGGACATGCGGCAAAAAGCCAGTTGCTTTTTGGGCGCAAATCAAGAGTACTTTCCTTTTTTGCTTGACTTTTCTCATTTTTGATACTATTATCATTATTGAGAACAATTGTGAGAGGAGGAGTGCCAATTGCCGTTTACGGCGGATATCATGAAGGCCATGCTCAACCCGGTGCGGATGCGAATCATCCAGCACCTGATCCTGCACCCCACCGCCACCAGCGGCGAGATTGCCGCCGCCCTCAGCGACGTGCCGAAGGCCACCCTCTACCGGCACATCAAAAAGCTGGCGCAGCTGGAACTTTTGCAGGTGGCCGAGGAGCGGCCGATGCGGGGTTCGGTGGAGAGGGTTTACCGCCTGGCCCCCAACCCCCAGTGGCACGGCAGCGAGGAGGAGCTGGAGCAGATGCACCAGGGACTGTTTGCCATCCTTCTGGGCGTCATGGGCGATTTCGAGCGCTATTTTGCAAAACAGCCGCCACCCGACCCGGCCAAGGGGGACATCGCCCTCACCACCTCAACGCTGATGCTCACCGACGGCGAGACGCGGCAGTTGAGCATGGAGATGGGCAAAATTTTGGGCCCGCTGGTGCAAAACGGGCCCGCCCCCGGGCGCAAGGCCCGCAAACTGACCTTTATCATCACGCCGGCGGAGGCGCCGGCCGCCCCCCCAGAGGGGGGAGAGAAGGAGGAACCCCCATGCTGAAAATCGAGCATTTGACCAAGGTGTACAAGGGCGGCAAAAAGGCCGTCGACGACCTGAGCCTAGAGGTGGCCGCCGGCGAGATCTACGGTTTTATCGGCCACAACGGCGCCGGCAAGACCACCACCATCAAGGCGGCAGTGGGGATCTTGGATTTTGAGGGAGGCGACATCTTCATCGACGGGCACTCGGTCAAGCGAGAGCCCATGGCCTGCAAGGCGGTCACCGCCTACATCCCTGACAACCCCGACCTGTACGACCACCTCACCGGCATCCAGTACCTGAACTTCGTCGGCGACGTCTTTGCCGTCGAGGGGGAGCTGCGCCGCCAGCGCATCGCCAAATACGGCGACCGGCTGGAACTCACCGCCAACCTGGGCGACCCCATCTCCTCCTACTCCCACGGGATGAAGCAGAAGTTGGCCATCATCTCCGCCCTGATCCACGCCCCCAAGCTGCTGGTCTTGGATGAGCCGATGGTGGGACTGGACCCCAGCGCGGCCTTTCAGCTCAAGCAGATCATGAAGGAGCTCTGCGCGCAGGGCAGCACCATCTTCTTTTCTACCCACGTGTTGGAGGTGGCAGAAAAGCTCTGCGACAAGATCGCCATCATCAAAGAGGGGCGGCTGGTCGTCAGCGGCCCCACCCACGAGGTGATCGGCCAGAGCAGTCTCGAAGACGTATTTTTGGAGTTGATCGACCATGAATAAGCTGTTTTTACTCGGCAAAGTCTACGCGCTCCAATCCCTCGGCATCGGCAAGATGCTGCACGCCAAGGATCCGGCCGCCAAGCGCAAATCGCTGCTCATGGGGGTGGGGGTTGCCTTTCTCGCCGTCCTCCTGGTGGCCATGTCGGCTGTCTACTCGGTGGGGATGGGACAGCTGGCCGCCATGGTGGGGCGGCCGGAGCTGGTGCTGACGGTCATGGCCGTGGCCGCCTCCCTCCTCTCCCTCATCACCGTCATCTACAAGGCCGGCAGCGTCCTCTTCTCCTTTCAGGACTACGACCTGCAGATGGCCCTGCCCATCCCCCAAAGCACCATCGTCGCCAGCCGGGTGCTCATCCTCTACTCCAGCAGCCTGCTCTTTTCCTGCCTGCTGCTCGTCCCCGCCGCCGTGGTTTACGCGGTGCAGACCGGCCCCTCTCTCTGGTTCTGGCTGGCCCTGGTGCCCGCGCTGCTGGCAATGCCCATCCTGCCGCTGGTCGTCGGGTTGGTCCTCGGCGGGGCGGTGGCCCTGATCGCCGCCCGGCTGGGGCGCAACAAAATCCTCTCCATCCTCCTGTATGGGCTGCTGATCGTGGGGGTCCTCTTTGGCTCCACCGCCCTCAGCTACCGCGCGGCCGAAATGGAGGTCACCGAGCTGGCCCAGGTCGGCAGCCAAATTGCCCTGCAGCTGGAATCCGTCTACCCGCCGGCGCGGCTGTTCACCCAGGGGGTGGCCGGCGGCAACTGGGGCAGCTGGCTTCTGCTGATGGCCCTGTGCATCCTGCCCTTCGCCCTCTTTTGCCTGTTGGTGGGGCGCTACTACCGGCAGCTGCACGCCGTCTTCACCACCACCTCGGCCAAAGGGAAGTACCGCCTGGGCGAACTGCGCCAGTCCTCCGCCCTCTCGGCCCTCTACAAAAAGGAGTGGCGGCGCTTCACCTCCTCCACCCTCTACATCTTCAACGCCGGGATGGGGGCGCTGATGCTGATTTTGCTCTGCGGGGCGATACTCTTTTTGCCCCAGGACCAGTTGGAGGCCATGATGGGCGTTCCCGGCCTGGCCGGGATGCTCACCGGCATCTGCCCCCTCATTATGGCCGCCGTCGGGGGGATGGGGGCTGTCAGCAGCTGCTCCATCTCCCTGGAGGGAAACCACCTCTGGATCTTGCAGTCCCTGCCGGTCCGCACCTCGCAGGTGTTTGCCAGCAAGGCCCTGGTCAACCTCACCGTCCTCGTCCCCGCCTGCCTGATTGGCTCGACCATGGCGGGGATGGCCCTGCGCCCCTCCCCCGCCGAGTGGGTGCTCTTCTACCTGACCCCGCTGGCCTTCGCCCTCTCCACCTCTCTGGGAGGGCTGGTCTGCAACCTCCTGTTCCCCAAATTGGACTGGCAGAGCGAGGTCACGGTCATCAAGCAATCCGTCGCCTCCTTTTTGGGGTACTTCACCACCCCCATTCTGGCCGCGGCGTTCATCGGCCTCGGTTTCGCCCTGCACCTGTCCATGGTCTTGGTCACGGCTGTGGCCACTGTGGTCGCCGTCCTCCTCTGTCTGGCGATGTGGGGATGGCTGAACACAAAGGGCGCGCGGATTTTCGCCCAGCTATAAAAAAAGAGCCCTCCGGCCGGAGGGCTCTTTTTATGTGCGCCTCGCACCTGCTCACGGTGCAAAGGCAAGCGGCCTGCCTCCCTTTGAGCTGGGTGGGCAAGTGGGGGCAACCCCCTCTGTGTCATCCCCTCTCGTGCGGGGCAAAAACTCGAAGGATACTGTCAGGCGGAAAAGGTGGCAGCATGGTAGGGCTGCGCGCAAATGTGGAATTCTCGCCGTTTCGGAGGGTGAAACCGCGGGGGGATGCGACAAACTGTCTCGCCGCTGTGATTACTACTTCTTAGAAAGTTTATCCACGTACCATGGTGACGGGAGTGTGCTTTGGGAGGATTTCAAGTCGCGCACCCGTGTGGGGTGCGACTGGCAACCAGCGTCGGCCTTGGAGGACACCATGGAATTTCAATCCACGCACCTACGAGGGGTGCGACGTGGTGATGGTGATAACCGCGCTTGAGGCGGTATTTCAATCCACGTACCCACACAGGGTACGACGTGTCGATCTCAGCGCCAATGCCCTCAGGGCTGTTATTTCAATCCACGCACCCGCGTAGGGTGCGACAGCAACAAAGCACAAAAACATTTCATCCTCTTTCTTCTTTACTATACCGCTTCCCCAATGCTCTGTCAATTTGCAGCGGCAAATCCCCCTTTACCGCTGTCACTCCTCCCCTGCAACTGCCCACACGCGGTGCGAAGGTTCTGGGGAAACCCCGTCCACTTGCCCTTCGCACCGGAAGCCGTAGCATTGTAAAAAAGCCCCAGCCCGTAAAAAAGGAGCGCCTAAAAGGCGCTCCTTTTCAATTAGTGTTCACTTTTTTCCTCTGCCTCTCGCCGGGACACGACAATGGCGCTGGCGACTATGGCGGCCGCCACGGCCAGCAGGGCGACCCCGTCGAGGGCGCAGCCCCGCAACAGGTAGAGCAGGGCTGTCAGGGCGGAGACCACGCTGTAGAAAAAGAGGTCTTTGCCGAGGAGACCAGGGCGCTCGTCCCCCATCTTTTCGGCATCCGCATCGGTCTGGCGACGGCGGCAGGCAGTGTATACGGCCACGGCCGCCATCAGCAGCAGGGCCAGCCAGTGGACCCAGCAGTTGCCCGCACCGCGGCTGCCCAGCAGGCCGGTGTAGGGGGCACTCCCCTCTCCGTTCGGCGCGCCGCCGGAACCGCCCGCGCCATCGGGGTCAGCAGGCCCCACGGGGCCGGTGATTTGGCGGTCGGTGAGCTTGTAGGTCAACTGCACAGTGGTGGTGTTGCCCACCGAGTCGGTGGCGGTATAGTAGAAAGTGCAGCTGCCGGGACGGGTCAGGTCGATTTCTTCGGCGGGGCGGCCATTTTGGTCAAAGAGCAGCAAATCGTATGTCAGGCTGCCGTCCGCCTGGTTGGAGGAGACGGTGTACTGCTGGGCCATCCAGTGCAGGATGTCGGCCTTGCTCCAGCTGCCGGAGCGGACCTCCTCCTCCAGATAGTCGCGGATGTTCCAGTGCTTCTTCTGACTGCCGGGCACCGGGTCGGGCAGGGGGATGGGGTCGGGCAGGGGGTGGTCCGGGTCACTGGGCACCACCGCCGGGGGCGTTTTGCTGATGAGGTGGTATTTCAACTTGATGCTGACCCGGTTGCCGTCCTGGTCGGTGACGGTGTAGATGAGGACGTAGTCCCCCACCCG
>NZ_JAHLPK010000011.1:0-122839 GCF_018917875.1 Acetanaerobacterium sp. MSJ-12 | reverse complement strand
CTTAGCTCAGTTGGTAGAGCATGCGGCTGTTAACCGCAGGGTCGTTGGTTCGAGCCCAACAGGGGGAGCCAGAAGGGCCTTTAGCTCAGTTGGTTAGAGCAGCCGGCTCATAACCGGTCGGTCCGGGGTTCGAGTCCCTGAAGGCCCACCAATATGACCATTTAGGGGTATAGCTCAGTTGGTAGAGCAGTGGTCTCCAAAACCACGTGCCGAGGGTTCAAGTCCTTCTGCCCCTGCCACGTATGCTGCTATGGCTCAGTCGGCAGAGCGCGTCCTTGGTAAGGACGAGGTCGGCGGTTCGAATCCGCCTAGCAGCTCCAAAGAAAGCACCCACAAACCGCATTGTTAAGCGATTTGTGGGTGTTTTCTTGTTGTGTGTAAAAATACAAAAAAGATGAAAAATAGAACAGAATAGAGTGAAATAGAACGTAGATGTTATCAAAATGTTATCAAAAAAAACGCGGTCAAGGGCGCTCCTCGCCTCCATAGATGCCCTCCTCTGCGACTTTTCATTTGTCGGAGAATGTATTATAATAAGCAAAATAGTCGAAAAAGGGGAAGTGACGATGAAACACGCGTATTGGAAAGCCCTCCTGGCGGCCCTGGTCTGCCTCGCCCTCTTGGCGGGCTGCAAAAAGGCAGAGGCAGCGGCGCCCACCGCCGGCGCCACCTTTGTGGAGAGCGCTGCCCTCTTCTCCGACGAAGAGGAGGGGACCCTCTCCCCCAAGGCCATTGCCGCCCAGGAGGAGAAGGAGGCTGCCGAGAAGGCCGCCCAGGAAACCGGCGGTTCCGGCGAAGAGGGAGAGGAGGGCTCTGGCGAGGGCAGCCAGCCCCGCCAGACGGTGCGGGTCACCGTGCCCGAGGGCAGCACCTTCATGCAGATCGCCAATACCCTTGAGAAAAAGGGGGTCTGCACAGCGGCAGATTTCTATAGCACCGCCCAGAATTACACTGTCAAATCCTTCACTGTCCCCGCCACCTCCAACCGCGCCTTTAAGATGGAGGGCTATCTCTTCCCTGACACCTACGAGTTTTACCAGGGGGAGGACGCCGAGTCGGTTTTGCGCAAGATGCTCAACAACTACGCCGCCAAGTCGGGAATGCCCTCTGAAAAGGCCCTGATCCTGGCCTCCATCATCGAGCGGGAGACCCGCAGCACCGAGCAGATGAAGATGGTCTCCTCGGTCTTTCACAACCGGCTGGCCGCCGGGATGCGGCTGGATTCCGACCCCACCCGGGAGTATGTCAACAACTACATCACCGGCAACCCCTTGGTGGCAAATCAGAGCAAGTTCGCCCCCCTCTACAACACCTATAAGTGCAAGGGGCTGCCCGCTGGCCCCATCTGCAACCCCGGCGCCCGGGCCATTGCCGCCGCCCAGAACCCCAGTTCCAGCGAGTACCTCTATTTCTTCTTTGGAAACGACAACCAAAACCACTATTCCAAAACACTGGAGGAGCACGAGGCCCAGATGGAGCAGTACGGGGTGCAAAAATAGCGGCTGTTTTCCAGCTCCCTACCTGGTTTGATGAAAGATCGGCAGGGGGAAGAGGGGATTTGGGGCCTCCCGGTTGGACGCTGCCCTGCGCTGGGAGCGCCAAAAAAGGACGCACAGAAGGGCGGTATCTTCCCCGTTTGCTCTTTGCTATTGCTGAAGGGGCCTGTACAGGCCCCTTCGGTGCGGGTTCGGCAGCCTGTCTTTTCCCGCAGGGAGGGGAGGCCTCCATCGGCTGGATTTCCAAAGGGGCGAGTTGCCGTCCCCCTAAGCGCTTTCTCCAAATCTGTTCTCGTTGCAGGCGAGAGGGCCTTTGCACAGACCCCTGTCGACCTGGTGGAAGCGCCGTAAGACCATACAGAAAGGGCGGGGCTTTTGCCGGCTTGTACCCCGCTGCAATTCATCCGTGAACGCAGTCTCCCATCCAGTTGGCCCCTCCACAGAGGCTCTTTTCTTCAGGTCCTATTGGGCTGTCTCCTAAGCCGGCCGCGCCCTCAAATGAGAAGGGAATGCGCATTTCATTTTGCTTTGGAAATACGCGGGGCGCGCGACCGCTGCAACAGCCCTTCGGGGAAGGGGCCTTTGGGGCGATTTTTCAGTTGTCAAATCCCGGCCAATCCGATATGATGGGGAAAGGCGGAAAAGGGGGAGGCCCCCGCCGCCCGATTTTACAGCGCGAAAGGGGTGAGGGCCGTGAAGTGGCTCTCCCATTTAAAGACGGTCAACCACCACAAAAAACTGGTGCGCCAGTACTGCTTCAAGGTGGGGCTCTACCGGCAGGGCCTGCTGCACGACCTCTCCAAATACAGCCCCGCCGAGTTTTGGGTGGGGGCCCGCTACTTTCAGGGCAACCGCAGCCCCAACGACGCCGAGCGGCAGGACCGGGGGTACAGTTCGGCCTGGCTGCACCACAAAGGCCGCAACAAGCACCACCTGGAGTACTGGATCGACTACTCCCCTGAGGGCGATCACGCCCTGGCGGGGATGAAGATGCTGGTGCGGTATGTGGTGGAGATGTTCTGCGACCGCATCGCCGCCAGCCGCACCTACCGCAAAGAGGCCTATGTGGACCGAGACCCCTGGGACTACTACCAGCGCTCCAAGCCCCACTACATCCTCCACCCCGAGACCCGGGCCCTGCTGGAAGACCTGCTTAGCCGGCTGAAGGACGAGGGGGAGGAAGCTGTCTTTTCCTACATCCGTCGGGAGGTGCTGCCCGCCGCCCGGCAGCGGGACGAGGGGCGAGGGAGAGGGAAAGACGGCGGCAAAAAGAAGGGCGAAATTTGACAACAAAATGGCCCAGGCCGTATAATGGGAGTACTTTGAAGAGAAGAGAAATGCCCCCTTCGCGCAGGGGGACGGGAAGTGATGAGTTGAGCGCTCCGCTCAAAAAAGCATATCATCTCTTTGACAAGACGCTGGGCAACGCCGGCGTTTTTCGCGTGGCCTTTTTGGCCGCCACCATCTTCTACTACGTCAACTTCTACGACCGCATCTTCAACCCCGTCAACCTGGTCTTGGGGATCTGGGCCATCTGCGTCTTTGTCAATGTGGTGCTCATCAAGCGCCTCTACTTTCAGATGCGCCACTGGTTTACCTTTGGGCTGTTCATGCTGGCCTCGCTGCTCTCGGTGCTCCTCAACTGGCGGGACAACCTGCTCTTCAACTTCTTCACCCTGGGGTATTCCGCCCTCTACTTTGTGGTCTTTTTCGGCTGCACCAGCTTAATGGACTTTCACAAGGCCCAGCGGGAACTGCGCATCCTCCTAAAGATCATCGTGCTGCTGGTGACCGCCATCACCCTGGCGGGGGCCCTCTTTGTCACCTACCGGCTCAGCATCACCATCGACGGCTACCACTTCGGCTTTTTTGAGGGGCGCTTTTACGGCATCTTCACCAACCCCAACTACGCCGGTTTCCTCAACGCCCTGAGCATCGTCTGCGCCCAGATGCTCTTGACCATCGACCACCGCCGCAAGCAGAAGATGCGGAAGGTGGCCAAGGCCTTCCTCTGGCTCTCCATCCCCGTCAACCTGGTCTCCCTCTGGTTTACCGACAGCAACGCCGCCCTGGTGCTGCTGGGGGGCTATGGGGTGATGCTGGCCTGCGGGCTGCGCATCAGCTACCTCAAGGAGATCAACTGGAAGACCGTGGGCCGCCAGTCTGTCTTTTTCCTGCTGGCCGCCGTGCTCATCTGCGGGGGCATCTTCTTCACCCGCACCGCGGTGCAGGACGGGACGGCCGACGCCATCATGTACACCGTGACCGAGAACGAGGAGCTGCTCAACGAGGTCAGCGTGCAGGACACCGACGACTGGGTGGTGGTGCTGGGCGGCAGCGAGCGGCCCCTGGGCAGCGGGCGGGACGTGCTGGTCAAGCAGGGGCTGGAGATCTTTACCCACAAGCCCCTCTTCGGGGTGGGCCCGGCCAACATCGAGACGGCGGGGGACCGCTACCTGGAGGACGGGCTGCGCTTCCCCGACCTGCACAACGCCTACCTGACCATCCTGGTGGGCACCGGGGTGGTGGGCTTTGTCTGCTGCTGCACCTTTTTTGTCAGTTACCTCTGGTCCATCCTCAACGGGGTGTTCAACCGCAAATACCGCAAGTTTGACCGGGGGGTGCTGCCCTACGTCATGGCCTTTATCCTCAGTTACGGCATCTACGCCTTTGCCGAAAAGGCCCTTGTCTTTCACATCGACTTCACCACCGCCATCTTCTGGATGTTCATGGGCTATGCGGGCAACATGCTCATCCACCTGGAGAAGAAGTACTCCGCCTTTGTCAAGCGGGGGAAGCCGACGGTGGCCATCTCCGGCGTCTCCCGGGAGCGGGCGCAGGACCTGCTGGAGAAGAGCCCCATCTTCGCCGGGGCGGGGGCCAAGGTGGCCTTTTTGCTCCAGCGCCCCTCCCGCGGGGAAAAGCCCGCCCAGAGCGGCGAGCGGGAGTACCGCTTCACCTACGTCCTCCCCTACCAACACAGCTGGCGCGACCGGGTCTACCGGGCCCTCTCCCTCCTCTTCCCGCGGCTGGCCCTGCGCCACTACATCCCCGACTACGACTGGAACCTGGTGCTGGACAAGCTCTACTACACCGGCGAAAATCCGGCCTTGCAGAGCCTGTTTCTCTACAACCGCCGCCACAACGACGACTTTGATATGGTCCACCTCTCCGGCTTTGAGCCGCCCCACCAGATGCCGGCCCCCGGCCGCCCCACCCGCGCCCTGGCGCGGATCACCGGGGTGCCCCTCTACACCGACCACTCGGTCCCCCCCTCGCAGGAACTCTAGCTGCCCGCGCTCCGGCCCACCGGCCCGGGGCGCTTTTTTTGCCCCCGCATTCGCGCCGGTGCGATTTGTTTTTTGCCGGGAATTCAGATATAATAGAAAAAGCAACGATCCAAAAGGGAGGGATGAACGGTGACCTTTGCCGAGCGGCTGATCGCCTATGAGGACAGTTTGAACGACACCGACGACGCCATTGCCGACTACCTGCGGCAGCACCGGGGGGAGCTGGAGCGCCTCTCCATCCAAAAGCTGGCCGCGGCCCTCTACACCGTCCCCAACACCCTGGTCCGCTTTGCCAAAAAGCTGCACTACACCGGCTTTGCCGAACTCAAGGTGGCCCTGCGGGCGGAGTACGACGCCCCAGCCGGCAGGGTGGAGGTGCCCATCAACATCCAAAAGACGCTGGAGATGCTCGACGAGGGCCAGCTGGCCGCGGTGGCGCGGCGGCTGAAGCGGGCGCGGCGGGTCTATTTTTACGGCATCGGCAACACCAACCCCTTTTGCGAGACCATGGCCCACTACCTCAAGTGCACCGGGAAGACGGCCGAGTCCTTTGACTACCGGCACGACATGTACTACAGTGCCGACCACGCCGAGCCGGGGGACCTGGCCTTTGTCATCAGCGTGTCGGGGGAGACCGACCAGCTGATCAAAGCGGTGCAGATGGCCAAGGCGCGGGGGGCCTACTGCGTGAGCCTGACCTCCCTCTGCCGCAACACCCTGGCGCAGATGGCGGATTGCCGCCTCTACTGCTATACCCAGAAGATGGAGATCGAGGGCTACGAGGTGTCCGACCGGGTGCCGGTGATGCTGGTTTTGCGCAAGCTGGCGGAGCAGTACTGGGCCCTGTTCGACCCGCCCATCGGCCCGCCGGTGAAATAATACACATCTGGCGCAAAAATAGAAAATGTTTTGTATATAAATGAGAGGATCGAATGGCCTCTCTTTTTTTTGTGCTATCCTAAAGCTGTCAAACAGAGACCGACAAGGAGGGATCGAATGAACTGTGAACTGGTGGTTGCGGGCAACCTGTCGCTGGACGACGTCTCCCTGCCCGACGGCAGCCGGCAGGAAAATGTCATTGGGGGCGACGCCCTCTACGGGGCGCTGGGGGCCCGCCTCTGGTGCCCCGGGGTGGGGATGCTCTCCCGCCGGGCCGGCGACTTCTCCCCCGAGAGCTTGCAGCGGTGCCGGGAGGCGGGCATCGACCTGGCGGGCGTCCCCCTCTTTCCGGGGGCCAGCCTGCACAGCCTGGCCGTCTATCGGGCCGACGGAGGGCGGCAGTTCACCGAGCTGTCGCCCCCGGGCACCCGGGAGGCCATGTCGCCCCGGGCGGAGGACATCCCCCCCGCCTATCGGCGCTGCCGGGCGGCCTTCCTCTCCGCCCTGCCCATCGACAACCAGCGGGAGCTGGCCGAGGCATTCCACCGCGCGGGGGCCCTGGTCCTGCTGGACCCCTACGAGGGGGACGCCAGCGGGCGGCGGGAGGCGGTGAAGGACGCCCTGCGCTGGGTGGACGTCTTTCTCCCCAGCGAGGAGGAGGCGGTGCGGCTGCTGGGCCCCCTGGAGGGGGAACGGGACTTTGAGGGGGCGGCGCGGACCTTTGCCTCCTGGGGGCCGGGCGCGGTGGTCATCAAGCGGGGGGCAGAGGGGTGCCTGCTCTACGAGCGGGCGGAGGACCGGTTTGTGCGGCTGCCCTGCCGCCCCACCCGCGCGGTGGACACCACCGGCGCGGGCGACACCTTCGGCGGAGGGCTGGCAGCAGGTCTTCTGCGCACCGGGAAGTTGGTGGAAGCCGCCTGCTGCGGGACGATCTCCGCCTCCTACGCGGTGGAGAGCTTTGGCCCCCAGGGGCTGTTCGAGGCCGAGAGGAGCGCCGCCGAGGGGCGGCTGGAAGCCTATTTAAAAGAGAAGAGGAGTGGTGAAGACAGTGGCAACGGGAATTGACATCATGCGGGAGGAATTGGCGCTGACGCCGGAGGTCATCCGGAAGGGGGTGACCGACTTTGAGGCGGCCATCCGGGAGAAGGCCCACCTCCTTCCCGAGAGCGGGATCAAGAAGATCTACGCGGTGGGGTGCGGGGACTCCCTCTTTGCCGCCCAGGCGGCCCGCTACACCTTTTTGGACCTGACCGGGGTGGACTGCGTGGCCTGCGAGGCGCTGGAGTTCTGCCGCTACGAGGCGGACTATCTGCCGGAGGGGTCGCTGGTGCTGGTCATCAGCTATTCGGGGACGGTGGCGCGGACCGTGGAGTCGGCCCTGATTGCCAAGAAGAGGGGGGCGGCGGTCATCGCCGTCACTGGCAATCCCGACAGCCCCCTGGCAAGGGCGGCGGAGGGGGCCCTGTGCTACCAGGTGGTCTCCCTGGGGTACGCCCCCGGCACCATCTCCTTTACGGCGGCCCTGCTGATGCTTCAGCTCTGCGCCCTGCAGATCGGGCTGCGCACCGGGCACCTGGGCGAGGAGGACGCCCAGCGGGAGCGGGCCTGGCTGCTGCGGGCCGCCGACACGGTGGAGGAGGCCCTGGCCGAAAACGAGCAGGGGGTGCGGGAAATCTGCGCCGGCTGCGCCGACGCCGAGCAGTTCACCGTCTTGGGGGCCGGGCCCAACCAGTCGATGGCCCACTTCGGCGCCGCCAAACTGGTGGAGGGCAAGCGGATCGACGGCATCCCCCAGGACCTGGAGGAGTGGGCCCACCTCAAGTTCTTCGTGAGCGGGCCGGACACCTCCATCCTGATCTGCGCCCCCCAGGGCGGCGGGTACAGCCGGGCGGTGGAGCTGATCCGGGAGATGAATTTTATCGGCGCCAACAGCATCCTCTTTACAGAGAGGGGCCTGGACAGGGCAGAGGCCAGCCACCGAATCACCTACGCCCCCGGCCTGCCCGAGCGGTACACCCCCCTGGTCATCAGCGCCCTGCTGGGCCTCTTTGGCTACCAGATCTGCAAGGTGAGTGGGGTCGAGAGCTGTGATTTCGCCAGCGACGAGGCCAAGGAGGAGCACTACAACACGCTGCACAACAGCGCCTATCGGGAGGACCTGCAAAAATGAGCATTTTGAACCAGTTGAGAGAGGGCTGTTTCACCGTCGGCGTCCTGCACGTCCCCCCCTTTCCCACCAGCGTGCTGGGGGGAGAGCGGAGCCTGGAGGAGATCGTCGAGCACTGCGTGAAAAACGCCCGGGTGCTGGAGGAGAGCGGCTTTTCCTCCGTCCTCCTGCAAAACGTGGGGGATGAGCCGGTGGGCCTCGCCGCCTCGCCGGACACGGTGGCCAACATGGCCGCTCTGGCGCGGGAGGTCAAGAAGGCCCTCTCCATCCCTCTGGGGGTGACCCTGCTGGACCACGACGGGAGGGCCCCCATCGCCATCGCCAAGGCCGCCGGCGCCGACTATGTGCGCATCAAGGTGTTTTGCGGTCTCATGGTGAAGATGACCGGCATGTTGGAGGGGCTCTACTACGACGCCGTCCGCTACCGGCGGGAGATCGGCGCCGGGGAGGTGGACATTCTCGCCGACGTCTTTGACAGGGAGGGGTACCCCCTGGGGGACACCGATTTGGGGGAGATGGCCCGCTTTGCGGTGCAGAGCTGCAAGGCCGACGGGCTGATCCTCACCGGCAAGGACCAGCGGGGCACCGAGGAGATGCTGGAGACGGCCGGCCGGGCGACGGGGGCCCCCCTGCTCATCGGCGGCGGGGTGGACGCCCAAAACGCCGGGCAGCTCAAGGGGCGGGCGCAGGGCTTTATCATCGGCAGCTGTCTCAAAACCCCCGGCGGCCCCTACGCCGACTTGTCGCCCCGCGCCTGCAGAGAGGTGGCGGAGGCGTTCGCCAAACAGTGATGAGAGCCGGCGGCCAGCCGGTGCAGAGAGGAGAATGGTACCGTGAAGAAAAAGAAGATGCTGTCGATTTTGCTGGTGGCTGTGCTGGGCCTTTCGGCCTTTGCGACGGGCTGTGGAAAGGGGGACGCGGGGGAGGAGAAGAAACCGCTCAAGGCAGCCTACCTCTGCGACCGGCTGGGCGACAAGGCCTTCAACGACATCGCCTGGGAGGGGTTCCAGAAGGCGTCGCAGGACTTTGGGCTGGAGATCAAGGTGGTGGAGTACGGGACGGACAAATCCAAGTTTGACCCCTCGGTCATCGACGCGGCGGAGAACAACGACATCGTGGCCTTTTCGGGCAACGAGTTCATGGAGATCGTGGAGAAGCACTACCAGGAGTTCCCGGACACCAAGTTCATCGGCGTCGACATCCCCCCCGACTACCAGGTGGAGATGCCCAACGTCTTCGCCGTCTACTACGCCCAGAACGAGGGGGATTACCTGGCGGGCGTCCTGGCCCAGAAGATGAGCAAGACCGGCATCGTGGGCTTTTTGGGCGGCGCAGAGGTGATCGTCATCAACGACTTCCTGGTGGGCTTTGTCGAGGGCAGCAAGCGGGCCGACCCCAACGGCAGGATCGCCATCTCCTATGTGGGCGACTTTGTCAACGCCACCAAGGCCAAGGAGATGGGGCTGCTGATGATCCAGCAGAAGGCCGACATCCTGCACCAGGTGGCGGGGGCCGCCGGCCTGGGGATGTTTGAGGCCTGCCAGGAGAAGGGGGCCCTGGGCATCGGCGTGGACGCGGACCAGCGGGCCTTCTTCCTGGACAGCAAGCCCGAGATCGCCGACGTCATCATCACCTCCATGCTCAAGCGAAACGACATCGCCATGTACAACATGCTCAAGGGCACGGTGGAGGGCACCCTCGCCTACGGCACCCTGGAGACCATGGGGGTCAAAGAGGGGGTCACCGCCCTGGTGGAGGACGACTACTACAAGGAGATGGTCCCCCAGGAGGTGCGGGATTACCTGGAGGAGATCAAGGGCGAGATCGTCGAGAAGAAGATCAAGGTGAGCAGCTATTTCGGCATGGAGCAGAGCGAGTTTGTAAAGATCCGCGACTCGGTGCGGCTGTAAAGGGCCGCCGGGGCCATCGCCACTGCCCCCCTCTTCCCTTCCCGGGGCGAGGGGGCAGGCCCCCCGACCAGTTTGCGCGCCGGCCGGTGCAGCCCTTCGCTGTGCCGGCCGGCGCGCATTTGCCCAAAGGGGGGCGGCTGTGCTATACTCACACTGAACAAAAAAAGGATGGAGGGGAAGCGCGATGGGGAGAACAGCGCTCATCACCGGTGGCTCTCGGGGCATCGGCGCCGCCTGTGCCCGGGCCTTTGCCGCCGCCGGGTGGAAGGTGGCCATCAACTACTGCCACAGCCGCGGGGCGGCCGAGGCCCTGGCGGGGGAGCTGGCGGCGGCCGGTGCGGCGGTGCTGGCGGTGGGGGCCGACGTCTCCGACCGCCGTGCGGTGGAGGAGATGTTTGCGCGGGTCGAGCGGGACCTGGGCCCGGTGGCGGCCCTGGTCAACAACGCCGCCATCGCCCCCCGCCAGGGCCTCTTCACCGACCTGGACAGCGCGGGTTGGCGGCGGCTCTGCGGGGTGGACCTGGACGGCGCGGTCTACTGCTGCCAGCGGGCCCTGCCGGGGATGATCCGCGCCGGGGGCGGCAGCATCGTCAACCTCTCCTCGGTCTGGGGGGTGCAGGGGGCCTCCTGCGAGGTGGCCTATTCCGCCCTCAAGGCGGGGGTCATCGGCCTGACCAAGGCCCTGGCCAAAGAGGTGGGGCCCAGCGGGGTGCGGGTCAACTGTGTGGCCCCCGGCGTCATCGACACCGAGATGAACGCCCACCTCGGCCCTGCCGACCGTCGGGAGCTGGCCGAGGCCACCCCTTTGGGCCGGTTGGGCCGGCCGGAGGAGGTAGCCCAGGCGGTCCTCTTTTTGGCGGGGGAGGGGGCCTCCTTCATCACCGGCCAGGTGCTGGAGGTGGGGGGCGGTTTCCCCGCCTGAAAAGAGGGTGAGAGCCCCTTCCCAACAGCGGGAAGGGGCTCTCTGTTTTTTGGTTTCCAGCCCAGTATAGCGAAGGGGAGAGGGGCTGTCAACGGCCCGGGGCGATCCTTGTAGGGGGGCATCAAAAGCGCCGTCTATCTTTGGGGGCTTTGCGCATTTACAGCCCGGCGATTTCTCCCTATACTGGTGGCGTACGCATTGGTCAATGCTGGTGGAGACACGTTCCATCGGCCTGTACTGGTGGTGTGCCAAATCGATCGAGGAGTGATGAAATGGCAAGCAAACAGACCATCTGCCTGTGCACCCCCCAGCGGTATGCGCCGGATTGGGAACAGCAGCGACAGAGATACCAAAGGGCCTGCGAGGCGCGGGGCTTTGCCCTGCTGGAGCCCGATTGCGCCGGACAGCGGGTGGAGGACGACTTCCACAGTTGGATGGAGACCGTTCGGCGCTGCGACATCCTGGTGGGGGACATGAACAACTTCCGCGGCTGGGAGCCCGATTCGGGGGCCTGCTTTGTCCTGGGCGCGGGCTATGTCTGGGGGAAGAAGATCTACCTCTACCTAGACGACCTGCGCAGCTGCGCCGAGAAGTTCACCGAGGAGAAGTACCAGGACGAGCCGGGGGAGCAAATCGACATCACCGCCCCCGAAAACCAGAACAAGGGCACCGTCTCCAAGGGCTGGCGGGACAAGGAGGGGATCGTTCTGGAAAACGGCCCCCTGAACCTGATGATGTCCGCCCACGCGCCCATGGTGGAGGGCGGCTTTGAGGAGGCGCTGGAGCGGATCCAGCAGGACGAGGAAGGGGGCGCACACCGGTGTTTGTAGACAAAAATGGGGTGGTCCGCCGCCCGGTGGCCTATCTGGCCGGGCCGGACATGTTCTGGCCCAACGGAATGGAGATCGGCGCCGGGTATGTGGAGTTGAGCCACCGCTACGGCATCGACGGCATCTTCCCCCCCGACCCCGCCAGGGAGGACCAGTACCGGGAGTACACCCCGGTGGACAACTCGCAGGAGGAGCTGGAGAAGAAGATCTTCACCCACGACATGAACCAGATCTACCGCTCGGACATGATCATCGCCAACCTGAACGACTTCCGCCGCGGGCAGGAGCCCGACTCCGGCACCGCCTTTGAGTGCGGGGCCGCCTGGGCCCTGGGGCTGCGCTGCTACGCCTTTATGGAGGACATCCGCCCCCTGGTGGAGCGCTTTTCTGGCGCCAAGCACCAAAATCTGGAGGGTCGCTGGGTGGACGGGCAGAGCTACCTCATCGAGGACAGGGGGCTGCCCTACAACCTCTTTCTGGGGGTGCCCTTCACCTTTGTGCAGGGGACGATGGAGGACGCCATGAAGCGCGCCCGGGCCGATTTTGACCGGGAGCTGGCGGCCGCCGGATACCCGCCCTACACCCCGGAGGGGTGAGGGGGAGGGGCTAAGCGCCCTTCCCGGACCGAGAAAAAAAGAGAGCTGTGTCCCGGCCGGTCGGCCCGGGGCACAGCTCTTTTTGATCGCTCTCTTAAAAAGGGGGCTATTTGCCGCCGAAGAAGTAGCCCAGCAGCACCAGGGCCACGATCACCCCGACGGTCATCACCAGCACCTTCATGGCAGAGGGCTTTTCACGCGGTTGTCTGGGGTCCACCTGCAGCACCTCCGTTCTCCGACCGAGGCCGGTCGATGATCCCGCCGCCGATCACCAGCCCGTCTCGGTAAAAGACCGCCGACTGGCCGGGGGCCGGCGCCCGCTGGGGCGTTGCAAAGTGGACGGTCAGCCCGCCGCCGGGCAGGGGGTGCAGGGTGGCGGGGCAGGGTTTGGCCACCGAGCGGATCTTCACCAGCACCTGCGCCCCTTCGGCGAGCTGGGCCGGGTCGGGGGCGCAGACCTCCCGCAGGCGGATCTCCCCGGCGTACTCCTCCCCCGCGTCGCAGAGGAGGACGTCCCCGCTGGCAGGGTCGATGGCGCGGACAAAGACCGGCCGCCCCAGGGCGATGCCCAGCCCCTTGCGCTGGCCCACCGTGTAGTGGGCGATGCCCCGGTGGGGCCCGGCGGGGCTGCCGTCGGGGGCGATGAACTGCCCCCGGCGGGAGGGGCCGCAGCGCCCCTCCACATAGGCGGGGTAGTCGCCGTCGGGGATGAAGCAGTTCTCCTGGCTGTCGGGCTTGTCGAAGGTGGGCAGCCCCGCCTCCCGGGCCAACTGGCGGACCTGGGGCTTCTCCATCCCCGCCAGGGGGAGCAGCAGCCGGGCCATGATCTCCTGGGGCAGCCGGTAGAGCATATAGCTCTGGTCCCGCTGGGCCGACTGGGCCTGGGTGAAGTAGTAGGTGTCCCCCCGGCGCACGATCCCCGCGTAGTGGCCGGTGGCTATCCAGTCGTAGCCGCCGCGCTGCATCTCCTCGTAGAGGGCGGCGAACTTGACGGTGGGGTTGCAGCGGACGCAGGGGTTGGGGGTCTCGCCGGAGAGGTAGCTCTGGCAGAAGTAGTCGATGACCTCGCGGGAAAACCGCTCCCTCAGGTTGCAGACGGTCAGGGGCACCCCGAAGAAGTCGGCCGCCAGCCGGGCGTCTTCCACCGCCTGATGGTGGGCGGGGGACATGTCAAAGACCACCCCGCCCACCTCATAGCCCTGCTTTTGCAGCAGGGAGACGCAGGCGGAGGAGTCCACCCCCCCGCTCATGGCGACCAGGACCCGCTCAGCCATGGCAGGCTTCGCAGTCGCCGATCTCCCCCACGATGGGGGTCGGGTCGATGCCCTGCTTGCGGTAGTAGTCGCTCAGGGCGGCCTTCACCGCCTGCTCGGCCAGCACCGAACAGTGGATCTTGGCCGGGGGCAGCCCGTCCAGCGCCTCGATCACCGCCTTGTTGGAGAGCTTCAGGGCCTCGCTGATCTTCTTGCCCTTGATCATCTCGGTGGCGATCGAGCTGGTGGCGATGGCCGCGCCGCAGCCGAAGGTCTTGAACTTCACGTCGGTGATGGTGTCCCCGTCGATCTTCAAGTACATCTTCATGATGTCGCCGCACTTGGCGTTGCCCACCTCGCCGACGGCGTCGGCGTCCTCGATCTCGCCCACGTTGCGGGGGTTGGAGAAGTGGTCCAGTACCTTTTCAGAATAGAGCATTTGTCATCCGCCTTTCCAGTTGTAAAAATGTGTGTTGAGAGGGGCGCGTTCGGGGGAAAGGTCCGCCCGCGCCCGGCCGGGCCGCTACTGCTCGGCCTTGACGATCTTCTCCCACAGGGGGGACATGGCGCGCAGCCGCGCCACCACGGTGGGGATGGTCTCGATGATATAGTCGGCCTCCTCCTCGGTGATATCCTCGGCCAGGGAGAGGCGCAGGGAGCCATGGGCCACGTCGTGGGTCAGCCCCAGGGACAGCAGCACGTGGCTGGGGTCGAGGGAGCCGGAGGTGCAGGCCGAGCCGGAGGAAGCCGCGATCCCGTTTAAGTCCAGCATCAGCAGCAGGGACTCGCCCTCCACCCCCTCGAAGGAGAGGTTGATGGTGCCGGGCAGCCGCTTCACCGGGTCGCCGTTGAGGCGGGTGTGGGGCAGCTCGAGGGCCGCGGCGATGATGCGGTCCCGCAGGGGGGTCAGGTGCTCCCTCTTGCGGGCGATGGCCGCCGGGTCGCAGGCCAGCTCGATGGCCCGGCCCAGCCCCACGATGGAGGCCACGTTCTCGGTCCCGGCGCGGTGGCCCCGCTCCTGGCCGCCGCCGTCGAGCAGGTTGGGGATGGCGATTCCCCGCCGCAGGTAGAGGGCGCCCACCCCCTTGGGGCCGTGGAACTTGTGGGCCGAGAGGGAGAGCATGTCGATGTTTTGGGCCTTCACGTCGATTTCCACGTTCCCCACCGCCTGCACCGCGTCGGTGTGGAACCAGACCCCCCGCTCCCTGCAGATGGCGCCGATCTCGGCGATGGGCTGGATGGTGCCGATTTCGTTGTTGGCGTACATCACCGAGACCAGGGCCGTCTCGGGGCGGATGGCGGCGGCCACGTCGGCCGGGTCCACCAGCCCCTCGGGGCTCACCGGCAGGTAGGTCACCTGACAGCCCAGCCGCTCCAACTTCTGGGCGGTGTGGAGGATGGCGTGGTGCTCAAACACGGTGGTGATCAGGTGGGTCTTCCCCTTTTTGGCCAGGGCCATCACGGCCGCCTTGAGGGCCCAGTTGTCCGCCTCCGATCCGCAGCCGGTGAAGTAGATCTCCCCCGGCTCGCAGCCCAGGGCGTTCGCCGTCTGCACCCGGGCGTGCTCGATGGCCGCCAGGGCGGCCCGCCCCTTTTGGTAAATGCTGGATGGGTTGCCGTACTCCTCCTTTAAAAAGGGGAGCATGGCCTCCAGCACCGGCTCGCTCACCGGGGTGGTGGCGGCGTTGTCCGCGTAGATATATCTGCTCATGGAACACACCTCATATCTCTGTAAAATGGGGGCCGGCTGCGCCGTCCGGCGCGGCTGGGGGACCCGTCGACTCTAATATACACCAATTTAGTATGAATTGCAAGGGGGACGCCCGTCTATTTTCAAAGAGGGCCGCTGCCGAGTGGGGGGAGGGGCCCCGGCCCAAAAGCGGGCTCTGATAAAATGGTATTCCCCGCCGCCCCGATTGGCGACAGCCGGCCGCCCTCGCTTCAGCGCCCGGCGGCGCCGAAGCGGTCGCGCTGGGCCACCGCCAGGGCGTCGCAGCGCTCATTTTCCGGGTGGCCGGCGTGGCCCTTGACCCAGTGCAGGGTCACCTGGTGCACCTCCAGCAATTCCAGCAGCCGCCCCCAGAGGTCGGGGTTGAGGGCGGGCTCCTTGTTCCCCTTGCGCCAGCCGTTTTTCCGCCAGCTCACGGCCCAGCCCTTCTGCACCCCGTCCACCAGGTATTTGGAGTCGGAGTAGAGCTCCACCCGGCAGGGGCGCTTGAGGGCGGCCAGGGCCTCGATGGCGGCGGTGAGCTCCATGCGGTTGTTGGTGGTCTGCGCCTCCCCGCCGGAGAGTTCCCGCACCGCGTCGCCGCAGCGGAGGATGGCGCCCCAGCCCCCGGGGCCGGGGTTGCCGCTACAGGCGCCGTCGGTAAAAATTTCCACGTGATTTGCCGGCATCTCTCTGCCTCCCTTTCCCGCCTGGCCCCCGCCCGTCGCGGCGGGGCCCGGCGCTTTTTCCAGTATACCCAAAAAGGGGCGGCGGCACAAGCGCCGCCCCTTGGCGAAAGGGAGATATTTCTCGCCCGATCGGCCCATACTGGGAAAAGACGGAAGGGCGGGGAAGGCATTCCCCCTTCCTTGACATTTGCGGGGAAAACGGATAGTATGATTTTATCTGTATCTGTACGTTTTTCCCTGCGCCCTTTGGCGCAGCGTGTGGCCGCAGACCCTCTGCGCGTCGGCAGAGCCGGGCGGCCGCGCACCCTTTCCGGGCATTCGGAAAATCCTACAATCCAATCAATGAAAATAAAGAGGCGCCCTGCGGGGCGCCTGCGGCGGCTGTGCCCAAAAGGGCCCGCCCCGCAGTTACAGGAGGAACAAATGGCAGAATCAACCACCGACAAGAACAAGACCCAGGGCGCTTCTCAGCCCCAGCAGAAAAAGAGCGGCCGCAGCGGCGGCAACCGCCGTCCCCGCCAGGGGCAGGGCCGCCCCGCCAAAAAGGCGACCCCGGCCCAGGCGGCCAAGGCGCAGGAGCAGGCCCAGGCGGGCGCGGCCAAGCAGCCGGCCCAGCAAAAACAGGCCCCCCAGAAAAAGCAGGCCGCGGCGGCCAAACAGCCCGCCCAGGGCGGCCAGCGGCGGCCCTCGAGCCGCAGCCGCCAGCCCAAAAAGGCCACTCCCGCCCAGGCGGCCAAGACCGCAGCCGCCGCCCAGAGCGCCGCGCTGGCCCCGGCCGCCGCCCCCCAGCCCCAGGCCGAGGGGAAGAAAAAGCCCTTCGGCGGCCGCAAAAAATCGGCTTCCGGCAAAAAGGGCGGCGCCCTGCCGCTGCGCATCGTCCCCCTGGGGGGGCTGCACGAGGTGGGCAAAAACTGCACCGCCGTCGAGTACGGCGAGGACATCGTGGTCATCGACTGCGGCCTCACCTTCCCCGACAGCGACATGCCCGGAGTGGACATCGTCATCCCCGACTTCACCTATTTGATCGAAAACAAAAAGCGCATTCGCGGCGTGGTCCTCACCCACGGACACGAGGACCACATCGGCGGCCTGCCCTACCTGTTAAAGGAGATCAGCGTCCCCCTCTACGGCACCCGGCTCACCCTGGGCCTGGTGGAGGGCAAGCTGGAGGAGCACCGCCTGCTGGAAAAGAGCAAGCTCAACGTGGTGGCCGCCGGCGACCGGGTGCAGCTGGGCAGGATGCAAGTCGAGTTCATCCGGGTCAACCACTCCATCCCCGGCGCGGTGGCGCTGGCCTTCCACACCCCCGCGGGGACGCTGGTGCACACCGGCGACTTCAAGATCGACTACGACCCCATCGACGGGGAGATGATCGATCTGGCCCGCTTTGCCGAACTGGGCAAAGAGGGGGTCACCGCGCTGCTGATGGACTCCACCAACGCCGAGCGCCCCGGCATGACCGCCTCTGAGCGCAGCGTGGGCCGCTCCTTTGAAAACCTCTTCGCCAGGGCGGGCAACCGGCGCATCATCATCGCCAGCTTCGCCTCCAACATCCACCGCATCCAGCAGATCATCGACACCGCCCACAAGTTCCGGCGCAAGGTCCTCGTCAGCGGCCGCAGCATGGAAAACGTCACCGCCCGCGCCATCGAGCTGGGCTACCTCAAGGTGCCCAAGGGCCAGCTCATCGAACTGGCCGAGGCCGGCGATTACCCGCCGGAGAAGCTGGTGGTCATCACCACCGGCAGCCAGGGCGAGCCCATGGCCGCCCTCTCGCGGATGGCAAACGGCACCCACCGGCAGCTGTCGGTCAACAGCCGCGACTTCATCATCATCTCGGCCCGGCCCATCCCCGGCAACGAAAAGCATGTGGGCAACGTGGTCAACGCCCTCTTCAAGCTGGGGGCCGAGGTCATCTACGAGAGCATGTATGAGGTGCACGTCTCCGGCCACGCCTGCCAGGGCGAGCTCAAGACCATCCTCGCCCTGACCAAGCCCCAGTACTTCATGCCGGTGCACGGCGAGTACCGCCACCTCATCAAAAACGCCGGCCTCGGCCGCTCCCTGGGCATCCCCGAAAAGAACATCGTCATCAGCGAAAACGGCCGGGTGGTCGAGTTCGGGCCCCGGGGCGTCAAGAAAGACGAGCTGGTCACCGCCGGCAAGGTCATGGTCGACGGCCTGGGCGTGGGCGACGTGGGCAGCATCGTCCTGCGCGACCGCAAGCGCCTGAGCGAGGACGGGCTGCTGACCATCGTCATCACCATCGACTCCGAGACCAGCGAAGTGGTGGCCGGCCCCGACATCGTCACCCGCGGCTTTGTCTATGTGCGCGAGAGCGAACAGCTCATCAAAGAGGCCCGGGCAGTGGTGACCAAAACCCTCGACAAGTGCCTGGAGAGGGAGGTCAACGACTGGGCCGACTTAAAGCTGAACATCCGCGAGGCCCTGTCCATGTTCCTCTTTCAAAAGACCAAGCGCAGCCCCATGATCCTCCCCATCATCATGGAGGTCTGAGGCAACGATCTGGCCGCCCCCGGCGGGGCGGCGCCATTGGGAAGGTGAAGGCGTGAAAAAAAGCTACAAGGGGTTTTACCCCCTCCTCTATGTGATCGCCGGCTGCTGTGTGCTGCTGACGGCGCTCGCCTGGTTTGTCCACCCGCTGCTCTGCGCGGCCATGGGTGTGGTCTCTGCCGGGGTGGTGGCCGTCGCCTGGTGGATGATCGCCGGGCTGCGCCGCCGGGCCTTTCAGGTCATCGACGTGGTGGCCTCCGACATCACCTTCGAGCGGGGGGCGGCCATCCAGTCCTTCCCCCTGCCCACGGCGGTCACCGCAGCGGACGGGGAGATCCTCTGGCACAACGGCCTCTTCGCCGCCATCTTTGGCAAGGGGGAGGGGGACTGTTTCAGCGACGGCCTCTCCCGGCTCATCTCCGGCTTTAACCTGGCCAAGGCCAAGCAGCCCACCGGCTGCCCGGTGCGCATCGGCGACCGGTTCTTCTCGGCCTTTGCCGCCGTCTCCCTGCGGGAGGGGCGGGAGACCTCGGTGATCTACCTCTGCGAGACCACCAAGCTCAAGCGCGACTCCATCGAGTACCTGCAATCCCGCCCCTGCATCTTCAGCATCCTGGTGGACAACTACGACGACATCCTCCAGTCCTACAAGGAGAGCGAAAAGGCCCGGGTCACCGGCGAGGTGGAGCGGAGCTTGGAGGAGTTTGTGGGCCGGCAAAACGGCATCCTCATCAAGATGAACAACCGCCGCTTCTTCGCCGTGGTGGAGTACCGCTACATGCACAAGATCATTGAGGAGCGCTTCCCCATCCTCGACGACGTGCGCAAGATCACGGTGGACGGCAAGGTGCCCATCACCGTCTCCATCGGGGTGGGGATGCAGCCGGACAGCCTCACCGGCAACCTGGAGACCTCCCGCCACGCCCTGGACATGGCCCTGGGCCGAGGGGGCGACCAGGTGGCGGTCAAGACCGTCAACGGTTACGACTTCTACGGCGGGGTCTCCAAGGGGGTGGAGAAGCGCACCAAGGTGCGGGCGCGGATCATCGCCTCCGCCCTGCTGGAACTCTGCAAGATCCACCGGCAGGTCATCATCATGGGCCACCGCTTCTCCGACATGGACAGCGTGGGCTCCTCCGCCGGGCTCTGCCGGGGGCTGCGGCTGCTGGGGATCGACGCCTTTGTGGCCGTCGACCGGCAGACCACCCTTTCGGCCCCCCTCATCGAGCAGATCGGCGCCGCCGGGTTTGAGTCCCTCTTTGTCGACGCCGCCGCGGCCCGCGACCTGGTGGACGACGAGACCCTGGTGGTGGTGATGGACACCCACGCCAAGCCGATGGTCGAGGTGCCCGAGCTGCTGGAGCGGTGCAAGTCGGTGGTGGTGATCGACCACCACCGCAAGCGGGTGGACTACATCGAAAACGCCGTCATCTTCTACCACGAGCCCTACTCCTCCTCCGCCTCCGAGATGGTGGCCGAGCTGCTGCAGTACCTGGGCGACGGGGAGAAGGAGGTGGAGGCCGTCTTCGCCGAGGCCCTGCTGGCCGGGCTGGTTTTGGACACCAAGAACTTCGCCGTCAAGACCGGGGTCAAGACCTTTGAGGCGGCGGGCTACCTGCGCTCCCTGGGGGCCGACACGGTGGAGGTCAAGCGTCTCTTCTCCTCCACCATGGAGGACTTTCAAAACCGCACCGCCATCGTCACCGGGGCCCACGTCTACAAGAGCTGCGCCATCGCCAAATCCCCCGACGACATCCCCGACATCCGGGTGGTGTCGGCCCAGGCTGCGGACGAGCTGTTGGAGATCTCCGACGTGCGGGCCTCCTTCGTCCTCTTCTCCCAGGGCAGCCAGGTGAACATCTCGGCGCGCTCCCTGGGGCAGCTCAACGTCCAGTTGATTTTGGAGAGTTTGGGCGGCGGCGGCCACCACACCATGGCCGGCGCCCAGCTGCGGGAGACCAGCCTGGACACCGCGGTGAAGATGTTGGAAAAATCCATCGACCTCTACTACGAGCAAAACCACATTCAATAGATACCACCAGATGAAAAGGCCCCCGCGAGCGGGGGAGAGAAGGGAGAGAACTGCCATGCAGGTCATTTTGAAACAGGACGTGAAGGGAACGGGCAAAAAGGGGGAGTTACATAAGGTTTCCGACGGGTACGCCCGCAACTTTTTGCTCCCCAAAGGGCTGGCCATCGAGGCCGACGCCCAGGCCATCAACGACCTGAAAAACAAGCAGGCCGCCGCCGAGCACCACACCCAGGAGGACATTGCCCGCTGCAAGGAGGAGGCCGCCAAGATAGACGGCAAGACCGTCACCGTCAAGGCCAAGGCCGGCAAAGAGGGCAAGCTCTTCGGCTCAGTCACCGGCAAGGAGATCGCCCAGGCCGTGCAGGACGCCTACGGCGTGGCGGTGGACAAGCGCAAGATCAAGCTGGACACGGCCATCAAGGCCTTTGGCAGCTACAGCGCCCAGGTGAAATTCGCCCACTCCATCGAGGCGGAGATCAAGGTCTCGGTAGTCGAGCTGTAACAGCGCCGCAGGGGGACGACGGCGGGCCGGGAAAACCGGCCCGCCCGCGTCCCCTTTCGCCGTGTAAGTGAGAAGTCGAGGCGGGCCCCGAGGGGCGCCCGCCCAAGAAGGAGGGACTGCGGTGGAACCGCTGCAACCAACCGGGGACGTGTACGGCCTGAATATGCCCTACAACCTGGAGGCCGAACAGTCGGTGCTGGGCGGCATCCTCATCGACCCCAACTGCCTCTCCACCGTGTTGGAAAGGCTGAAGCCCGAACACTTTTACAACCCCCAACACCGGGAGATCTACGCCTGCATCATCCGGATGTTCACCGCCGGCGAGCCCATTGACTTTGTCACCCTGCTCAACGAGGTCTGTGACCGGCAGATCTTCGAGACCAAAGACCAGGCCAAGATCTACCTGACCAACATCGCCCAGATGGTGCCCTCCCTCTCCAACATGGAGACCTACGCCCGCATCATCGAGGAGAAGTACTACCTGCGCACTCTCCTCTACACCGCCCGGGACATCATCGACACCACCTCCGAGGGGGAGCAGGACGCCAAGATGCTGCTGGACATCGCCGAGCAGAAGATCTTCGACATCCGCCAGGGGCGCACCGCCCAGGGGCCCCAGCGCATCGACGGCATCATCATCGACACCTTCGACAGCCTGCAGCAGATTTCCGGCGACGACAAGCAGGCCTTCACCGGCCTCTCCACCGGCTTTTCGGCGGTGGACAGCCTGATTTTCGGCCTCAACAAGTCCGACCTGATCCTGCTGGCGGCCCGCCCGGCCATGGGCAAGACCAGTTTCGCCCTCAACATCGCCACCAACGTGGCCAACCGCAGCGACAAGGCGGTGGTCATCTTCTCGCTGGAGATGAGCAAGGAGCAGCTGGTATCCCGCGTCCTCTCCAGCGAGGCGTCCATCTCCAACTCGGCCTTTCGCACCGGCGATTTGACCGGGCAGGAGTGGGCCAACCTGGTGGCGGTGGCCGAGCACCTCTCCCAAAAGGAGATCTATATCGACGACTCCTCGGGCATCACCGTCCCCGAGATGAAGGCCCGGCTGCGGCGGATCAAGAACCTGGGGCTGGTGGTCATCGACTACCTGCAGCTGATGACCTCCGGCCGCCGCATCGAGAGCCGGGTGGCGGAGGTGTCCGAGATCACCCGGAGTCTGAAGATCATGGCCAAGGAGCTGGACGTGCCCATCATCACCCTCTCCCAGCTCTCCCGCGGGCCCGAGAGCCGGCCCGACAAGCGGCCGATGCTCTCCGACCTGCGCGAGTCCGGCTCCATCGAACAGGACGCCGACATCGTCATGTTCCTCTACCGGGACGAGTACTACAACCGGGACACCGAGGACGTGAACATCGCCGAGTGCATCGTGGCCAAAAACCGCCACGGCGAGGTGGACACGGTGAAGCTGAGCTGGGACGGCTCCTACACCCGCTTCGCCTCGCTGGAAACCTACCGCGATGCCCCGTAACCCAGAGGGGGAGGGGCTGCGGGCGGCCGTCTGCGCGGCGGTGCGGAGGCACCGGATGTTTTCCCCCGGCGAGCGGGTGATCGTGGCCCTCTCGGGCGGGCCGGACTCGGTGGCCCTCCTCCACGCCCTGTTGGCAAGCGAGGGGGAGCTGGGGGCCCGGCTCTCGGCCTGCCATCTCAACCACCGGCTGCGGGGGGAGGAGGCCGGGCGGGACGAGGCCTTCGTCCGCGCCCTCTGCGCGCAGTGGGGGGTGCCCCTGTACGCCTTTTCCGAGGACGTGCGGGCCGCCGCCCGGGCCCGGGGCATTTCAGAGGAGTTGGCCGGGCGGGAAATCCGCTACCGCCTCTTCGGCGAGCTGGCCGAGCGGGAGGGGGCGAAGATCGCCACCGCCCACCAGCTCACCGACCAGGTGGAGACCGTCCTCTTTCGCCTCACCCGCCGCGCCGGGCTCGACGGGCTCTGCGGCATCCCCCCGGTGCGGGGTCCCTTCATCCGCCCCCTGCTGGGCTGCACCCGGGCCGAGGTGGAGGACTACTGCCGAAAGGAGGGGCTCCCCTTTGTGGTGGACTCCACCAACGGGGACGAGACCTATGCCCGCAACCGCATCCGGCTGCAGGTGCTGCCCGCCCTGCGGCAGCTCAACCCCAGCCTGGAAAAGACGGTGGCCGCCACCGCCGGCTACCTGGCCCAGGACCGGGATTTTCTCAATCTCCGGGCCGCCGAGGCATATGCTGATTGCAAGGGCCCCGGCGGCGGGGCGCTCCCGACCCTGAACGCCGCCGCCTTTGCGGCCCTCCACCCGGCCCTGCAGGGCCGGGTGGCCCGGCTCTTTTTGACCGACTGCGCCCTGCCCGCCACCGCCCTGGCCGCCGAGGCGGTGGCGCGGTTGGCCGCCGGGGAGGAGGGGGAGCGGGAGCTGGCCGCCGGGCGCTACCTGCGCCGCCGGGGGGACCTGCTTGTCTGCCGGGAGCGGACCGCCCCCCCGCCGCCGGCAGCGCCCTGCGAGCTGGCGGTGGGCAAAAGCGCCAGTATTTTTGGCAAAACCCTCACCCTCTGTGTCACAACAGCGGAAAATGGTGCAATTCTAGAAAAAGTTCACAAAAACCACTTAATAAATTGTATGGACTATGATAAACTAAAGACTACACTTGTTGCGCGCGGCCGCCGGGAAGGGGACAGCATCGCCCTCTCCCGGCGGGGCGTCACCAAAACGCTGAAAAAGCTGTTTTGCGAGCTGGGCATCCCCCCCCAAGAGCGGGGGCGGGTCCCGGTGATCGCCGACGGCGAAGGGGTGGTCTGTATCCCCGGCGTGGACGTGGCGGCCCGGGTTGCCGTGACCGGAAAAACCGAGAGGATAGCGGTACTGTACTGCGGGGAGGACGTATAAAATGATGAAAGACGACGTGCTGAAGACCCTGATCGGCGAAGAGGAACTCAAGGAGCGGGTGCGGGAGCTGGGCGAGCAGATCACCCGGGACTACCAGGGCAAGAACCTGCTGCTGGTGAGCGTGCTCAAGGGCTCGATTGCCTTTATGGCGGACTTGATGCGGGCCATCGATCTGCCCCTGTCCATCGACTTCATGGCGGTTTCAAGTTACGGCGCGGGGGTCAAGACCTCCGGCGTGGTCAAGATCATCAAGGATCTGGACATCGACCTCAAGGGCTATGACCTGCTGATCGTCGAGGACATCCTCGACTCGGGCATGACCCTCAGCTACATCATGGAGATGTTGGAGGCCAGGGAGCCCAGTTCGGTAAAGATCTGCACCCTGCTCGACAAGCCCGAGCGCCGCCAGGTGTCGGTGGCCCCCGCCTATGTGGGCTTTACCGTCCCCGACGAGTTCGTCATCGGCTACGGGCTGGACTACGACGAGAAGTACCGCAACCTCCCCTATATCGGCGTTCTCAAACCGGAAGTTTACACGAAATAGCAAAAGCAGTCAGTTAGGAGGCTAAGCCGTTGACAAAAAAGAGAGGGAAAGGCTCCGGCACAGGGATCTATGTACTCATCCTGTTGGGGCTGGTGGTCTGCGCCTTCGTCCTGCTCAACCTCAAGACGGGCGAGACCAGAACCTACCAAGAAGTCATCGGGTATTTTGACGACCAGAAGGTGGAGAAGTTCACCCTGGATTTCGGCAGCGGGGAACTCAAGGCCAAGCTGCGGGGCCAGGAGGAGACCATCACCTACAACGTGCCCAATGTAAAGATGTTTGTGGACCATGTGGAGCCCGGTGTGCTCGCGTACAACGAGAAGCACCCCGACGCCCCCATTGAGTACGACTACACCCCGCCGGTGGAGGCCCCCTGGTGGGCGGCCATGATCCCCTATGTGCTGCTCATCGGCGGGATGGCGCTGCTGTGGTTTTTCATGTTCCGCCAGTCCGCGGGCAGCGGCGGCAAGATGAATTCCTTCGGCAAGGCCAAGGTCAAACCCCAGCAGGGGGAGGGCCCCAACCGGGTCACCTTCCAGGATGTGGCCGGCGCCGACGAGGAGAAGGAAGAGCTGCGCGAGGTGGTGGAGTTCCTCAAAAACCCCGGCCAGTTCTCCGCCCTGGGCGCCCGCATCCCCAAAGGGGTGCTGCTCATCGGCCCTCCGGGCACCGGCAAGACCCTGCTGGCCAAGGCGGTGGCGGGGGAGGCAAAAGTCCCCTTCTACTCCATCTCCGGCTCCGACTTTGTGGAGATGTTTGTCGGCGTGGGCGCCTCCCGCGTGCGCGACCTCTTTGACCAGGCCAAGAAGAGCGCCCCCAGCATCATCTTCATCGACGAGATCGACGCGGTCGGCCGCCAGCGCGGCGCCGGCCTGGGCGGCGGCAACGACGAGCGGGAGCAGACCCTCAACCAGCTGCTGGTGGAACTGGACGGCTTTGGCGCCAACGAAGGGGTCATTGTCATCGCCGCCACCAACCGCCGCGACGTCCTCGACCCCGCCCTGCTGCGGCCCGGCCGCTTCGACCGCGAAGTCTATGTGGGCTACCCCGACATCAAGGGCCGGGAGGAGATCTTGCAGGTGCACGCCCGCAACAAACCCCTGGGCCCCGACGTGGACCTGGGCGTCATCGCCAAGACAACAAACGGCTTCACCGGCGCCGACCTGGCCAACCTCCTCAACGAGGCGGCCCTGTTGGCGGCCCGCAAAAACCGCAAGGCCATCACCGAGGCCGACATTCAGGAAGCCACCATCAAGGTGGTGGCCGGCCCCGAGAAGAAGAGCCGGGTGGTCTCCGACAAGGAGCGCCGCCTGACGGCCTACCACGAGGCGGGCCACGCCATCGTCACCTACTACTGCAAGTCCCAGGACCCGGTCCACCAGATCTCCATCGTCCCCCGGGGCCAGGCGGGCGGCTACACCATGAGCCTGCCGAAGGAGGACCGCAACTATCGCACCCGCTCCCAGATGTTTGAGGACATCGTCACCCTGCTGGGCGGACGGGTGGCCGAGTCGCTGATGCTCGACGACATCTCCACCGGCGCCTCCAACGACATCGAGCGGGCCACCAACATCGCCCGGGCGATGGTCACCCGCTACGGCTTCTCCAAGGAGCTGGGCCCCCTGGTCTACGGCACCGACCAGCAGGAGGTGTTTTTGGGGCGCGACCTCAACCAGGCGCGCAACTACTCCGAAGAGGTGGCCTCCAAGATCGACAAGGAGATGCGGGCCATCATCGACAGGGCGTACAGCCAGGCCAAAACCATTTTGGAGGAGCACACCGACGCCCTGAACACCGTGGCCAAGGTTTTGCTGGAGTACGAAAAGGTCGACGGCGAGACCTTCATCAAATTGATGGAGACCCCGCTGCTGGAGGGGGAAGGGACGGCTCCGGCCCTCTCGGCCCCGGCGGGCGAACCCCCGGTCCTGCCCGAGGGGAACGGCGGCCTGCCGACACCCCCCGCTCCCTCGGCCCAGCCCGATGCGGGCAAGGGCGGAGAAGAGGACAAGAGCGGACCCCAAGCATAGCGCTTTTTACCGAACAGAGATAGGCGGCTGCCGAGGTATCGGCAGCCGCCTTTTTGCGCCCGCTGGCAGGGGGCCATCTGCTTGGCAGCCGGTGCGTTTTTTGTCCTCCTCCTCCCTTTTTTTCGCAGTCTCGGAGGAGGAAGCGGCAGTCGTCCTGGCGCACTGGTCTGCCGGTGCAGTGGGAAAAGTAGCGCTTTTGGCCCGGGAAAGAAAGTGCCGGTCCTATCGCCACGCCAGTCCGCCGATGTAGTGGAAAAGCCGCCCTCTTGCCCTAGAGGAGGAGCCGGAAGCTTTCCCGCTGCGTCAGCCCACCAGTGAAGTAGGAAAAGCCGACCTCTTGGCCCGGAGGGGGTGGCAGTCCTCCCGCTGCGCCGGTTCGCCGGAGCAAAAGAAAAAGCCGACCTCTTGACTCAGAAGGGACAACATTCGCCCTGCCGTGCCGGTTCGCCACTGCAGTGGGAAAAGCTGTCCTCTTGTCCCAGAGGAGGAAGCGCTAGCCCTCCTGTCGTATCAGTTCGCCGATGCGGTGAGAAAAGTCGTGCTCTCGCCCTAGAGAAGGGGACGATAGTCCTCCCACCTTGCCGATTTGTCGGTGCAGCGGGGAAAGCCTCGCTCTTGCCCTAAATGAGGGAACAGCAACCCTATCGCTGCGTCAGCCTGCCAGTGAGATAGGAAAAGCTTACCTCTTGTCCTGGGGGAGACGTCGGCCCTCCCGCCGTGCCGGTCTGCCGGTGCAGTGGAAAATGCAGCGCTCTTGACCGGGAGGAGGGGATGCCGGCCCTCTCACCGTGTCAGCCTACCAGTGAAGTGGAAAGAGTCTACCCTACCTTTTGGCCCGGAGGAGGTGTTCGCCGGAGCAAAAGGGAAAGCCTCCCGCTAGACTCAGAGGGGACAACATTTATCCCGTCACGCCAGTTCGATGGTGTAGAAGGAAAAGCCGACCTCTTCCCCTAGAGGAGGGAACGATAGCCCTCCTGTCGTGCCGATTTGTCGGTGCAGTGGGAAAAGCCGATCTCTTGTCCCAGAGGAGGAAGCGCTAGCCCTCCCGTCGTATCAGTTCGCCGATGCAGTGAGAAAAGTCGTGCTCTTGCCCCAGGGGAGGGAACACCAACCCTCTCGCCGCGCCAACCTGCCAGTGAAGTAGAAAGAGCTTACCTCTTGCCCTGGGAGGACGCCAGCCCTCCCGACGTGCCGGTCTGCCGGTGCAGCAGAAAATGCCGTGTTCTTGACCGGGAGGAGGAAGCGCTAGCCCTCCCATCGCGCCAACTCGCCAGCGCGAAAGAAAAAGTTGTCCTCCCTTTCGCCGCCCATTTTTTACCCAAATCTCACCGCCCCGTCACTGTTTTTTCACAAAAGCTGGGTATCCTATCAGCACAGTGAGGTGACGCGATGGATTGCTATTACGAGATCGACAGCTATGTGACGAGAGAGGGGCTGCAGGCCATGGGCGCGGCGCTGGCCCCCGGGCGCGGGGTACAGCGCGTCACCCGCGCCGCCCTGTTTGCTACCGCCCTCCTCTTTTTTGCCGCCGCCCTCGCCCCGGCCCTCTCCTCGGTGTGGGGCGGGCTCCTCCTGCAGGCCGCCTTCTTCCTGCTGGGGCTTACCGTGTTGGCCCTCGCCCTCTTTTGGGAGGGGCTGCTGCCCCGGCTCTACTGCCGGAAAAACAGCCCTCTGCTGGGCCGCCAGCACCTGACACTGGGGCGGCGGCAGCTGATCTGTACCGCCGGCGGGCGGGAATGGCGCCTTGTATACGCCGAGGTGGTGCGTGCCCGAGAGCAGGGCGGCGTCATCTACTTGAGCGACGGGGCGCGGCACCTGGCGGTGGACCGCCGCGGCCTGCCCCTGGAACAGGCGCAGGAGATCGCGGCGCTGCTGCACCGAAAGCTGCCCGGTGGGGTCTGGGGATAGCTCCCCTTTTGCCCGCCGGCAGAAAAAATAGATGGCGCGGGAGACCGGCTGCGCAATGAGCCGGCCCCCCGCGCCCCTTTTGTGCGCGCCCCGAGGCGGGCGCATAAGTGGGCAAAAAGGGCGCAGAATCACCAAAGACGGCCGTCGGCCCTTGACAGTCCGCCCTGTTTTGAGATACTCTAATAAAGTTGGGAAGTGCGCCCGCCGCCCCCTGATCCAGAGGGGTCCGCCGGGCGCCGCTCCCGTTATCCGACGCCGCACCGACAGAGAAAAAGGATGTAGAGCAGATATGACAGCGAAAGCCAAGCAGTACGGCAACGAAAGCATCACCGCCCTGAAGGGGGCTGACCGGGTCCGCAAGCGCCCCGGTGTTATTTTTGGTTCAGACGGGCTGGAGGGCTGCGAGCACTCGGTCTTTGAGATCCTCTCCAACTCCATCGACGAGGCCCGCGCGGGCTTTGGCGATAAAATCGTGGTCACCAAGTACCGGGACAACTCCATCGAGGTGGAGGACTTTGGCCGGGGCATCCCGGTGGACTACAACACCCGGGAGAAAAAGTACAACTGGGAACTGGTGTTCTGCGAGCTCTATGCCGGCGGCAAGTACGGCCAGGGCGGGGACAACTACGAGTACTCCCTGGGCCTCAACGGCCTGGGGCTCTGCGCCACCCAGTACGCCAGCGAGTACATGGACGTGGAGATCTACCAGGGCGGTTTCCGCTACGAGATGCACTTTCAAAAGGGCGAGCCGGTGGGGGAGCTGCAAAAGGAGCCCACCACCCGCAAAAAGACCGGCACCCGCATCCGCTGGCGGCCCGACCTGGACGTCTTCACCGCCATCGACATCCCGCTGGAGTACTACCAGGAGACCATCAAGCGCCAGGCGGTGGTCAACCCGGGGGTCCTCTTTCTGCTGCGGGCAGAGGGGGACGGCGGCTTTGAGGAGTTCACCTACCGGTACGAAAACGGCATCAAGGACTATGTGCAGGAGCTGGCAGGGGAGGACACCCTCACCGCCGTCCAGTACTGGCAGACCGAGACGGCCGGCCGGGACCGGGCCGACAAGCAGGACTACAAGGTCAAACTGTCGGTGGCCTGCTGCTTCTCCAACCGGCGGCAGGTGGTGGAGTACTACCACAACTCCAGCTTCCTGGAGCACGGCGGCTCCCCCGAGCGGGCGGTGAAGACGGCCTTTGTCTACCAGATCGACGCCTACTTGAAGCAAAACGCCAAGTACCTCAAGGGGGAGAGCAAGATCACCTACCAGGATGTGGCCGACGCGCTGGTGCTGGTCTCCTCCTCCTTCTCGACCCAGACCTCCTATGAAAACCAGACCAAAAAGTCCATCACCAACGCCTTTATCGCCCAGGCCATGACCGACTTTCTCAAGCGCTCGCTGGAGGTCTACTTCATCGAGAAGCCGGAGGAGGCGGGGAAGATCGCCGACCAGGTGCTCATCAACAAGCGCAGCCGGGAGAAGGCGGAGAACACCCGCAAAAACCTGAAAAAGACCCTCACCGCCACCATCGACATGGCAAACCGGGTGCAGAAGTTCGTGGACTGCCGCACCAAAGACGTCTCCCGGCGGGAGGTCTACATCGTGGAGGGCGATTCGGCCCTGGGGGCCTGCAAGCTCTCGCGGGACGCCGAGTTTCAGGCCATCATCCCGGTGCGGGGGAAGATCCTCAACTGCCTCAAGGCCGAGTACGACAAGATTTTCAAGAGCGAGATCATCACCGACCTGATCAAGGTGCTGGGCTGCGGGGTCGAGGTCAAGAGCAAGGCCAACAAGGACCTCCTGAGCTTCAACCTGGACCAGCTCAAGTGGAACAAGGTCATCATCTGCACCGATGCCGACGTGGACGGCTTTCAGATCCGCACCCTGATCCTCACCATGCTCTACCGGCTGACCCCCACCCTCATAAGGGAGGGGTACGTCTTTATCGCCGAGTCCCCCCTCTATGAGATCACCACCAAGGACAAGGTCTACTTTGCCTACAACGAGAGCGAAAAGGCCGACATGCTGCGGGAGATCGGCAGCCAGAAATACACCATCCAGCGCTCCAAGGGGCTGGGCGAAAACGACCCGGACATGATGTGGATGACCACCATGAACCCCGAGAGCCGGCGGCTGATCAAGGTCACCCCCGACTCGGTGGAGGAGACCGCCGCCATGTTCGACATCCTGCTGGGGGACAACCTGGCCGGCCGCAAGGAGTTTATCGCCGAGCGCGGGCAGGACTACCTGGACATGCTGGACGTGTCCTGATTCCGACGCGCCCCAGGAAAACGCTTTTGAGAGGGAAATGATATGGCACCCAAAAAGAAAAAAGAGGCCCCGCGGCAGAAGCGGGCCATCCCCAACGCCGAGATTGCCGGGGCGGGGATCGTGGTGGAACAGCCCATCACCAACACCCTGCAGGAAAACTACATGCCCTACGCCATGAGCGTCATCGTCTCCCGGGCCATCCCCGAAATCGACGGCTTCAAGCCCGCCCACCGCAAGATCCTCTACACCATGTACAAGATGGGGCTGCTCAAGGGCGGGCGCAGCAAGTCGGCCCGCATCGTGGGCGAGACCATGAAACTCAACCCCCACGGGGACGCCGCCATCTACGAGACCATGGTCCGCCTCTCCAAGGGCAACCAGACCCTGCTGCACCCCTACGTGGACTCCAAGGGCAACTTCGGCAAGGCCTATTCCCGGGACATGGCCTACGCCGCCTCCCGGTACACCGAGGCCAAGCTGGACCCCATCGCCGAGGAGCTCTTTCGCGACATCGACAAGGACACGGTGGACTTTGTCGACAACTACGACAACACCATGAAGGAGCCCACCCTGCTGCCGGCCACCTTCCCCACCATCTTGGTCAACGCCAACCTGGGTATCGCCGTGGGGATGGCCAGCGCCATCTGCTCCTTCAACCTGCGGGAGGTCTGCGAGGCCACCATCGGCATCCTCAAGGATCCGGACTGCGACATCAGCGAGACCATCAAGGCCCCCGACTTCCCGGTGGGGGGCATCTACCTCTACGACGAGGCAGAGCTTCGCAAGGTCATCGACACCGGGCGGGGCAGCTTTAAGATCCGTGCCAAGTACCGCTATGACGAGAGGGAAAACTGCCTGGAGATCACCGAGATCCCCCCCACCACCACGGTGGAGGCCATCATCGACAAGATCATCGACCTCTCCAAACAGGGCAAGCTGCGGGAGGTCAACGACATCCGCGACGAGACCGACCTGGGCGGGCTCAAGATCGCCATCGACCTAAAGCGCCGGGTGGAGCCGGACAAGCTGATGGCCAAACTCTACCGGATGACCCCCCTGCAGGACAACTTCTCCTGCAACTTCAACGTCCTCATCGCCGGGTCGCCCCGGGTGATGGGGGTGCGGGAGCTGCTGCAGGAGTGGACGGCCTTTCGCCGGGAGTGCGTCCGCCGCCGGGTCTATTTCGATCTGGAGAAGAAAAAGGCCCGGCTGCACCTGCTGCTGGGGCTCGAAAAGATCCTGCTGGACATCGACAAGGCCATCCGCATCGTGCGGGAGACCAGGGAGGAGCAGGAGGTCGTCCCCAACCTGATGATCGGCTTTGGCATCGACAAGATCCAGGCCGACTACGTGGCCGAAATCAAGCTGCGCCACCTCAACCGGGAGTACATCCTCGCCCGCACCGGCGAGATCGAGACCCTGAAGGCGGAAATCGCCGAGATGGAGGAGATCCTCGGCAGCCAGAAAAAGCTGGACAAAATCATCATCGGCGAGCTCAAAGAGGTGATGGCCAAGTACGGCCAGGACCGCCGCACCGAAATCAGCTATGTGGACGAGCACGTCTACGAGCCGGAGGAGGAGCAGGTGCAGAGCTACGAGGTGCGGCTGTTCTTCACCGCCGAGGGCTACTTCAAGAAGATCACCCCCCAGTCCTGGCGGATGAGCCAGGTGCACAAGCTCAAGGAGGGGGACTTCATCGCCCAGGAGATGGACGCCAACAACGACTGCGAGCTGCTCTTCTTCACCGACCGCCAGCAGGTCTACAAGGCCCGCTGTGCCGACTTTGCCGACACCAAGGCCAGCCTCATCGGCGACTTCATCCCCGCCAAGCTGGAGATGGAGCCGGGGGAGAAGTGCCTCTACATGGTGGCCACCAAGACCTTTGAGGGGTACATGCTCTTCTTCTTTGAAAACGGCAAGGTGGCCAAGGTGGGCCTCTCGGCCTATCAGACCAAGACCAACCGCAAAAAGCTGGTGGGCGCGTACAGCGACAAGTCCCCCCTGGTGGCCATCGACTACGCCCCCGAGGACAAGGAGTACCTGCTGCGCACCTCGCTGGACCGGATGCTCATCGTCAATTCAGCCCTCATCGCCCCCAAGCAGACCAAGAACACCCAGGGGGTGGCGGGCATCAAGCTGACCAAAAAGGCGGTGCTGCAGAGCGTGCGCCCCCTGCGGGAGGCCGAGCTGGCCGACGAGCACCGCTACCGCACCAAGACCATCCCCTCCATGGGGGCCAAAATCGCCGCGGAGGACCTGGCCAGCCAGCTGACCCTGGGCTGATGGGCCGCCGGCGAAGAATGCTTTCAAAATGCAGTGGGCGCCCTGCGGCGCGGCGAGAGGCCGCGCCAGGGGGCGCCCCTTTTTTGTGCGGCCGGGGAGGATCTTCCTCTGCCTTTCCCCTCTCCAAGGTGTGGACAACGGCCCTTTTGTGGGGTAGGATAGAGGGGAAGGCGGGCCGCCCGGCCTGCAGAGACAGAGAGAAGGGGATCAGGTGAAGCGCTGCATTGCCGCCGCCGGGATAGCATCGAACTAAAACACCGCTTATAAGGAGGTTTTTCAGTTATGTCTATTCCGGCCAAAACCATCTACCCGCGCACCGGGGACCGCCAGACGGTCTATCTGGACGCGGTCACCAAGGGGTCCCGCATTCAGGTGGGGGCCTACACCATGTACAACGACTTTGTCAACGACCCGGCCGACTTTGCAAAAAACAACGTGCTCTACCACTACCCCGTCAACGGCGACAGGCTGATCATCGGCAGTTTCTGTTCGATTGCCTGTGGGGCCAAGTTCCTCTTCACCAGCGCCAACCACACCCAGCGCTCCCTCTCGACCTACCCCTTCCCCCTCTTTTACGAGGAGTGGGGGCTGCCGGTGACCGAGGTCGCCACCGCCTGGGACAACCGGGGGGATATCGTCGTCGGAAACGATGTCTGGATCGGCTACGAGGCCGTTGTCCTCTCGGGCGTCCACATCGGCGACGGGGCCATCGTCGGGGCGCGGGCGGTGGTGACCAGGGACGTGCCGCCCTACACCGTGGTGGGGGGTGTGCCGGCAAAGCCCATCAAGCGCCGCTTCGACGAGGAGACGGTGCAGCGGCTGCTGGCGGCCCGCTGGTGGGACCTGCCGCGCCCGGCCATCGAGGCGCTATTGCCCGCCATCCGCAGCGGCGACGTCGAGGCCCTCTGCCGGGCGGGGGAGGGGCGTCCCCTGCGCTGACTGCCCCCCTCGCCGCAGGACAATGGCAAATGCCGAGGAAATGGGGAACAGGGCAAACGATAAAAAGAGAGGGCGGGTCGCCGGCGCAGAGCTGGCAGCCCACCCTCTTCTCTTTTTCCCTAGGCGGAGGGGGCGTTTTGGGCCTTGTACTGTTCGCCCCAGTCCCACATGGCGTCGAGGATGGGGCGGAGGCTGTACCCGGTCTCGGTGAGGGTGTACTCCACCCGGGGCGGCACCTCGGGGTAGACCTTGCGGCTCACCAGGCCGCTGGCCTCCATGGCCCGCAGCTGGGCGGTGAGCACCTTCTGCGAGACGCTGCCGATGGAGCGCTTGAGCTCGCCAAAGCGCTTGGTGCCCGAGAGCAGGTCCCGTAAAATCAGCACCTTCCACTTGTCGCCGATGAGGGTGAGGGTGGTCTCCACCGGGCAGGCGGGCAGCTGTTTTTCCATCTCGACTCCTCCTTTTCCCGTGTGCGGGGGGAAGGGAGTTTCCCACAAACCGCACGGTTACACAATGGTTTCTATTTGGTAACTACACCACTTTGCAGTGCGTACTTTACGAAAAGCACCTGTGGGACTAGTATAGGGTTGTGGGAGGAAAAAGTCAACTCCTCCCCCTAAGCGACACAGGAGGTGCCTTATGATGAGCGAAGTGGTCACATTTTTGCAGGAGAACCCGGTACAGTATCTGGCGACCGTGGGGCGGGACGGCAAGCCCAAATGCCGGCCGTTCATGTTCTGCTTTGAGAGAGAGGGCAAACTCTGGTTTTGCACCAACAACACCAAAGAGGTCTACAAGGACCTGCAGGAAAACCCCTATGTGGAGGTCTCCACCTCCAGCCCCGCCTACGCCTGGATCCGCCTGAGCGGCAAGGCCGTCTTTGCCGACGACTGGGCGGTGAAGGAGGGGTGCATGGAAAACCCCATTGTCAAGGGCCAGTATCAGAGCGCCGACAACCCGATCTTCGTGGTCTTCTATCTGGAGGGGGCCAAGGCGGTCCTCGCCGACTTTTCCGGCAACCCGCCCCGGGAGTACACGCTTTAGAGGGGAGAGAACGCGGTGAACGCACAGCAGTGTCTGACCTACCTGGTGGAGGGGATCCACTCCACCGTGGCGGCCACGGTGGATGAGCAGGGACTGCCCCACACCTGCGCCATCGACATGATGCTCGCCGACGAGGGGGGCCTCTACTTTCTCACCGCCCGGGGCAAGGCCTTTTACCGGCGGCTGATGGCCCGGCGCTACCTGGCCCTCAGCGGGATGAAGGGAGAGGACACCCTCTCCACCGTGGCCGTCTCGGTGCGGGGCTGGGTGAAGCCCATCGGCCAGCAGCGGCTGGAGGAGATCTTCGAGAAAAACCCCTACATGCGGGAGATCTACCCCACCGAGGCCAGCCGCCGGGCGCTGGAGGTGTTCTGCCTCTACCGGGGGGAGGGGGAGTATTTCGACCTCTCCCAGCTGCCGCCCTTTCGCCAGACCTTCTCCTTTGGCGGGGAGAGAGCCCGGGCGTCGGCCTATCAAATCGACCCGGCCCGCTGCATCGGCTGCCAGGCCTGCCGGGAGGTCTGCCCCACCGGCTGCATCAGCGGGGAGAGCCCCCGCGCCATCGACCCGGCCCACTGCATCCACTGCGGCAACTGCGCGGACGCCTGCCCGGTGGGGGCGGTGGAACGACCCAGTTGAGCGGCAAGCGCAAGTCCCCCCGACAGGGCAAAACCGGCCGGGGGGCATTGCCATCTCAAAACGGAGGACCCGAAACCGGCGCACAGCGACCAGAAGAGGAGGAGAAGCGATGAATCAGGACGAGCGCAGAGTCTACCTGCTGCGAACCCTTTTGGCGGAGCGGCAGGAGGAGAGGGGGACGATCCCCCCCTCGCCGGAGGAACAGTGGCGGCTGCTGCGCAGCCTTTTCAACGTCCGCCCGCCCCGGCCGGTCAGCGAGGCATTTTTGCAGGTGCAGGACGCCTACTTGCAGGAGGAGACCGCCCGCAAGGGGATCGTCGACTGGGCGGACCTCCCCCCGGTGGAGGAGGGCATCGCCCTCTGGCGGGGGGACATCACCGCCCTGCGCGTCGACGGCATCGTCAACGCCGCCAACAGCCAGCTGCTGGGCTGCTTCTGCCCCTGCCACGGCTGCATCGACAACGCCATCCACACCTACGCCGGGGTGCAGCTGCGCCTGGCCTGCGCCGAGCTGATGGCCCGCCAGGGGGAGGAGGAACCGGTGGGCCGGGCCAAAATCACCCCCGGTTTCAACCTGCCCTGTCGATACGTCCTCCACACAGTTGGTCCCTACGTGGCCGGCCCCCTGACTGAGGGGCACCGCCGTCAACTGGCCGACTGCTACCGCGCCTGCCTGGCGCTGGCGGAGGAGAGGGGGCTGCGCTCCCTGGCCTTTTGCTGTATCTCCACCGGGGAATTTCACTTCCCCGCCGAGGCGGCGGCCGAGATCGCCGTCGAAACCGTTCGGGTCCACCGGGCCCTGTCAAAGCGACCACTGGAGGTGGTGTTCAATGTCTTTACAGAGAGGGACCTCGCCCTCTACCGGCGACTGCTGGGCAGAGGTTGAGCGGCTGCGGCAGGCCCTGGCAGCGGCCGACGCGGTGGTGGTGGGGGCCGGGGCCGGGCTCTCCGCCTCGGCCGGGCTGACCTACACGGGGGAGCGGTTCGAGAAGAACTTTGCCGACTTCAAGGCCCGCTACGGCATTGGGGACATGTACTCCGGCGGCTTCTACCCCTACGGCAGTTTGGAGGAGTACTGGGCCTGGTGGAGCCGCCAAATCCTCCTCAACCGCTATGACCAGCCGCCGGGCGAGCCCTATCTCGACTTGTTGCGGCTGTTGGCGGGGAGGGACTACTTTGTCCTCACCACCAACGTGGACCACCAGTTTCAGCTGGCAGGCTTTGACAAGAGGCGGCTTTTCTACACCCAGGGGGACTACGGCCTCTGGCAGTGTTCCCGTCCCTGCCACGACCGCACCTACGACAACGAGGAGACAGTGCGGCAGATGGTCCAGCGCCAAAAAGACCAGCGGGTCCCCAGTGAGCTGGTGCCGCGCTGCCCGGTCTGCGGCGCGCCCATGGCCATGAACCTGCGCTGCGACGGCCGCTTCGTGGAGGAGGAGGGATGGCATGAGGCGGCCCTGCGCTACCAGGCCTTTTTGAAGGGCCACCGGGGCCGGCGCCTCCTCTTTTTGGAGCTGGGGGTGGGGGGCAACACCCCGGTCATCATCAAGTACCCCTTCTGGCAGATGAGCGCCGAAAACCCCAGGGCCACCTACTGCTGCATCAACCTGGGGGAGGCCTCCGCCCCGCGGGAGCTGGCGGGGCGGGCCATCTGCATCGATGCCGACATCGGTCAGACCCTGGCGGACCTCGGTTAAAGCAAGGGGGAGTACAAAAGAGAGAGTGCCCGGCGCGGAAACTGCGCGCCGGGCACTTCTTTTGACCTATATCAACGACTTACTCCCCAAAGAGCTGGCGGTGCAGCCCCTTTTTCTCCAGCAGCAGGGCCAGGGGGATGCCCAGCAGGTAGACTATGGTGACCTCGCCCACCGCCACCCAGAGGGCGTTGGTGAAGAAGACCGGCAGGGTGAACGCCTCGCCGGGCACCAGCCAGATGGTCAGCTCGATGCCCACCACCACCGCGTTCCACAGAACCGGCATCAGCGCGGGGAGGAGGGGGAGCCGCCGCACCCGCACCTGGCGCAGGGCGCGGGTGCAGAGGGCGGCCCCCAGGGTGGCCAGGGTGCCAAAGACGATGTCCACCACCCCCATGGGACTGCCCAGGTTGCCCACAATGCAGCCCACCGCCAGGCCGGGCACGGCGGCGGGGGTGAAGAGGGGCAGGATGCACAGCGCCTCGGACAGGCGAAACTGCACCATGCCGTAAGCGAGCCCCAGGGCGTTGGAGAGGTAGGTGAGCGCTACATAGAGGGCGGCGATCATGCCGGCCTGCACCAGGTAGCGCGTCGGGTTCCTTCGTTTCATCATTTCATCCATCCTTTAGTTTTATTTTGGGTCAGGAAGGTCTCGAACTGACCGCGCCGCCAGAGAAGGGCCCGGCAGACGCAACTCCTAGAATAGCGCATTTTTCGGCAGAAAACAAGCCTCTTTTCGCCGCCGAAAAGAGGCTTGTGAGGGGCGCTGAAAGGGGGGGGAAATCAGCGGGTGAAATAGGCTCTGGCCACCTCCAGGGTGCGCTCGATGTCCTCGCTCTGGTGGGCGTTGGAGAGGAAGATGGCCTCGAACTGGGCGGGGGCGAAGTAGCAGCCGTTTTGCAGCATGTGGCGGAAGTAGGCGCCGTAGGCGTCGGTGTCGGCGCGGCGGGCGCTGGCGGCGTCCACCACTGGGCCGGGGGTGAAGAAGAGGCAGCCCAGGGAGCCCACGCTGTTGACGGTGCAGGGCGCGCCCCTCTCCCCGATGATCTCCCGCAGCCCGTCAAAGAGCTCGGTGGCGCGGGCGGCGGCCCGGGCGTAGACCTCCGGGTGGCCCTTGAGGATGCGCAGCTGGGCCAATCCGGCGGCCATGGCCACCGGGTTGCCGCTGAGGGTGCCCGCCTGGTAGACCGGCCCCACCGGGGCGATCTGCTCCATCACGTCCCGACGGCCGCCGTAGGCCCCCACCGGCATCCCCGCGCCGATGATCTTGCCGAAGGTGGTCAGGTCGGGCTGCACCCCGTAAAAGCCCTGGGCCCCGTCGAGCCCCAGGCGAAAGCCGGTGATCACCTCGTCGAAGATGAGGAGGGCCCCCTCTTTTTTGGTGATCTCCCGCAGCCCCTGCAAAAAGCCGGGGGCGGGGGGGACCAGCCCCATGTTGGCGGCCACCGGCTCCACGATGACGGCGGCGATCTGCCCGGGGTTGTCGGCAAAGAGGGCGCGCACGCTGCCCAGGTCGTTGTAGGCGGCGGTGAGGGTGTCCTCTGCCGTGCCCGCGGGCACCCCGGCGCTGCTGGGCACCCCGGCGGTCATGACGCCGGAACCGGCCTTGACCAGCATGGCGTCGCAGTGGCCGTGGTAGCAGCCGTCAAACTTGACGATCTTGGGGCGGCCGGTGTAGCCGCGGGCGGCCCGCAGGGCGCTCATCACCGCCTCGGTGCCGGAGTTGACCATCCGCACCATCTCGATGGAGGGGACCAGCTCGCAGATGAGCTCGGCCATCTCCACCTCCTTTTCGGTGGCCGCGCCAAAGGAGAGGCCGCTCCCCGCCGCCGAGATCACCGCCTCGCGGATGGCGGGGAAGTTGTGGCCCAGGATCATCGGCCCCCAGGAGCCGATGTAGTCGATGTAGCGGTTGCCCTCCACATCCCAGATGAACTGCTTGTCCGCCTTGCGGATAAAGCGGGGGGTGCTGCCCACCGCGGCAAAGGCCCGCACCGGGCTGTTGACCCCGCCGGGGATGTGCTGCACCGCCCGGGTAAAGAGCTCTTCTGAACGGCCCATCAGCCGATCCTCCCTTCGTCCATCCACCCGGCCAGCTCCTTGGCGTAGTAGGTGATGAGGATGTCCGCCCCGGCCCGGTAGACCGAGAGGGCGGCCTCGCAGGCCACCGCCGCCTCGTCGATGAGGCCGGCCGCCGCCGCGGCTTTGATCATGGCGTACTCCCCGCTGACGCTGTAGGCCGCGCAGGGGAGGGGGAAGGCCTGGGACACGTCGCGGATGACGTCCAGGTAGGAGAGGGCGGGCTTGACCATCAGCAGGTCGGCCCCCTCCTCCACGTCCAGGGCAGCCTCCTTTATGGCCTCCCGCCGGTTGTGGGGGTCCATCTGGTAGCCGCGGCGGTCGCCGAAGGCGGGGGCGCTGTCCGCCGCCTCTCGGAAGGGGCCGTAAAAGGCCGAGGCGTATTTCACCGCATAGGAGAGGATGGGGACATCGCTGCGGCCGGCCCCGTCCAGCGCCCGGCGGATGGCCCCCACCCGCCCGTCCATCATGTCGGAGGGGGCCACCATGTCCGCCCCCGCCTCCACGTGGGAGAGGGCGGTCCTGGAGAGCACCTCCAGGGTCTTGTCGTTGTCCACCGTCTCCCCGTCGAGGATGCCGCAGTGCCCGTGGGAGGTGTACTCGCAGAGGCAGACGTCGGTGATGAGGTAGAGTTCGGGGAAGGCCGCCCTGGCCTGGCGCAGCGCCCGCTGCACCACCCCGTTTTCGTCCCAGGCGCCGCTGCCGCAGGCGTCCTTCTCGGCCGGCAGCCCGAAGAGGAGGACGGCGGGCACCCCGGCCTTCACCACCTCTTCGAGCCCCTGGCAGAGGGTGTCAGGGCTGTATCGCAGCTGGCCGTAGAGGGAGGGGATCTCCTCCACCACGCCGCTGCCCTCCCGCACAAACACGGGGTAGATCAGGGAGGACTTGTCCACCCTGGTCTCCCGCACCATCCCTCGCAGAGCGGGGTTCCCCCGCAGGCGGCGGGGGCGCTTGATCATATCCATATCGGCAATGCTCCTTTGCAGGTGATTTCTGTGGTGAAAAGGGCGGGGGTCACTCCCCCTCGCCCCGGGGCCGGGCCGAGCGCTGCAGCGCCTCGATGCAGTCTCGGTAGAGGGTGCGGTCCAGCTCCTCCCGCAGGCCGTAGAGGAGGCGGGCGGCCGCCTTTTCGCAGGCGTCCCGCGCCCGGCGCTCCAATTCAGCAGCCGCCTCGGGCCCGGCGGCCAGCTTGGCGATGGGCCGCTCCAGCCGGGCGGCCACGTCGTCGGCCACCAGGGCTGCCACCTCCCGCACGGCGGGGAGATGGGGGCGAAAGTCGCACCAGTCGCAAAACCCGTCCGCGGCGGCCTGCAAAATGGCCTCGGCCCGTGCCACCTCCTGGCGGTGGGCCTCCCCCTCGCCTCCCCCCTCCAGGTCGTCGATGTCGTAGAGGGTGACGCCGGGGAGAGCCCCCAGCCGGGAGGAGATGTCCCGCGGCACCGCCAGGTCGATGAGCACCCGCTCCACCCCGTCGGCGAGGACGGGGGCAGCCTCCTCGTAGCGGAGGGTGTGGTGGGGGCTGGCGGTGGCGCTGACGAGGGCGCGGCAGCGGGCCAGCCCCTGCAGCCGCTCGTCGTAGCGGATCACCCGGCAGCCCGCGGGGATCTTGACCTCCCCCGAGTGGTACTGCCGCACCGTCATCTCCACCCGGCAGCCCAGGGAGACCAGGGTGGAGGCGGCCAGCCGGCCCATCTCCCCGTTGCCGATGACCAGGCAGGGAAGGCCCTTTAAATCGGCAAAGTGGCGGCAAATCAGGTCGGCCGCCCGGCTGGCGGAGGAGCTGTCCACCGCCGTCAGCCGCACCGAGGTCTTGACCTCTTTGGCGGCGGTGACGGCCGAGAGGAAGAGGCGGTCGAGCACCCCGTCGGCGCTGCCACAGCTGCGGGCCAGGGCCAGAGCGCCCTTGACCTGGGCGATGATCTGGTCCTCCCCAAAGACCCGGGAGCGCAGCCCGCAGGCCAGGGCGAAGAGGTGGTCCACCGCCGCCCGCCCCCGGCGGACGACAAAGGGGATGTCCGCCGGGTCGACCCCCTTGAGGGCGCCCAGCAGCGCGGCGGGGTCGAGGGACGCCCCTTCGGCGCAGGAGAGCCAGAGCTCGGTGCGGTTGCAGGTGGAGAGGAGGACCGCCCCCTCGAGCGCGGGATGTTCGGCCAGCCGGGCCAGGGCCTCGGCCGCCTCGGCCTTGGTGAAGGCAAAGCGCTCCCGCAGCTGCAGGGAGGCGCGGCGGTGGTCAATGCCCGCCATGGCAATATTCAAAAGCGCTCACCCCCAAAAGAAAGAAGCCCCGCGAGGGGCAGTGAAGATCTCTCTTTTCCCATTTTACGACAACCGCCCCAAAAGCACAAGGAAAAGAGGGGGGCGGCCAGGGGAAAATTTGGCGGCCCCACCGCCCCTTTCTTTGGGCAAAAAGGAGAGCCGGCGGTTTCCCGCCGGCTCTGTCCAGTGGACAATACTTGCAAACGCCAAAAAATAAAGGTACACTGGACAAGAACTAGTCTGTCCCCGCCACCGGGTATTTATGCGAAAAATCGGGGAAAAACAAAATTGACAAGCCCCGGTGGGTGTGCTAGAATATGAATGTTATTTTGAGGTCTTGAGCGAGAAAAAATTCTATTCGGAGGGTTCGCCGTGAATACAATTCAAATCGTAGCGGGCGTGTTGCTGATCATCGCCTGCCTGGTAATCATCTTGATGGTGATGATGCAGGAGGCCACTTCCGGCATGTCCGGCGCCATCAGCGGCGGCGCGACGCAGTCCTACCTGGGGCGCTCCGGCGGACGGACCCCGGAAGCTCTGCTGGGGAAATGGACCAAGATCGCAGCGGTCGCCTTTTTTGTACTGACAATTTTAGTCGGCGTACTTGAAATATTTTTTAAGTAAGATGAGAAAAAGCACCCTGCCGGATGTGCAGGGTGCTTTATTTCGCAAAAAATTCGTCGGATATTGTGGATGAAAAGACAGTTGGGCCGGGATGGCCCCTGGGAAAAGGACAGGTGAACGACCATTAAACTGAAAGAAACGGTAGAGAAACAGCTGCGGGAATCCCGTCAGCCCTACATGAACATGAAGCTGCTGTGCACCCGGATGCCCAGCTTTCAGAAGTACCAGATCCGGGCCTGCCTCAACGAGCTGGAGAGGGAGGGCAAGGTCTACTTCTCCAAGGAGAGCGGCTACGCCCTCTGCTCCCGGCTGGGCATCGTCAGCGGCACGGTGGTCAAGGTGGCGGGCAAGTTCGGCTTTGCCCAGCTCGACGACGAGGAGGGCACCCAGGTCTTCATCCCCGGCCGCTTTTTGATGGGGGCCATGGCGGGGGAGAAGGTGCTGCTGAAGACCCGCCCCAGCCGCACCGGCCAGTCGCTGGAGGGCGAGGTGCTCCACGTCACCCCCGACCCCGACGGCGGCTATATCGGGGTGCTGCACCAGGCCGGCCAGAGCTGCTGGGTGGTGCTCGACTCGATGCCCAAGACCGACATCCAGGTGCGCCCCTCCAGCGTGGGGACCGCCAAGGACGGCGACAAGGTGATGGTCAAGCTGGCGGTGCGGGGCAAGAGCCACTTCAGCCACGTGGCCGAGGTGGTCACCGTCTTCGGCGACAGCAAAAAGGCCAAAAACTGCTGCGACGCCATCCTGGTGGAGAACAAGGTCAAGCTGGACTTTGACGAGGCCACCCTGCAGGAGGCCGCGGCCGTGGGCGAGCGGGGGGTGGACCCCGCCGACTTTGCCGGCAGAGAGGACCTGCGGGACTGGTGCATCTTCACCATCGACAGCAAGGAGACCAAGGACATCGACGACGCCATCTCCTTTCGCCAGGTGGAGGGCGGCTTTGAGCTGGGGGTGCACATCGCCGACGTGTCCCACTACGTGAAGCGGGGCAGCGCCCTGGACGCCGAGGCCTTTGAGCGGGGCACCTCGGTCTACTACGCCAACGCGGTGGTGCCCATGCTGCCGGTGGAGCTCTCCAACGGGGTCTGCTCCCTCAACCCCGACGAGGACCGGCTGGCCCTCTCCTGCATCTGCAAGATGGCCCCCTCGGGCGAGATCCTCGATTACCGCATCGCCAAGACGGTGATCCGCTCCTGCAAGAAGTGCGCTTACAGCGAGGTGAACGCCCTTCTGGACGGCACCGCCACCCCCGAGGTGGAGGCGGCCTACGCCCAGGTGAAGGAGACCCTTTTGCAGATGGGCGCCTTCGGCAAGGTGCTGGAGGCCCGCCGCTTTGGCCGGGGGGCCATGAACATCGAGAGCATGGAGGCCAAAATCGTCATCGACGAGAACGGCGACCCGGTGGACATCCTGGTGAGGGACCGGGGCGACTCGGAGAAGATGATCGAGGAGTTCATGCTCACCGCCAACGAGGCGGTGGCCCGCTTTGGCAGGGAGAAGCAGCTCCCCTTTGTCTACCGGGTGCACGAGGACCCCGACCCCGAGCGGTTGGAGGTGTTGCAGGGGATCGTCAAGGCCTTTGGCCACCCCTACCTGAAAATCAAGGCCGGGGCCCCCTCCAAGGTGTTGGCCGACGTGCTGGACGCCACCCGGGGCAAGCCCGAGCAGATCCTCATTCACAAGATGGTGCTGCGCTCCATGGCCAAGGCCAAGTACGCCGAGACCCCCCTGGGCCACTACAGCCTGTCGCTGCACGACTACACCCACTTCACCTCCCCCATCCGCCGCTATCCCGACCTCTCGATCCACCGCATCCTCACCGACTATCTGGATGGGGTGCCGGCCGAGGAGATCAAAAAGCGCTACGGCGAGTTTGTCAAGGAGGCGGCCCTTCAGTCCACCAACCGCGAAATCGGGGCCATGCTGGCCGAGCGCTCCTGCGACGACGCCTACAAGGCCCAGTACATGGAGCGGTTTGTGGGCCAGGAGCTGGACGGCATCATCTCCGGCGTGGCCAGCTACGGCTTTTACGTCCAGCTGCCCAACACCGCCGAGGGGCTGGTGCGGCTGGCGACCATCGAGAACACCGACTTTGAACTGTCGGAGGACGGCACCAAGCTGGTGGAGGAGCGCACCGGCCACACCCTGCGCATCGGCGACCCGGTCAGGGTCAAGGTGCGGGCGGTCAACGTCTCCCTGGGCCAGGTGGATTTCGACCTGGCAAAATAGGATTTTTTCCCCCAAAAACGCCTTTGCGAGGGCGGAGCTGCGGCTCCGCCCTCTTTTTGCGCCCGGGTGCGGGTTACTAAAACCTTCCCCCGCTGCATACAAATGGTAGCGACCGGGCAGACTACCACTACCGACAGCGAAGCGGAAGGGGGATTTCCCAGTGGAAGCGATCATCAAGGCGCGCGCGAGCGCGCGAGACTGGCTGCGCCGGGCCAAAGGCGAGGAGCAGCCCTCCGACCTGGAGCAGATATTGGGGGACATCGCCCGCACCAACGACGAGTTGGCGGCGGCGGTCAACCGGTTCAACTTTTCCTGTGACGACCTGCTCATCGACGCGGCTGCCTTTGAGATGCAGGCGCTGGAGAGCAGACTCGCCTTTCTCTACCGCAAGGCAAAGGAAAAGGGACTGCACATCGGGGCGCAGGGGTGAGCCCTGCCCCCGCCATAAAAGGGGATGGAAAACAGGATGGACAGCTATACCTGGGCCCTCATCGCGGTGGCGGTGGTGGCCGTGCTCTGCATGATCTGGGCTTTTTCGCGGGGGCGGCACCCCTGTCCCACCGCCCTCTTTACCGGCCTGGCGGGCATCTGCGTTCTGCTGCTGCTCAACGTGCTCTCGCCCTTTATCGGGCCGACCCTCAAGCTCAACTTCTACACCTGTGGCGCCTCGGCGGTGCTGGGGGTGCCGGGGGTGGTGGGGATGCTCTTCTTGAAATTCCTCTTTGGGCTGTGAGGGTACATAGGGGCGGCCGCCGGGCCAAGTCCCCAGAGGGAGAAAAAAGGCATTCGGCCCAACCGGGCCAAATGCCTTTTTTGCAGGGGTTTTACGGCCTGCCCCGCGCGGCGGGGAAGGGACCGGCGATTTTGACCCCCGATCCCTGCAGCGCGGAGACAAAAAGCAGGCGGGCGCTCCCGTTGGGGCGCCCACCTGTTTTGATTGTTCGGTGCGATCTACTGCTCGTAAACGCCCGAGATCAGCCACTTGTCGCCGTGATCGACGACGGTCACCTTCAGGGTGGTGTCCACGTAGGGGGCAGCGGCGACGATCTCTTCCATCTTGTCAAACAGCTGGGGGGCCAGGGCGTCGGTCAGCTTCTGCTGCATGGCGGCCTCTCCCTCGTTCTGCATGACTTCCAGCAGTTCGTCCATGTGCTCCAGCGCGTAGGTCTGGCCCAGAAGGGCGAACTCCTCGGAGGCGGTGGAGAAGTCGATGCTGTCAAAGTCGAGCTGTTTGATGTTGACGACGGCATAGGCCTCGCCGTCTTTCTCCTCGGCGCTCACCAGGGTGTACTCTTTGATCACCTTGCCGACCACGTTTTTGAAGAAGTCTTTGGCCTCGGTCTGGAAGACCTCGCCCATCTCGTCACCACCGAAGGACTCGTCGAGGTTTTTCTCAAAGTCGACCAGCCCCATCTCGTCGGAATAGCCCTCTTCACAGGCCGCGCTCAACGCCTGCACATCCCCCGCCTGCATGGCGGTGAAGTAGCTGTCCACGGCGTTTTTGATGGCCTCTTTGTTGTTTTTCCCACAGCCGGTCATGGAGACGCAGAGCGCCAGGACCAGTGCGAGAGTTGCCAGTTTTTTCATATGATCCCTCTTTCCGAAGAAATATTGCTGCCATTATACCACAGGCGCCGAGCGCGCAGCGGGATGACCAGGCAGGGAGTAAACGTTGTTTATTCCCTGCCTGGCCATCCCAGGTATAATGGTCACTTGATGGACATTATACCACAGATACAAAAATTTGTGGACTATTTTAGCCAAAAAACAGAGGATCAAAAGAAAAAGCGAACAGATGACAGCATGGGAGGGGAAAGACAGCGCCCGCCCGGCCGTCGGGGCAAAAAAAGAGGGCCTCGCAAAGCGGCCCTCTTCTGTGCAGGGGGAGAAGCCGGACCTACCGGGAGAGCTGGGTGATGACCCAGCGGTCGCCCTGCTTTTCGAGTTTCACCTCAAAGGTGTAGTCCACTGCTTTGATCTTGTCCACACTCTCGCCCATCTTTTGAAAAATCAGGGGGGCCATGCCGTCGTAGAGCTTTTTCTTCATGGCCGCCTCTCCCTGGCTCTGCATCACGGCAATCAGCTCATACATGTGGTCCTCGGTGTACTGGTTGCCCAGCTCCCGCACCAGCCCGGTGTTGTCCATGGGGAGCTGGCCCAAGTCGAGCATCTTGACGGTGAGGGTGGCGACCGCCTTCCCCTTTTCGATGGAGAGGCTGTCCAGCTTGTACTCCTTGACGAATTTGGCGATGGTGTCCTTGCCAAACTGCTCGGCCTCGCTTCGGAAGACGTCGCCGAATTGGTCGGTGACAAATCCCTCCATCACCTCGCCGGAGAGGATCATGGTAGTGTGATCCGAGAGATCGTCGTCGCAAAAGGCCTTGGCCCCGCTCAAATCCCCCGCCTGAAAGGCGGCGAAATAGCCGTTGACCACCTCTTGAATGGCCTTTTCGTCCTTGTTGCCGCAGCCGGTGAGGGCCAGGCAGAGCACAAAGACCAGGGCGGTGCCGATCAACTTTTTCATCTTTCTTCTCCTTTCGCGGGCGATGGCCCAGGCGGGTCGACCGCCCTTTCAAAGCGCTCTGCCGGGGATGGGGCATCCCACCCTTTTTTTGCCGGCAGGCGGCTTTTTTACAGTTCCTGAATGCGATCGATGCGCCACTCGCCGTCGTTTCCCTTGAGGGTCAAAACGCAGGCGAAGTCGACGGGCTCGATCTCGTCGACCTGTTTGCAGAGGTCGTCGTAAATCAGGGGGGCGACAGCGTCGTAGAGCCGCCGGCCCATGGCGTCCTCCCCCTGGGAGCGCAGGATGGCGGCCAATTCGTACAGGTGGGTGTTGGTGTACTGGGTGATGATGGCCTCCGGCTCCAACTGCAGGGGCAACTGGTGAAAATCAATGGACTTGCCGCGCACCGTCACCCTGGCCGTTCGCTCTTTGGTGGGGGAGCCCCTCTCGATTTCAATGCTCTCGATGGCGTAGCTGGGGACAAATTTGCTCAGGGCGTGATGGAGAAACCGCTCCCCCTCCTGGCGGAAGGTGTCGCCCAGGTTCTCGCGGAGGAGGACGTGGATCAGGTCGTAGTAGTAGGCGACCTTGTCCTCGATGCGGAAGGTGCCGGAGTCGTAGCGCGAGGTGCAGTTCTCCTCCTTCGCCCTCTCCCACTCGCCCTCCTGCACGGCGGCAAAAAAGTTGTTGACGGTGGTCTCAATGGCCTGCTGGTCCCTCTTCCCGCACCCCGAAAGGGCGAGGCAGAGCAGGGCGGCCAACAAAATGCTTCCCCATTTTTTCATATTACTTCCCCCTTTTGCAAACGGCCTTTTTCGGCGGGCCGCTCTGCGCCTCCATCTCCTTGGGCCGAGCGCGGCCGACCAGCCGCCTTCCATCGGCCTGTTTTGAGGGCATCTCCATCTCGAAGTACCTGTTCCACTGAGGTGCGCATCTTCTCAAAGAGAAGGTCGTAAGCCCCCTCGGAGACGGTTCCCTTCACCGCCTCCTCCCCAGGTCTGCAGGGCCATCAGCAGCTCGCGGAGGGACCCGTTGACGTACCGGGTGCCCAAGGCCTCGCCATACACGGGGAAGGAGTGGTTGAGCAGGTCGACTTTCTTCCCCGTGAAGGCGATGGTGGCCAGGCCCTTTTTCCCCCTGGCGCTCACCAGGCTGTACTGGCGGCTGGCGTGTGCGGCCGGGTGCCCGGCGAATGCCTGCCCCGCACCTCAAACCCGCTGCCCGGCGAGGTGGCGCCAGATCCCGCCTTCATGTCTTCATGACAGCGCAGGAAAAGCGGATTTTGCACCCGTCAGCGAAGTCATCGGTGCACAGCTTGTCCAGCCCCTCCCAATCGCCTTGCCTGCAGGGTGGCAAAGCAGCCGTTGCCCTTTAATTGCCTCTTTGTGGTCGACCCCACAGCCGGTGAGGGACAGCGTCAAGGCGAGGAACAGCGCCGGCGTCCCGCCGAACCTCTTCTTCGCACTGCCCCTCCTCCCGAATGGATGAGCTGCCCACATCGACTGATTTCGACAAAACCTTTTTACCATTATAGCATAAAAAACAAAACGGTGAAGAGTTTGTGAAACATTCTATGACAGTGTAGAAAAGTGGAGACTGAAATTGTGCAAGAGCACAGGGGGGAGAGGGGGTCGCCTTGCGGCGGGCCAAGCGGACCTGTGCGATCCCGCGAAAAATATGGGAGAAGGGGCTTTTCGGTGGAGCTGCGGAAGCGGCTGTCGTCGCTGGGAAAGAGGCTTTTTGCGTGGGCCGATCCCTCCCACTGTGAGGGCCGACGTCGGGCGCAGTACAGCGATTTTCGGGGGGGCGGCGGGGATGTCCCAACAAGGCGGCGGTGTCTCTGCTTGCTTTCGGGGCGGACAGGGGGATTATCGGCAACCGTGCGGCCGAGCCTCTCTCGCCCTGCCGCCGGGCCCGCTGTTTTGCCCGCCCAGGCGGCAGGCGGCCGCCTCGGCGGAAGGGGGAGAGGCCCGGGCAGACGCGCCACCGTCGGGCGACGCCCTTTGCCGGTGAGGGGGAGCGGGCGGAGGGCAGAGGGCGGAGGGAAAACGGGAAAATGGCCGCAAAAAAGAGAGGGGCGCCAGACCGGCGCCCCTCTCCCGGGCAAATCGCTCTATTTTCCCAGCTTGTCCTTGCCGCCCATGTACATCCGCAGCGGCTGGGGGATGGCCACGGTGCCGTCTGCCTGGAGGTTGTTTTCCAGGTAGGCGATGAGCATCCGCGGCGGGGCCACCACCGTGTTGTTGAGGGTGTGGGGGAAGTAGTTTTTCCCGTCGGCCCCCTTGACGCGGATGCCCAGCCGCCGGGCCTGGGCGTCGCCCAGGTTGGAGCAGCTGCCCACCTCGAAATACTTTTTCTGGCGGGGGGACCAGGCCTCCACGTCCAGGCTCTTGACCTTCAGGTCGGCCAGGTCGCCCGAGCAGCACTCCAGGGTGCGCACCGGGATGTCAAGGCTGCGGAAGAAGTCGACGGTGTTCTGCCACAGCTTGTCGTACCACATCATGCTGTCCTCGGGCTTGCAGACCACCACCATCTCCTGTTTTTCAAACTGGTGGATGCGGTAGACCCCCCGCTCCTCAATGCCGTGGGCGCCCACCTCCTTGCGGAAACAGGGGGAGTAGCTGGTGAGGGCCTGGGGCAGCTCGGCCTCGGGGAGGATGGTGTCGATGAACTTGCCGATCATCGAGTGCTCGCTGGTGCCGATGAGGTAGAGGTCCTCCCCCTCGATCTTGTACATCATGTTCTCCATCTCGGCAAAGCTCATCACCCCGGTGACCACGTTGCTGCGGATCATGAAGGGGGGCACGTAGTAGGTGAAGCCCCGGTCGATCATAAAGTCCCGGGCGTAGGAGAGGATGGCCGAGTGCAGCCGGGCGATGTCCCCCTTGAGGTAGTAAAAGCCGTTGCCGCTGGTGCGCCGGGCGCTGTCCAGGTCGATGCCGTCGAGCCCCTCCATGATGTCCACGTGATAGGGCACCTCAAAGTCGGGCACCACCGGCTCGCCGAAGCGCTCGATCTCCACGTTCTCGCTGTCGTCCTTGCCGATGGGGACCGAGTCGTCGATCAGATTGGGGATGACCAGCATCCGCTCGCGGATCTGCTGGGTCAGCTCCTCCTCCTTGGCCTTGAGCTCGCTCAGTTCCCCGGCGATGGCGGCCACCTTGGCCTTGGTCTTCTCGGCCTCTTCCTTGAGCCCTTTGCCCATCAGGGCGCCGATCTCCTTGCTGATGGAGTTGCGCTGGCTGCGCAGCAGGTCCCCCCGGGACTTGGCCTCGCGGAACTCCCGGTCCAGCTTTACCACCTCGTCCACCAGGACCAGCTTCTCCTCCTGGAATTTTTTCTTGATGTTCTCCTTGACCCGCTCGGGGTCCTGCCGCAGCAGATTGATGTCCAGCATCGCTTCTCTCTCCTCTTCTCTCAAAGCTGTGGGGCAACAAAAAAGCCCCTCGTCCCCAGCCGCCCTCTCGGCGCTGTTGGGACGAAAGGCGTTCCTTCCGCGTTGCCACCCAAATTGCTCGCCCCCACAGGGGGCGGCCTCTCGACAGTGCGGTAAAGGGCACCGGCCTTCGGCTCGTCGCCGACAGCTCAGGGGTGGAAAGGCCCGTCCCTCCCGCCGGTTTGCACCAACCACCGGCTCTCTGGGCGGATTCGCGGACCGCAGTTCCCGTCGTCGCTGTGAAATGCTGTTTTCTTGCCTTCAGTATACCCCATTTTTCCCCGCCGCGCAACCAAAATGCAAAAAAGTCCGCCCGTTTGAGGGGCGGCCGCATTTTGCAAAAACACAGAAATTCTCAATAAATATCCGCCCCCTTTTCTGGTACAATGGGAAAAACGGGAGAAAAGGGGGATGCGCAGATGGGCGAGACGGTGTTGGTGGTGGACGACGAGCGGGAGATCGCCGACCTCATCGAGGTGTACTTGAAAAACGAGGGCTTTGCAGTGCGGACCTTTTACCGGGCCAAAGACGCCCTGGCCTGCATCGCCGGGGAGAAGATCGACCTGGCGGTGCTGGACGTGATGCTCCCCGACGGGGACGGCTTTGCCCTCTGCCGCCAAATCAGGGAGGAGCACACCTTTCCCATCCTCCTGCTGACGGCCAAGGGGGAGGAGACCGACAAGATCACCGGCTTTGCCCTGGGGGCCGACGACTACGTCACCAAGCCCTTTCGCCCGCTGGAACTGGTGGCCCGCGTCAAGGCGCAGCTGCGGCGCTACACCCGCTACAACCCCGCCGCCGCCCGCCCCGACGGGCTGCTGGTGCGGGGCGGGCTGACCGTCGACCCCGGCACCCACGAGTGCACCCTCGACGGGAAGCCCCTGGTGCTCACCCCCACCGAGTTTGCCATCCTGCAGATCCTCTGCGAGGAGCGGGGGCGGGTGGTCAGTTCAGAGCAGCTCTTCGCCCAGATTTGGGGCGAGGCCTATTTCACCAAGAACAACAACACCATCGCCACCCACATCCGCCACCTGCGCGAGAAGATGGGCGACTCGGTGGAGCGGCCGAAATACATCAAGACGGTGTGGGGAGTGGGGTATAAAATTGAGGGGTAACGGCTGGCGGCAAAAGCCCTATCGGCAGATGATGCGCAAGGTGTTCGGACGGGTGCTGGGCATTGCCCTGCTGGCGGTGGTGACGGTGGTGGTGCTGCGCTCGGCCGGGCGGGGGAAGATCGGCAACTGGATCGCCGGGCTCATCAGCACCTACCTGGGGGTCAGCTGGGAGACCGCCGCCCGGCTCTACTTCAACTATGTGCGCCAGTACCTGGACATCTTTTTGGGGGTGGCCATCGTTGCCTTCTTCCTCCTCTTTTTCTGGGCGCTGTTGAGCTGGTTCACCGGCTACTTTGACGAGATCATCGCCGGGGTGGACTGGCTGGCCGGCGGGAAGGGGGAAAACCTGGTCCTCCCGCCCGAATTGGACTTTATGGCCGAGAAGCTGGGGGCGGTCAAGGACGAGTTGGAGCGCAGCGCCGCCGCCGAGCGGGAGGCCGAGCGCCGCAAAAACGACCTGGTGCTCTACCTGGCCCACGACATCAAGACCCCCCTCACCTCGGTCATCGGCTATTTGAGCTTGCTGGACGAGGCGCCGGATATGCCCCCCCAGCAGCGGGAGAAGTACATCCGCATCGCCCTGGAAAAGGCCGGCCGCCTGGAGGGACTGGTGGGGGAGTTTTTCGAGATCACCCGGGATCTGCTGCAACAGGAGGCCCTTTCCCGCCAGCCGGTGGACCTCTGCTGCATGCTGGTACAGGTGGCCGACGAGGCCTACCCCCAGCTGGCCGCCGGGGGACGGCAGGCGAGGCTGCACCTCCCCCCCTCGCTCTGCGCCTGGGTCGACCCGGACAAGATGGCCCGGGTCTTTCAAAACCTCCTCAAAAACGCCGTCGCCTACGGCGCGCCGGGGAGCGACATCCACATCTCCGGCAATCGGACAGGGGAGAGGGTCTCTGTCTGCTTTGAGAATGCCGGCGACATTCCCCAGGAAAAGCTGGAGGCGATCTTTGAGAAGTTTTACCGGCTCGACGCCTCCCGGCAGACGGCAACCGGCGGCGCAGGGCTGGGGCTGGCCATCGCCCGGGACATCGTGCAGCGCCACGGGGGGGATATCCGGGCCGAGAGCGGGGGCGGGCGCATCGCCTTCACCGTCGACCTGCCGGTGGGGACTGGCGGAGGGCCATCAGGACCGGCGAGATAGAGAGAGGAGCGGGCGGTTGCCGAACGGGGCAGCCGCCCGCTCTCTTTGCCGCCCGGCTTTTTTGGCCGGTCTCGCTTCCGCGCCGTCTGCTCACGGGGTTTCCCGCGCCATCCCCCCTCGGCAGCGCTCCTGTTGCCCTTTCTGTGCCGTCTCTCCCGGTTCCCTTCCCGCGGTTTTCCCGCGCTGTCGCTCTCACCCCCCGCTTGCCGATTTTTCTGCACGGCCCCTCCCGGCGCCGCTCCGTCAGCTTTCCGGCGCCGCCGCTCTCGAGCGCCCTCCCATTGGTTTCCCCATGCCGCATTCTCCAGTCCCTTTCTTGCCAGTTTCCCTGCGCGGCGGCTCCCAGTCGCCCTCCCGCCAATTCCCCTGTGTCCTCCCGCCTCCCGGACATCCTCTCATTGCTTTCCCCGCGCTGCGGCGCGAGGTATGCTCTCGCCATTTTCTCCATGCGATTGCATTGGGCAGCCCCCCTGCCGCTTTTTTGTACCGCCGTTTCCGCCCGCCCTACAAGGTTTCTTGCACCACCCCTCCCGACTGCTCCCTTGCCGGTTCCCCTGTACCATGGTCACTGGCTTCCCTTTCGACGATTTCTCCATGCCGTGGACATCGGCCTCCTTCTTGCCGGTTTTTCTGCGCTGGAACGCTCGGCCCTCCTGCCCCCTCCACCTCCCCCTGCTGCTGTGACCGCCTATCACCCTGACCTCCTTCCGTCAAGTCTTGAGAAAGTCTCCATCAATTCCCCACGGTTTCTCCACCTCCCCTCAAAACACCGCTCCGCCACCCGCGCTAGAATGGGTCTTGTCAAAGAGAAACGGGCCCGCCCGGGCCGGAGAGGAGCAGTCGAGAGATGGACGAGAGAGAAAAAGAGCAGTCGAGAGACGGGGAAAAGGGGGTACAGCGCCCCGCCTCGGTGGCGGGGACCGTCATCAACCCCGACAAGGAGGAGGAGATCACCTGGCAGGGGATGCGCTACCGGCGGCTGTGCATCCGCACCCCCGTCATCACCGCGGGGGACGACATCGTCCAGGTGGCGGGCCGGTACGCCGGGCCGCTGCTCGAGAAGGGGGACATCCTCTTTGTCACCGAGAAGGCGGTGGCCTGCACCCAGCGGCGGGCCATCCCCCTGGAGGAGATCCACCCCCGCCCTCTGGCCCGCTTTTTGAGCCGGTTTGTCCGCTGCACCCCCTACGGCATCGGCCTGGCCATGCCCGAGACCATGGAGTGCGCCCTGCGGGAGTGCGGCACCCTCCGCATCCTGCTGGCGGCGGCGGTCTCGGCGGTGGGGAAGCTGCTGGGGGAGCGGGGCTGGTTTTACCGGGTGGCGGGGTATCGGGCGGCCAGCATCGACGGCCCCTGCCCCAACACCCTGCCCCCCTACAACCGCTATGTGGTGCTGGGCCCCCTCCGCCCCGACGGGGTGGCCGAAGAGCTGGCCCAGGCCCTGGGCTGTGCGGTGGCGGTGGTGGACCTCAACGACCTGGGGGGCGAGATCCTCGGGGTCTCCGACCGGCGGATGGACCGGGCGCACCTGTGCAACCTATTGCGGGACAACCCCCTGGGCCAGTGCAGCGAGCAGACCCCCATGGGGATCCTCCGCCGGGGGTAGCAGGGCAGGGCCCAGTTGTTATGGTGGAAAAAACAGAGGGGGACGGTGCGCCGTTGTCACAGAGGAGCCGACAAAAGAGACGACCGCGCAGTGACGGGCCCTTTGGGAGGGGTACCGCGACCGGCTGCGGCCGGACCGGGTCTCGGGGCGGGCGCTGCTTGGCTATCTGCAGGGCAGGCACGAGCTGACTGAAATGTTTGACGGGTGGGCCGCCGACTGCGTGGCCGGCAGCGTTTTGGAAAATGCCTGCTACTGCGAAAAGCTGCCAGCGGGCGCCCGCCCTGTCGCGCGGACCTTTTACCTGGAAAACAGCGGGGCGGGAAAGACCCTGTGCGAGGAGGGCGGCGACTCGGTCCCCAGGGGAAGGGCGGGCGGCAGGATCTTCGTCGGCATCGACTCGGTCCCCGGCTTTTTCACGGTGGAGGGGAGCACCCTGCTCTGGGATGAGCTCTGCGCCATCCGGGGGCTGGATGAAGAGGACCTCCAGAATTTCGCCTCTGTCGCCCAGCACGTCGCCGCTAGGGAGCGGCTGGGCCGCCCGATCGGGGGAGACTGCCCGCGCCTTTTCCCCGCCTTCCCTTTGTGCTATAATGGCGGGGAATCGTGAAAAAGGGGAGGGCGCTTGAGATGGCGAGACAGCTGCAGAGCGAGGCCCTGCGGTGCGAGTGGCACCGGGGCAAAGAGGGGGCAGAGGACGGATTTGCCCTGCGGATGGAGGTCTTTACCTACGAGCAGGACTTTCCCGCCGAGATCGAGGTGGACGAGGTGGACGACACTGCATACCACCTGATCGTCCGCCGGGGCGGCGAGGCGGTGGCCGTCTGCCGCCTCTTTCCCGGCGAGGAGCCGGGGCAGTACATCGTCGGCCGGGTCTGCGTTAAGAAGAACTGCCGGGGCCAAAAGCTGGGCCTCTTGCTGATGGAGGAGACCGAGGGCAAGGCCCGCGAACTGGGGGCCCGCTCGCTGCTGCTGCACGCCCAGGTGCAGGCGGCGGGCTTTTACGAGGCGGCGGGCTACACCTCCCAGGGCAAGGCCTTTACCGAGGACGGCTGGCCCCATGTGAGCATGCTCAAAGAGCTGTGAGAGAGAAGAGAGAGCGGGCGCTGGTGAAGCGCCCGCTTTTTTTGCCAGAAGGCGAAAAACGGCGAACGATTTCAAAAATGGGCGCGCGGGAGAGCTATTTCCAATATTTAATACTTTGACTTTTCCTGACTTATGGGTATACTGATTCTATAAGGTCAGATAAAGTCAGCTCCTATTGCATAGAGATAGAGACGAGGCCCAGAAAGGGGAAGGGGAACGATGAAAATCAGCGACTTGATTACCCAGCGCATCCTCCAGCTGATGGAGGAGCAGGACGGCATTGCCGAGATCCAGCGCAACGAGTTTGCCGGGGAGATCGGCTGTGTGCCCAGCCAAATCAACTACGTCCTCACCTCCCGCTTTACGCCGGAGCAGGGCTACACCATCGAGAGCCGCCGGGGGGGCGGGGGGTACATCCGCATCACCCGCATCACCGTGGGGCCGCAGAACTTCATCATGCACGTGGTCAACTCCATCGGCGAGGCGCTGGACGAGAACACCGCCCGCATCCTCTTAAAGAATCTGGCCCAGCGGGAGATCTTGAGCGAGGACACTGCCCGGCTGATGCTCTCGGCGGTGTCCGACAAGACCCTGCGCCCCTGTCCCCCCGACTGCCGCGACCGGGTGCGGGCGGCCCTGTTTAAAAATATGCTGCTCAACGCGTGAGGAGGAAGCGATATGCTCTGTGACATCTGCAAGAAAAACCAGGCCCAGATCAGCTACCGCCAGGTGGCGGGCGGGCAGGAGACCATTTTGCACCTCTGCCCCAGCTGCATGGCCAACATGGGACTTTTGGGCGGCGGCATCCTCGCCGGGGCCCTCTTCGGGGAGGGGCACACCCCCCAGGTGCAGCGGCGCTGCCCGGGCTGCGGCAGCACCTTTGAACAGATCGCCGAGAAGGGGAAGTTGGGCTGCGCCCAGTGCTACGCCTTCTTCGGCGAGGACGTGGCGCGGATGGTGGGCAAGATCCACGGCAACCTGACCCACCAGGGAAAGATCCCCCACTCGGCCCACCTGGCCCCGCGGCAGGACCGGTCGGCCGAGCTGGCCGCCCTCAAGGAGGAGATGCAGGCGGCCGTCGAGAGCCAGAACTTTGAGCGGGCGGCCGTGCTGCGCGACCAGATCCACGCCCTAGAACAGCCCGAGTGCGCGAGAGGGGAGGGGGAGCAGTGATGGGCGAGAAGTGGTACTTTCAGTCGGGCCCCGAGGGGGACGTGGTGATTTCCAGCCGCATCCGCCTGGCCCGCAACGTGGGCGATCTGCCCTTCCCCGATTTGATGAGCGCCCGGCAGCGGGCCGCCTTTATCCAGCGGGTGCAGGCGGCGGTGGAAAACGCCGCCTTTGGCGAGGGGCTGCAGCTGCGCTATGTGGACGTGGGCGCCCTTGACCAGAGCCACCGCATGGCCCTGGTCGAGCGCCACCTCATCAGCCTGGAGATGGCCAAGGCCGGGGGCGGCCTCCTCCTCTCGGACGACGAGACGGTCTCGGTGATGCTCTGCGAGGAGGACCACCTGCGCATCCAGATCATGGGGGCCGGCCTCTGCTGCGAAGAGTGCTGGCAGCTGGCCGACCGGCTCGACGACCTGCTGGACGAGGGGCTGCACTTCGCCTTTGACGAGCGGTGGGGCTACCTGACCCACTGCCCCACCAACCTGGGCACCGGGATGCGGGCCTCGGTGATGGTCCACCTGCCGGCGCTGGAGCGCTCGGGATACCTGCGCAGCCTGATTAACAGCGCCTACAAATTGGGCATAACTATTCGGGGAACCTACGGCGAGGGCACCTCGGCCGAGGGCAGCTTCTACCAGATCTCCAACCAGTTGAGCCTGGGCCTCTCGGAAAAGCAGGTGCGGGACAATCTGGCCGCGGTGGTGCGGCAGTTGGCCGCCGAGGAGCGCCGCCAGCGCGCCCAGTTCTGCGCCGAGGACCCCCTGGCCTTTGAGGACCGGGTCTATCGCGCCCTGGGGGTGCTGGAAAACGCCCGGCTCCTCTCCCACCGGGAGGTCATCGACTGCGTCTCCCAGCTGCGGCTGGGGATCGCCGGGCAGGTGGTGGAAAAGCTGGACTTCTTCACCGCCGCCCGCCTGCTGGGGGAGACCGGGGCCAATTCCATCGCCGCGGCCCACCCCGAGGCCCAGTCGGCCCGGGAGCGCGACCGCATCCGCGCCCAGATCGTGCGGGACATCCTGGGCCGGGAGCGGCGGGCCCGAGAAGACCGGCCCCCGGCAGAGGGCCGGGAAAACCAGTGACAGAGGGTGGCAGAGGCCGCCGAGAGCGCCCGCCCACAGGGCGGGGATAGAGGAGGGATGAAATGATGTACTCATTTCGCGGATTCACCGAAAAGGCCAACACGGCCTTGAACATGGCCATCGAGACGGCCCAGAACCTGGGCCACACCTATATCGGCAGCGAACACATCCTGGCCGGGCTCATCAAAGAGGGCTCCGGGGTGGCGGGGCAGGTGCTCTCCGAGAGCGAGATCACCTACACCGACTTAGAGCAAAAAATCGTGGAGATGGTGGGGCGGGGCATCCACTCCAGCGTCACCCCAAATGACTTCACCCCCCGGGTGAAGCGGATCTTGGAGCTGTCCATCCTCCAGGCCCGCAAGATGGGCCACAACTATGTGGGCACCGAACACCTGCTGCTGGCCCTGCTGAGCGAGCGGGACTCGGTGGCGGTGCGGCTGCTGGAACAGTGCGGGGTGGACATCGACCGCCTCTACGGCGAGTGCGCCGAGTCGGTCTCGGCCGACGGCGGCGAGGCGGTGGAACCCGGCGCCCCCAAGGGGGGGAAGGGGAGCACCGCCACCCTGGACAAATACGGCAAGGACCTGACCAAGGCCGCCCGCGACGGGCTGCTGGACCCGGTCATCGGCCGGGACCGGGAGATCGAGCGGGTGACCCAGATCCTCTCCCGGCGCACCAAGAACAACCCCTGTCTCATCGGCGAGCCGGGGGTGGGCAAGACCGCCCTGGCCGAGGGGCTGGCCCAGAAGATCGCCGCCGGGGAGGTGCCCGAGATCCTCAAGGGCAAGCGGGTCATCACCCTGGATCTGACCGGGATGCTGGCGGGCACCAAGTACCGGGGCGACTTTGAGGAGCGGCTGAAAAACGCCATTGCCGAGCTCACCGCCTCCAAAAACGTCATCCTCTTCATCGACGAGCTGCACACCATCATGGGCGCCGGCGCGGCCGAGGGAGCGGTGGACGCCGCCAACATCCTGAAGCCCGCCCTCTCCCGGGGGGAGATCCAGGTCATCGGTGCCACCACCCTGGACGAGTACCGCAAGTACATTGAAAAGGACGCCGCCCTGGAGCGCCGCTTCCAGCCGGTGACGGTGGAGGAGCCCTCGAAGGAGGACTCGGTGGAGATCCTCAAGGGGCTGCGGGACAAGTACGAGGCCCACCACAAGGTCAAGATCACCGACGAGGCCATCGAGGCGGCGGTGGAGCTCTCCACCCGCTACATCAGCGACCGCTACCTGCCCGACAAGGCCATCGACCTCATCGACGAGGCCTGTTCCCGGGTGCGGCTGAAAAACTACACCGCCCCCCAGGACGTGCGGGAGCTGGAAGAGCAGTTGGGCCAGCTGGCAGCCGAGAAGGAGTCGGCGGTCAACGCCCAGGATTTCGAGCGGGCCGCCGCCCTGCGCGATCAGGAAAAGACCCTCAAGGAGAAGCTGGACGCCCAGAAAAAAAAGTGGGAGGAGGGCAACACCCACAAGTCCGACGAGGTGGGCCCCGAGGAGATTGCCCAGGTGGTCTCCCTCTGGACCAAGGTGCCGGTGAGCCAGCTGACCAAGCAGGAGAGCGAGCGCCTGTTGGACATGGAAAACATCCTCAAGCGGCGGGTCATCGGCCAGGACGAGGCGGTCACCGCCATCGCCAAGGCCATCCGCCGGGGGCGGGCCGGGCTCAAAGACCCCCGCCGCCCCATCGGCTCCTTCATCTTTTTGGGGCCCACCGGCGTGGGCAAGACTGAGCTCACCAAGGCCCTGGCCGAGGCCCTCTTCGGCGACGACACCGCCATGATCCGGCTGGACATGTCCGAGTACATGGAGAAGCACACCGTCTCCAAGCTCATCGGCTCGCCCCCGGGATATGTGGGCTATGACGAGGGCGGCCAGCTCACCGAGAAGGTGCGCCGCAACCCTTACAGCGTGGTCCTCTTTGATGAGATCGAAAAGGCCCACCCCGACGTCTTCAACATGCTGCTGCAGATCATGGACGAGGGCACCCTCACCGACAGCCAGGGCCGCAAGGTCAACTTCCGCAACTGCGTGATCATCATGACCTCCAACGTGGGGGCCCGGCTCATCACCGAAAAGCGCCAGAGCCTGGGCTTTTCCGGGGTGGCCGACAGCCTGGAACAGGACGTCAAGGCCCGGGTGATGGAGCAGCTCAAAGAGACCTTCCGCCCCGAGTTTTTGAACCGGGTGGACGACATCATCGTCTTCTCCAAACTCACCCAGGAAAACATCGAGCAGATCGCCGGCAACATGCTGGGCGAACTGGCCGGGCGGCTGAAAAACGTAGGGGTGCAGATGGACTGGACCGAGGCGGCGGTCAAACAGCTTGCCTCGGTGGGCTTTGACCCGGTCTACGGGGCCCGCCCCCTGCGCCGGGCCATCGTCTCCCACGTGGAGGATATGCTCTCGGAGGAGCTGTTGGCCGGAAAACTGCAAAAAAATGACGCCATTACCCTTGACTATGGCGACCAGTTCTTCTATACTAAACACGATTCGTAAAATATCGGACAATCGAGGGGGAGCCCAATGGAGCAGGAAAACCGCAGCTACACCGCCACCGAAGAGGTGACGCCCGAAAAGACCGCCAAAGCCGTGGGCAGCGGCGAATTGGAGGTGTACGCCACCCCCGCCATGCTGGCCTTGATGGAGAAGGCGGCAACCGCCTGCCTGGCCCCCCTGTTAAAAGAGGGCGAGACCTCGGTGGGGGCCCAAATCGGCTCGACCCACCTCTCCCCCAGCCCGCTGGGGGCCACCGTCCGGGCCACGGCTACCCTGCTGTCCTTTGACGGGCGGACCGCCCGCTTCGCCGTCACCGCCGAGGACGACTTTGGCAAGATCGGCGAGGGGGAGCACACCCGCGCCGTGGTGGGGGCCCAGCGCTTCCTCCAGCGAATGCGGGAGAAAAAGCCCCTTTAAGGGGTTCTCAAAAATAGCCGCAGGGGCCTTGTCAAGGCCTTCACCGGCGCCAAGAACCAACCGAATTGGGTGCGGCGAGCCATCGCCGTGCCCCTTTTTGGGGGTATATAGTATAACTTTGGACTAATTTTTCCGGGGCCATCCGCCTCCGGTTTTGACAGAGGAGGATTTGTTTGAAACAGTACGATTTGACCAGGGGAAGTGTGAAGGGGCACTTTATCCGCTACTTTGTGCCGACGCTGCTGAGCAACTTTTCTGTCTCGGCCTTTGCCTTTGTCGACATGTTCTATGTGGGCAAAGGGGTGGGGGCCGACGGGCTGGCGGTGCTGAGTTTGGCGCTGCCCTTTGTCATTGTGGGCGGGGTCATCTCCCTGCTGCTGGGCATCGGCGGCTGCACCATCCTGGGCATCGAGACCGGGCGGCGAAACGAGCGGGCGGGGACCGAGCTCTTCTCCCTCTGCGTGAGCTTGGGGGCGATTGCCGGGGTGCTCATCACCGCCGTGGTCATGCTCTTTTTGGACCCCATCGCCCGCTTTTCCGGCGCCAGCGAGGAGCTGCTGCCCATGGTCAAGGACTACCTGCTCCCCCTCACCGCCACCCAGGTGCTCTACATCCTCAACCAGATCATCGGCTTCTTTGTGCGGGTGGACGGGGCCCCCAACCTGGTGATGGGGGCGACCATCGCCTCCAACAGCTTCAACATCATCTTCGATTACGTCTTCATCTTCCCCATGGGGATGGGGGTCTTCGGCGCCTCTCTGGCCACCGGTCTGGCCCCGGCGGTGGGCATTGCCGTCAACCTGCTCCACTTCCGCAAGGGGCATCCCCACACCATCGCCTTCCGCCCCTCCAAGGCCATGTTCTCCTGGCTGGGGCGGGTGGCCAAAAACGGCTTTGGCTCCTGCGTGTCCGAACTGGCCTCGGCCTTCACCATCTTCTGCTTCAACAACGCCATGCTGCGGCTGGGGGGCGACCTGGCGGTCTCTGCCTACTCGGTGGTCTCCAACCTCTCCTTCGTGGTCTTTTCCATGTGCAACTCCATCGGCCTCTCGGCCCAGCCCCTGGTGGGGGTCAACTACGGCGCCGGCAAGCGGGAGCGGGTCAAGCGCTCCCTCGTCACCGCCTATGCGGTGGCGGTGGGCTTTGGACTGTTCCTCTTCGCCCTCTTCCAGCTCTTCCCCAGCCAGGTGATCGGGGTCTTTGCCAAGGCGGGGGAGGACGCCCTCATCGCCATCGGCACCCACGGGTTGCGGCTGTACAGCTTTGCCTTCCTGACCATGGCCTGTAACCTGACCACCATCGCCATCTTTCAGGGGCTCGAGTGCTCCCGCAGCGCCAACCTTCTCTCCATCTGCAAGGGGGTCGTCTTCATGCTGCTGGGCCTCTGGACCCTCTCGAGCCTGCTGGGGGTCGACGGGGTCTGGCTGACCACCCCCTCTTCCGAACTGCTGACCTTCCTGCTGTGCATCGGCCTGCTCATCTACAACCTGCGCAGCCGGTTGGCGGCCCTCCCCGAGGAGTCGGCAGAGCCGATGGTACAGGGGCAGTGACCCGTTTTCCACTGACAAAAAGCGCCCTGGACGGGACCCCGTCCGGGGCGCTTTTTTGCGTGTTGCGGGAGGGGGGCACATCCCGTATAATAAAAGGACAAACAGAGAAAGAGAAGAGGGAGGAGTGCAAGAGATGACATTTCGCAAGACAGAGGCCGCCGACCTGGACGGGGTGATGGAGATCGTCCGCCAGGCGCAGGCCTCCTTAAAGGCGCGGGGGATCGACCAGTGGCAAAACGGCTACCCCGACCGCCCCGCCATCGAGGCGGACATCGCCCGGGGCTGGTCCTATGTGCTGGCCGACGGGGAGCGGGTGCTGGGCACCACCGCCATCTCCTTTGCGGGGGAGCCCACCTACGACACCATCTCCCAGGGGAGTTGGCGGGGCGAGGGCCCCTACGCGGTGATGCACCGGGTCGCGGTGCGGGAGGATTGCAAGGGCCAGGGGCTGGCCGGCCGGCTGGTGTCGGCGGCGGCCGACCTCTGCAGGGCGCAGGGGGTGGGGCAGATCCGCATCGACACCCACCGGCAAAACGCCTCGATGCAGCGGATGCTCGAAAAAAATGGCTTTGCCTACTGCGGGATCATCTACCTGCAAGACGGCGCCGAGGCGGGGGCCGAGCGCCTCTGCTTTGACAAGCTGCTGGAGGTGTGATACAACCAGCAGTAGAGAGATGGACGCCGGTTGAGGGAAAACCGGCAAAATCCAACTCACGGTTGTGAAAAACCGGGGAAAAGCGGGCAAAATGCAACCAGCGCTCTCCCTTCGCTCAACGGCAAGTCCCTTCCGACGGGGGGCCATTTCCGGCATACTGGTACCAGGCCCCAAAGGGAGCCGCCTACATCACCGAAAGGGAGAAATGAAAAATGGAAGAGAATCAGATCGGCAGACAGATCGCGGAAAACCGGCGGGCCAAGGGGCTCACCCAGGAACAGCTGGCGGAGGAGTTTGGGGTTTCGCCCCAGGCGGTCTCCAAGTGGGAGAACGGCGCCTCCTGTCCCGACATCCTCATCCTCCCCCAACTCGCCGACTTCTTCGGCATCACCGTGGACGAACTGCTACGGGGCCCCCGGGGGGAAGAGGTGCGGCTGCTGCCGCCGGAGGAGCGGAAGAACGCGGACGAGATGCTCATCAAGATCATCGTCGACAGCGACGAGGGGGATCGGGTGCGGATCAAGCTGCCCCTCTCGCTGGTGCGCATCGGCCTGCAAATCGGACTGCAGATCCCCCAGGTGGGGGAGAACCCCGCCCTCAAGGACCTGGACTTCGACAAGATCTTTGATTTGGTGGAGCAGGGGGTCATCGGCCGCCTGGTAGAGGTCGACACCGCCAAGGGCGAACACGTGGAGATCGTGGTGGAATGAATATTCGCATCCGGGAGGGGGGCGTTCGCCTTCGCCTCCCCATCCCCAACCGCTTGGCCTTCAGCGGGCTCTCGGCCAGGGTTTTCGCCCGCGCGGCAAAAGACCGGGGCATCGAGCTGACGGCCGCGCAGATCCTGACCCTCTTTCAGGCCATCCGCCGCTACCGCAAAGCCCATCCGGGCTTCACCTTGGTGGAGGTGCGCACCAAAGACGGCGGCGTGGTGGAAATCAAACTGTGAAAAAGCTCTTGTGGGGCCGATGGTCAAAGGACCGCCGGCCCCCTTTTTCTGCCGGGGCGGGAGGGGAAAAGCGCGCCCCTTTGCCCTACACTCCAAAAGCGATGAAAGGGGATAGGAGAGGGGGGCGGCTGGTGAGGGTCAATTTTGACAGGGCTTTTTCCGACCGCGCCCACCTGTAGGGGAGAAAAGGGAATCCCTTTTCGGCCCTGCCCTCTTTTGCCCTTCTACATTGCCATATATGGCTGGAAGAAGGGATAACCCCAGGTGACGGGGTTGACGGCGGATCAAAAAGGCCCCACCGCCCCTGCCAGCGGGGCCTTCGGCCGGGAAGGAGAAGTTCTGCGGGACAGGCAGGGGAAAGCCCCGCCAACGCCCCGACGGGTTGTGGGGGGATTTTTGGAGGCTGCAATACGCGGCTGTGCGACCCGCCATTCCCCATGCGGCCGCGCTTTTAAGCGTCGCCCCGCGAGGGGATGTTTTTTTGACGATATTGTCGCAAGTGCTTGCTGTGATTGTTCACTCCACGTCCGGCGGGATGTTCCCCCTCCCTAGAGTGCACCCACCTTGCGTTGTACCGGCAGGGGCAGGGGCAGGGGCAGATGCGGCCCGCCTGGATGCCCCCCTTTGCGGCGGCGCGCCGCTGGCCCAAACGAGGGGGGAGGAAGCCGGTTGCCCCCGACCGATTGGCCCCCACTTCGAGCAGAAGGGGGCTGTGCCCTTGAAGCCCGGCCCGAACCAATCAACGTCTATTTTGGGGCGGACAAGAGGGGGAGGCAAGGGGAACGCCTTGCGGGGATCGCCCTCGGCGATGGCCCTGTTGCTGGGGCCAAAAGGCGGCCTGCCGGGCGCACCCGCACAGGGGATGGAGCAAAGGGCGAAAATATTTGGGGTGAAAAGAGGGCGCAAAAAGGCGGGGCCGGAAGGAGGATCCCTTCCGGCCCCGCTTTCTTTGGTGGACGGTTTTTCGCGCTGAAAGCCCGCCGGGCGGGCCTAGATTTCAACCAGTTCGTATTCGGTGCTGCCCAGGCCGATCTTCTCGGCGTGCAGCAGGGTGCCCTTCCAGTCGGTGGTGGGGTGGGCGGCGCAGAAGTGGTCGCCGTCCTCCCTGCCGTCCAGGTGGCTGCCGGGGAGGGCGGGCTGGCGGTTGGCCATGTCGGTGCAGGCCATGTCCAGCGCCACCGGGTCGAAGGAGGCGAACATCCCCACGTCGGGGATGATGGCCGCGTCGTTTTCAGCGTGGCAATCGCAGAAGGGGGAGACGTCGATCACCAGGCTGATGTGGAAGTGGGGCCGCCCCTGAAGCACCGCCAGGGAGTACTCGGCGATCTTGCAGTCGAGGATCTCGTTGGCCTCGTCCGACGCGGGCTGCACCGCGTCCGCCGGGCAGACGCCGATGCAGCGCCCGCAGCCCACGCAGCGGCTGTGGTCGATGCGGGCCTTTTTCTCCACAAAGGAGATGGCGCCGTGGGCGCAGTTCTTGCGGCAGCTGCCGCAGCTGATGCAGCGCTCCTCCTCCACATAGGGTTTGCCGCTGGAGTGCATCTCCATCTTCCCGGCGCGGGAGCCGCAGCCCATGCCGATGTTCTTGAGCGCCCCGCCGATGCCGGTGGCCTCGTGGCACTTGAAGTGGGTCAGGGAGATGACCACGTCGGCGTCCATCACCGCCTGACCGATCTTGGCCTCGCGCACATACTCCCCGTCGATGGGCACCAGGGCCTCGTCGGTCCCTTTGAGACCGTCGGCGATGATCACGTGGCAGCCGGTGGAAAAGGGGCTGTACCCGTTTTCATAGGCGGCGTCCAGGTGGTCCAGGGCGTTTTTGCGCCGCCCCACATAGAGGGTGTTGCAGTCGGTCAAGAAGGGGCGTCCCCCCAGCTTTTTGACCAGGTCGGCCACCACCTTGGCGTAGTTGGGCCGCAAAAACGCCAGATTTCCCGGTTCGCCGAAGTGGATCTTGATGGCGGCGTACTTGTTGTGAAAGTCGATGCGCTCCATCCCCGCCTCCCGGCAGAGGCGCTCCAGCTTCTGCAGCAGGTTTTCCTCCAGGGTGGTGCGCATGTTGGTGAAATACACTTTTGAAGGGGCCATGCTCTCTCTCCTCTCGTCTCTCTCCACTTGTTCCTCAGACCGCCGGTGCGGCCGCCTTTTTGGCGGCAGGCTTCTTGGCGGGCTTTTTCTCTACGTCGGTCTTTTTGCAGATGTCTGCCAGGGGGCAGCCCTCGCACTTGGGGCTGCGGGCGTTGCAGACGTCCCGCCCGAAGTTGACCAGCCGGTGGCAGAAGTTGTTGGACTCCTCCGGGGGGATGATCTTGCGCAGGGCCATCTCCACCTTCACCGGCTCTTTGCGCTCCGTCAGGCCGATGCGGTAGGACAGGCGGATGCAGTGGGTGTCGGTGACGATGGCCGGTTTGCCGAACACGTCCCCCACGATCAAGTTGGCGGTCTTGCGCCCCACCCCGGGCAGCTTGAGCAGCTCCTCCAAGCTGTCGGGCACCTGGGAGTCGTACTGGTCGATGAGCATCCCGCAGAGGCTGACGATGTCCCGCGCCTTGGTCTTGCCCAGCCCACAGGGGCGGACGATGGCCTCCACGTCCTTGGGGTCGGCGTCGGCCAGGGACTCCAGGGTGGGGAAGCGCTCGAATAAAATGGGCGTGATCTGGTTTACCCGCGCGTCGGTGCACTGGGCCGCCAGCCGCACCGCGATGAGCAGCCGGTAGGGCTGGTCGTATTCCAGGGTGCAGTCGGACATGGGGTAGATCTCCTTCAGCCGCCGCACCGCCTCTAAGGCGCGCTCTTTTTTGGTCATGAAACACCCTCCTCACAGGGCGGAAAAAGCCGCCGGAAAACGGCCTCTATCCCGCAAATTAGACAAAAATAGTGTACCATACCGCCCGGTGTTGCGCAAGACGGCGGGGGCGGATTTGCAGATTTTATCTGTCGTAAAATGGGGTGCGCCCCAACCGGCGGTTGGAGAGGGTCGCGAGCGCAGCTCCCCAAAGCTGTGCCGACCCCCCGTTTCGAGGCTGGCCGGGTTTGGCATTATAAGGGCGTTCGATTTCCCCGCTACGAGTTGGGCGTTTGCACAGGCGGCGGTAAAAAAATGCGGCCCGCGGCAGGGGGCGGCGTGCCCCCCCTTTTGCGGCTCTGCCGCCGGGGAAGTGGGACAGACCTGACAGGCAGGAGCGCTGTTGCATCGGGAAATTTTGAAATGGAAGAACCGTTCGGAGCACAGTTGAAAGGATACTTTATCCACCCACAGTTGGCAGAGAAAAGCCCTGCCGCCCGGTAAGCAGCCGGGTCCCTCGCCGATTTTTGCCCTGCTGGAAACCCGCCGCGCCCCTTTGCCAGCGGGGCCGTTTCATGGTAAAATAAAAAAATCGGCCGCCCGCTGCTCTGTGCTGGGCGGCCCGGAAAAACGAAGGAGAGGAGGTCTGTCCGTGAACCGTGTCCCATCCGCCCTCCGCCCCAAAAACCGCTGGCTGGTCTGGCTCATCGTCGCCCTCTTTGCGGTGGAGGTGGTGCTGATCCTCACCGGCCACTACCAGTGCCCCTTCTATGCGATCACCGGGGTGCCCTGCCCCGGCTGTGGCCTCACCCGCGCCGGGATCTGCCTGTTGCAGCTGGACTTTGCCGGTGCCTTCGCCCTCAACCCGGCCATCTATCTGGTGGCCCTGACGGCGGGGTTTGCCCTGCTCTCCCTTCTCCTCAAAAAGACCTGGCACACCCAGGTCTGGCCCTACGGGGTGATGATGGTGGGGGTGCTGCTGATCTACGTGGTGCGCATGGCCCTCTATTTTCCCCACACCTACCCCCTGGTCTGGAACGAGAGCGCCCCCCTCTTTCAAATGCTCGTCGGCCGCTAGGGCCCCCGCGGCACCTGTTGTCCCGCCCTTTCGCTTCCCCGGTGAAAGGGGGTGGAAAGCGCAGCCGGACGGCAGAAGGGGGCCCCATCAGGCGGCTGTGGCCGCGCCGGTCTGTGCGCCGTGGCGATGGCACGGGCGTAGGGGACATCCTCTGCCTGTCTGTGCGGTTTTGCCGGCCCCGCCCCTTCCCTTTGCGGCCGTGCGCCCTCACTCTGCGGGGGGACGGCGGATGGGGCGGGGGCGGTTCTGGCCGCATCCGCCCCACTTTGGGCAAACGGCGCCCGGTGAGAGGCCCGGCGGTCTGTGCGCCGCCTTGTGCTTTTGGGGAAATCGGGGTATACTGGTTGATAATGCGGCCGCGGCCCCGGTTTGCGGCTTGGAAAATAGGAGGGAAGAACTATGTTTGCAGATATGATGGACACCATCGGCTTTGTGGGAAAGACCGATCCCGAGCTGGCCAAGGCCATGGGGCTGGAGCTGGCCCGCCAGCGCCGCAATTTGGAGCTGATCGCCTCCGAGAACATCGTCTCGCCGGCGGTGATGGCCGCCATGGGGAGCATCCTCACCAACAAGTACGCCGAGGGCTACCCCGGCAAGCGCTACTACGGCGGCTGCGAGTACATCGACATGGTGGAGACCCTGGCCATCGACCGGGCCAAGGCGCTCTTTGACTGCCAGTGGGCCAACGTACAGCCCCACTCGGGCGCCCAGGCCAACATGGCCGTCTACTTCGCCCTCCTCGCCCCCGGCGACAAGGTGCTGGGGATGTCCCTGGCCGACGGCGGGCACCTGACCCACGGCAGCCCGGTGAACATGTCGGGAAAATACTTTCAGTTTGCCTCCTACGGGGTCACCCGCGAGGACGAGCAGATCGACTACGACGCCCTGCGCGCCCAGGCGCTGGAGTGGCGGCCCAAACTGATCGTGGCCGGGGCCAGCGCCTACCCCCGCACCATCGACTTTGAGACCCTTGCGGGGATCGCCAAGGAGTGCGGCGCCCTGCTGATGGTGGACATGGCCCACATCGCCGGGCTGGTGGCCGCCGGGGAGCACCCCTCCCCCCTGCCCTGGGCCGACGTGGTCACCACCACCACCCACAAGACCCTGCGGGGTCCCCGGGGCGGCCTCATCCTCTCCAACGACCCCGAGTTGGGCAAAAAAATCGACAAGGCCATCTTCCCCGGCACCCAGGGCGGCCCGCTGGAACACATCATCGCCGCCAAGGCCGTCTGCTTTGGCGAGGCGCTGCAGCCCGCCTTCAAGGACTACCAGCGCCAGGTGGTGAAAAACGCCGCCGCCCTGGCCGCCGGCCTCACCGAGCGGGGATTCCGCCTGGTCTCCGGCGGCACTGACAACCACCTGGTGCTGGTGGACCTGCAGAACTTCGACCTCACCGGCAAGGAGTTTGAGCGCCGGCTGGACGAGGTCTACATCACCGTCAACAAAAACGCCATCCCCTTTGACCCCAAGAGCACCTTTGTCACCAGCGGCATCCGCGCCGGCAGCCCGGCGGTCACCACCCGCGGCCTCAAGGAAGCGGACATGACCGAGATCGCCGAGCTCATCTACCTGGCCGCCGCCGACTTTGCGGGCCAGGCCGACGCCATCCGCCAGCGGGTGGGGGCCCTGTGCGAAAAATATCCCCTCTACCTCTAAAAAACAGGGGAGACTGTGTTACAATAGCAGATGGGCCGGCGGGGAGAAGCCCGCCGGCCCATCTGTTTTGACTTCACTTTGCAAAAAACAGGAGGAGACCGCCATGCCCTTGGCCGACCGCATTCGCCCCCAGACCCTCGACGAGGTGGTGGGCCAGCAACACCTGCTGGCCCCCGGCTCGGTCTTTCGCAACATCGCCGACTCGGGGCAGATCCCCAACATGATCTTTTACGGCCCTTCGGGGGTGGGGAAGACCACCGTGGCCCGCATCGTGGCCAAGCAGGCGGGGAAGGAACTCCACCGCCTCAACGGCACCACCGCCTCCACCGCCGACATCAAGCAGATCATCGCCGAGCTGGACACCTTCTCCGGCGCGGGGGGGATTCTCCTCTACCTGGACGAGATCCAGTACCTGAACAAAAAGCAACAGCAGACCCTGCTGGAATTTTTGGAGGACGGCTCCATCACCCTCATCGCCTCCACAACCGAAAACCCCTATTTTTACGTCTACAACGCCATTCTCAGCCGCTCCACCATCTTCGAGTTCCGGCCGGTGGAGCCACAGGAGGTCAAGCGGGCGGTGCTGCGCGCCTTTGAGAAGATGGCGGGGGAGATGGGCTACCCCATCCACTGCCCCGACGAGGTGGCCGACTACATCGCCCAGAGCTGCGGGGGGGATGTGCGCAAGTCCCTCAACGCGGTGGAGCTGTGCTGCAACGGCACCGGCTTTGACGAGGGCGGGGAGGAAAAGACCATCACCCTGGAGCGGGCGATGCAGGTGGCCCAGCGCTCGGCCATGCGCTACGACCGGGACGGCGACGCCCACTACGACGTGATGAGCGCTCTGCAAAAGTCGATCCGCGGGTCCGACCCGGACGCGGCCGTCCACTACCTGGCCCGGCTGCTGGCGGCGGGGGACCTGCCCTCGGCCTGCCGGCGGCTGCTGGTGATCGCCAGCGAGGACGTGGGTCTGGCCTACCCCCAGTGTGTGGCCATCGTCAAGGCCTGCGTCGACAGCGCCCTGCAACTGGGGCTGCCCGAGGGGCGCATCCCCCTGGCCCAGGCCGCCATCCTCATGGCCACCGCCCCCAAATCCAACTCGGCCAACCTGGCCATCGCCGCCGCCATGGCCGACGTGGAGGCGGGCCGCTACTCCGACGTGCCCGCCTCCATCAAAGACGCCCACTACGGCGGGGCGGCCAAGATGGGCCGCGGGCTCAGCTACCGCCTGCCCCACGACTACCCCGACCACTATGTGGCCCAGCAGTACCTGCCCGACAGCCTGCGCGGCCGGGTCTACTACCAGTACGGCCCCAACAAGACCGAGCAGGCCGCCAAGGCCTACTGGGACGGGATCAAGGCCCGCCACAAGGAGGGGGAGAAGTAGCCCCTTTCCAGCAAAAAAGCCGCCCCCGCCGCAACGCGCGGCGGGGGCGGCTTTTGGCTGCCGAAAAACGGGGTCATTCCTGGGGATCTTCGCCCTTTTGGCGGGCCTCTTCCTCGGCCTTGAGGCGGGCTTTCTCCTCGGCGTCCCGGCGGCGGGCCTCCTCCTTCTCGGCCTTGAGGGCGGCCACCGCAGCGTTGGCCTCTTCCGAACCGGCGATCATCACCTTGCCGTCGATGTAGACGATCTCACCCTCCTCGACCTGGCTGTACCCCTCGTAGTCAAAGTCGTCGGGTTCCTCCCGCTCCTCCTCGGGGAGGATGTCCAGGTCGTCGTAGGTGATGGCGGCCTGCCGGCGGCGGGCCTCCCGCTCCTGCTGGGCCCGCTCGGCCTTCTCCTCCTTGCGCTCCCGGTGGGTCTGGATGGAGTACCAGACCATGGCCACAAAGAAGAGCAGCAGCAGCACGCTGAAGGCCAGGAAGATCCACTGCCAACTGCCCCACTGGGCCAGCGGGGTGCGCACCAAAAAGAGGACGCAGGAGATCAAAATGAAGAGGATGGCTATTGCAACAAAAATTCCCATGGGGGAGATCGCTCCTTTTTCGTTTCAAGTCGGCGCCCCTTGTTCGCCGGGATCGATATTTTTTATCATACCATGAAACCGGCCGCAAAACAAGGAAGGCCGTCGATTTTGCGGGGAGGCCGCCCCCTGCCGAAAGGGGGAAAAATCGCTTGGTCAGGCATTGACAATTCCAAAAAATGCCTGTATCATAGGGGTGTCGGTACAGCCTTTTGGCTGTGGAGGCGGCGGGCAAAAGCCCTGCCGCCGGACGGGGAATGCGGTGCAAATCCGCAGCAGCTCACTCTACTGTGAGAGGGGACGAACCCCGCAACCACTGGCGCGCGTTCTGGGCGCGCGCTGGGAAGGGCGGGGGGAGGAGTGGCGGCCAACAGGCCGCCCGCAGCCTCAAGTCAGGATATCCGCCGGCGCATTGGAACCTATCTTTCGGTGAGGAAAAGACGGTACAATAGTGCGCGGGGGCATGTCCTGGCCCCCCAATCATGTTTGTACGCTCTTTGGGGCCCGCCGAGTTTCGGCGGGCCCTTTCCTTTTTCCCCCGAAGGGAACAAAAAAGGAGAGAGACAATGACAAAACGACTGACAAGCTTGGTCCTGGCGCTCTGCCTGGCGCTGGGCGCCCTGCTGACCCCGGCCTATGCCGCGGCCGGCGCCCCTCGGGGCGGCGCCGGGATTAGCACCACCCTGCGGGTCGAGGGGTACGGCTTTACGGCGGTTGAGCCGACGGCCGTCACCCTGCCCGACACCTACAAATCCCTGCCCGAATACGGCCTCACGGCCTGGGCGGACAAGGACCCCGGTTTTTACACCCCCCTGCACCTGCTGGCGCAGTACTGCGTGGACAACGGCCTGAACCCGGCGGACGTTATCGACGCCACTCCCGGCTTTTTGCAGGACTTTTTGGACACCAACGCCGACGCCCCGACCGATGTCTATTTCATGTACATGGTCAACGACGCCTATCCCGCAAAGGACGGCACCGGCTACCTCATCGACGGCTGCCCCCTGGCAAATGGCGACGAGGTCACCCTATACGACCTCTGGTACAGTGCATACGCCGGCAGCCTCTACACCTATTTTGCCGGTGATAGCCTGACGGCCAACACCGGCGAACCCGTCTCGGTCACCCTCATGGGCACCGCGGGGATGAATGCCGCCGCGGCGTCGCCGGTCAAGGGGGCCACCATCCTCGCCTCTAAAGACGGCGGGGCAGAGGCCGAGGTGGGCACCACCGACGAAAACGGCGTCGCCTCCCTCACCTTTGACGAGGCGGGCCTGTACACCCTCTCCGCTGTCCGCAAGAGCAGTTGGTACGACAGCAAGGGGAATCCGGCTATCGACATCAGCCGCCCCTATGCCGAGCTGACGGTCACCGAGGTGACCTACACCGACGCTGAGGCGGTGGCCAAGGCCAAAGGCGAGCTGGATCTGGGCGACCTCTCGGCGGTGAAGGGCGATTTGACCCTGCCCACCGCCGGCAGCGCCGGGACCAGCATCGCCTGGCAGAGCGACAATCAAGCGGTTCTCGGCGACAACGGCAAGCTCACCCGCCCCACCGACGGGGTGGATGTGACCCTCACCCTTACCGCCACCATCTCCCGCGGCAACGCGAGCGACACCAAGGTCTTTTCGGTCACCGTCAAGGCCGTCACCGCCGACGAGGTGCGCGCCGAGATCCAGGCCGCGGTGGACGGGGTGAGCCTCTCCGCGACCACCGGCCTCTATGTGCGGGAGACCGATTGGGACAGCGATTACAACGACGTGCCGGTGGACAATATTGAGACCACCTGGCAGTTGCGGATGGACCGCACCGACATTTTGGTCGAGGTGGTCTCCAGCGGCAACGCCAACATCTCCGCTGCGGCGGGCGATGAAAATGGGAAGGTCACCTTCACCGACGAAAAGGTGCAGGGAGAGGTCACCTTCCGCTTCTCCAAGGCGAGTGTCCCCGGCGTCTTTTGCGAAAAGACCGTTCTGGTCACCGTGCCGGCGCACACAAAGACCACCCAGGAGCAGATCGACGGCGCCGCCGCCCTCTTTGGCGGGGCGGACGGATTTGCCCTCATCGGCCTGGACAATGCCGACGCCGACCACGTGGTGGGCCCGCTGAAACTGCAAAAGACCCTCTCCTCCTATGGGGTGAGCGGGTATAGCGACGTCGCGCTGAAGTGGGCGAGTGACAACACCGCTGTTATCGATCCGCCCTCCTACGGCTCCAGCTCGGTGAAGGTCAACCGGCCCGCCTACGGCGAGCTCGACGCCACCGTCAAGCTGACCCTCACCATCGACAAGGACAGTTACACCTCCGGCTCGGTCACCAAGCGGACGGTGGAGATTCCCCTCACGGTCCCCGCCGTCACCCAGCAGGAGCACGACGCCGCCCAGACGGCCGTCGATGCGGCGCTGGCGGGGGTCACCCTCGACGGCTTTACCGAGATGAGCAGCCTGGGGCTGACCGAAATCGACCCCCAGGCGCTGGAATTCGACATTCAGCTCAAGGATGTCAGCGACCTGATCAAGGCGGGGGTGATCGCCGACACCCCCGAGAACAGGGCCATGAGTTACCAGTGGTCCACCGACAGCGCGGCGGCGGATGGGACCAACTACCTCACCGCCAGCTATCTGCGCTGCAATGTCTACCGCAGCGTCGGCGCGCCCGACACCCAGACCAACCTCAAATTGACCCTCACCTACCAGGGGGTCAGCGCCACCAAGACCTTCCCGGTCACCATCAAGGGGATCACCCAGGCCGAGGTGGACGTCGCCAACGCCGAGATGAAGGCCTATGAGGACGCCCTCTTTGACGGCATCAAGGGCGCAAACGAGAGCCCTGACTTCATCACCCACAACCTGGGGTGGGACCGGGCAAACGGCCACGTCTCCTTCTACCGGATGCACAGGGAGGGCGACGCCTTTGTCTACACCCTGAAAAACAGCTCCTGCCCCGGCAACGTGGGGGTGGAGCTGGGCAGCTGGAGCGCCTCTCCCTACGGCTACATCGGCACCACCACCGGTGGTTACGGCGGCTCCAACCTCTTTGAGCTGCTCAAGCGGCCCGACTTTGGCGAGCCCGACGCGCAGGTCACCCTCTCCACCCCTCTGAAGAGCCTGCGCTATGAGAAGGTGAAGAACGCCGACGGCACAGCGGCCGTCCCCGGCATCACCGCCCAGGTCGCGCTGACCATCCCCGCCTTTACCAACGAGGTTGCCGCCCTCTCGGTCGAGGGGCTCGACATCGCGTTGCAGCCGGGGGAGAGCAGCTACACCATCCCGGTGGACGAGGCCAAGGACGAGGTGACCCTCACCCTGAATGTCAAGGACCCCGCCGCCGTCGTCACCGTAAACGGCAAAGAGGTGGGGGCGCAGGCGGTCTCCCTGGCCGCCGAGACCAAGGGAAACCCGGTGCGCGTCACCATCCCCCTGACGGGGGAGGAGACCCCGGTCGTCCTCGCCGTCACCGTGCAGGGGCAGACCAACACCCTCGATCTGGTCCTCAAACGTACCCCGGTGCCCGGCCCGGTTCAGCCCGCTCTCCCCTCCGCCTGGCCGATGCACCAGGGGGATGTCGGCAACAACGCCGTCCTCCCCTCCCTCAAGCCCGCGGGCAGCAGCTCGCTGCTCTGGCAGCAGACCTGCACCGCGGTCGACCCCCTCTGGGGCGGCGGCTATGCCGGTTCCCCCATCCTGGTGGACGGCAAGTTGGCCCTGGTGCGGGACAACCAGGTGCAGCTGCTAAACGCCTCCACCGGCGAGGTGGAGAAGGCGGCGGCCCTGGCGGCCCCGAACGGCTACTACGCCTATCTCGCCTACGGCGAGGGCAAACTCTTTGTCCCCCTGGGGGACGGGCGGGTACAGGTCTTTAGCGCCTCTACCCTCGAATCCCTCTTTTTGACCGAGGGCGTCAGCGGGATGCAGACGCTCTCCACCATCACCTACCGCGACGGCGTCTTCTACACCGGCTTTACCAACGGCTCTTCCGGCAGCCGGTTGAAGGGGTACTTTGCCGCCTTCTCGGCGGCGGATACCGACGGCCGCCGCAGCGATGAGGAGGTGGCCCCCCTCTGGACCTACGGCGTGGACAGCCCCGGCTACTACGGGGCGGGAGCCGCCATGGTGGGCGACTTCATCGTCTTTGCCGGGGACGACGGCGTGCTGGTCTCGGCCGACGCCAAGACCGGTGCCGTCAAGGGGACCCTCGACCTGGGCGGCGGGGTGCGCAGCGCCATTGTCCAGTCGGGCGGGGCCCTCTACTGTGCCACCAAAGACGGCCAGCTCTGCCGCGTCACCCTGAGCGAGGGCGGCGTCCCCACCCTCTCGGCCAAGGCCGCCCTCCCCGCCGGCACCAATGCCAGCCCGGTGGTGGCGGAGGGCAAGGTGTTTGTGGCCGGCGGGACCTTCGCCGACGGCTACCTGGCGGTGTTTGACAGCGCCACCCTGGCCCCCGTCACCCAACTGGCCCTGGCGGCCGCAGGCAACACCCCCACCCTCACCGTTGACGGGGAAGAGGTGAGTGCCTGGTTCACCCAAAACGCCAACCCGGGCGCCCTCTACCGGGCGACCCTCAAAGATGGGCAGCTGACCCTCGCCACCGTCTACACCCCCCAGGAGGGGAGCCAGAACTACTGCCTCTCCAATGTGGTCATCGACGGGGCCAGCGGCGTCGCCTACTACGGCAACGACTCGGGCGCCCTCTTTGCCGTCAAGGCCTTGGTTGCCGCCGGCACAGAGGAGCCTGACCCCATCCCCAAGCCCGATCCCACGCCTACCCCCGACCCTGCCCCCGATCCCGCGCCTACCCCCGACGGGGGAGAGCCGGACGGCGGCAGTCCCACCACCGGCGAGAAGGGGGTTGGGATGGTCCTCCTCCTGGCAGCCCTGGCTGCCGGCCTGGGAGGGCTCACCCTTCTTCCCCGCCGCAACCGCAGAACAGACAGCTCCCCCTCCTCCCGGTGACGGGAAAGGGATGACGGCCCCAATGTAAAAGTAAGGGGCGCCGTGTCGTTTGCGGCTGTCTGCGCCCCCTAATAGAGAACAGGGCCCGCATCATGTGCGGGCCCTGTTTTTTTAAAAGGGGAGGGCGAGAATGGGGGCTTTGGGCCGCCGGGCAATCTGCACAACCTGTGTGTCGAATTTTCTCCTTTTTTGTCGTTTGGGATGTGTTATAATGGGCAAAACGGGCCGTCGACGGCCCGCAAGGAGGAGTTTGTATGAAAAGGTGTTTGGCAGTCGTCATGGCGCTGTGTCTGGCCCTGCAGCTGACGGGGTGCGGCAAGGGGAAGCCCCAGAAGGGCGGGGAGAGCGCGTCGAAGGTGGCGATGAAGACGGTGTCCCTGCAGGGCATCACCTACCAGGTCCCTGAGGAGTGGGCGCAGCAGGCGGGGGAGACAGGCTACTGGCACTACCCCTCTTCCGACAAGACGGCGGGGCTGCTCAACGTCAACTATATGGAGGCGGACCTCTCGGTCGCCGCCAGCGAAAATGCCCTCAAATTGGGGTACGAGCTGGCCTTTCAGGGGGTCCAGGGCAGCGCGGACAATTTTCGACTGGACAAAAAGGAGTATGTAGATTTGGCGGGCAAATTGGCCATGAAAGTCACCTACACCCAGACCATTGGCGGGCGGGGACCCTACACCACCGTGGTCTACCTGTTGGCCGATGTGGACAGCGACATCATGTACTTTCTGATTTTCATCATGAACGACGAGCTGGCCAAGACCATGAAGCCAGCCATCGAACCCATTGTCAACAGCGTGCAGTTTCACAGGTGAGAAACCGGGCGGTCAGGTGGGCCTGCAGATGATTGTTTGGAGGCGTTGATATGAAGAGAGCGGTTGGGACCATCCTCGCGCTGGCCCTGTGTCTGCAGCTGACGGGCTGCAAAACGATCCTCAAGAGGGAAGAGGGCGAAAAAGAGAGCACTGTCCCCCAGCTGGAGAGCGTACAGCTGGAGAGGCTTTCCTATAAAGTGCCCGCCGAATGGCGGAGGGTAAAGGACGACACGAGGTGCTACCACTACCCCACCCAGGAGAATAAGGCGGGCTATTTCTTCCTCTTTTACTCCGACCGAGATGTCTCCTCTGCCGCCGACACCGAGGCACTCTATGGGGTGTATGACGCGGTCTTGGAGGGAATGGAAAAGGGAGCGGTCGACTTTCACCTGAACAAAAAAGAGCGGGTCAAGCTGGCGGGGGTGGAGGCGCTGAAGGTCAATTACACCGAGCGGGTTGACCCCTACGGGGTCTACACCATAGAGGCGTATATCTTCGCCGGCCCGGACAAAGAGGCCATGTATTTTGCCATCTTCACCATGGGCGACGCCCTCAAAGAGGAGATGAGCGCCCAGATCACCCCCATCACCGACAGCTTTCATTTCAGCAGCCGAGGAATCGGCTGGGGGCAGGTATCCGGTGGCGGGGAAAGCGGCGGATCGTCAAAGCCCTCTTCCAGCGCCGCGGCGGGCGGCGGTACGGCCGGCAGCTCTCAGGGAACTGCCGGCAATCAGGGCGGGGGCAGCCATGCCGGCGCGAGCAGTTCTGGCCAAAGCGGCTCGACCCAGAGCGGTGCGGGGCAGAGCAGCTCAAAACCCGGCAGCAACAGCGCTCAGAGCAGCGCTTCTCAGAGCGGTGGAAACAGCGCCTCCTCCGGCGCGACGGCAGGGCAGAAAAACGCCCTTAGCACAGCCAAGTCATACCTGAGCATCTCTGACTTTTCACACAAGGGTCTGGTGGAACAGCTGGAATACGAGGGGTTCTCCCATGAAGAGGCTGTCTATGGAGCCGACCACTGTGGAGCAAACTGGAATGCACAGGCGCTGAAGGGGGCCAAGTCCTATCTGGAAGTCGCTGCCTTCTCCCAAAAAGGGCTGGCACAACAGCTGCAGTATGACGGGTACACCGGCGAACAGGCCGCCTACGGAGCGGCTAACTGCGGGGCCAACTGGAACGAGCAGGCCGCCAAGTCGGCCAAGTCTTATCTGGAGATCTCCCCCCATTCCCGTCAGGGGCTGATCGATCAGTTGAAATACGAGGGATTCACAGAGGAGCAGGCGGTCTATGGGGTAAGTGCCGTCGGGCTGTAAATAGAAAAAGCGGGTCCGTCGTGAGACGGGCCCGCTTTTTTGACCGAAGGTGCGCCGGACAGCCGAGAGAAAAAGGTTGTGACTGTCACTGGGAGGCTTGTAACTGCTGTCCACATACGGTGTTGCCGTGGTGGAAATCGCAAAAATAAATGATGAGATGTACAGATAGAATTTTTAACGCCGACTTTGGCATTGGAAGGAACCCGATGTAGCGGTTTTCCCAAAGGTCGGTTCAAACCATCCCTTCAGAAAACACAAAAAAGGTGAATCGATTCAATCGATTCACCTTGGTCCGAGTGACAGGAGTCGAACCTGCGGCCTCTTGAACCCCATTCAAGCGCGCTACCAAACTGCGCTACACCCGGAACTGCCCTACTAATATAGCATATTCAATTTTGAATTGCAAGGGGGTTTTTTCAAAAAAACCGTCTCTTTTTGCTTGCCCCCTCAAAAAGGGGATGGCCATGCCATTTTCCGCTCAAAAATGTATTTTACAAGAGCAGAGGGCTGAATTTGTTGACAAAGTGTTACAAAGCACGTATAGTGTAGGGGTATCTCATTCATGCAGGCACATGTGCATGGCAGCGTATGCCCACAGAAACCGGGGCAATCCGGTAAAAACCTTTTGCGGGGTGGAGTCAAAAGCTGTCGCGCGCAAGCCGGGAGGCGGCCTGCAAAAAACCGCAAAGGGGATGTGATAAAGAGATGAAAAACAATATAATTGAAATCAAAAACCTTGTCGTCGACTACGACGACGAACGCGTCATCGACGGGATGGACCTGGACATCGGCGACAAGGAGTTTGTGACATTGCTAGGGCCATCCGGCTGCGGCAAAACCACCACCCTCCGCGTCATCGGCGGGTTTGTGGAGCCGACAGCAGGAGAGGTCCTTTTTGATGGCAAAGACATCAAGGCCCTGCCGCCCCACAAGCGGCAGGTGAACACCGTCTTTCAGCGCTATGCCCTCTTTGCCCATCTCAATGTCTTTGAGAATGTGGCGTTCGGGCTGCGCATCCAAAAGCTGCCGGAGCAGGAGATCGCCAGCCGGGTGCAAGAGATGCTGGCCCTGGTCAACCTGTCGGGCTACGAGAAGCGCAGCATCGACCAGCTGTCGGGCGGACAGCAGCAACGGGTGGCGATTGCCCGCGCCCTGGTGCTGCGCCCCCGCGTCCTCTTATTGGACGAGCCTCTGGGCGCCCTGGACCTGAAACTGCGCAAGGGGATGCAGGTGGAACTCAAGCGGATCCAGAAGAGTTTGGAGATCACCTTTGTCTACGTGACCCACGACCAGGAAGAGGCCCTCACCATGAGCGACACGGTGGTGGTGATGAACGACGGGGTCATTCAGCAGATCGGCTCTCCCGAAGATATCTACAACGAGCCCATCAACGCCTTTGTGGCCAACTTCATCGGCGAGTCGAACATCTTGCCGGGCATCATGCGGCGGGACTTCCTGGTGGAGTTTGGCGGCGCGGAGTTTGTCTGCGTGGACAAGGGCTTTGAAAAGGACGAGCAGGTGGACGTGGTGGTCCGCCCGGAGGACGTGAAGATCGTCCCCCAGATTTCCGGCCAGATCACCGGGGTGGTGGAATCCATCATCTTTAAGGGGGTACACTTCGAGATCGGCATCGACTCCATGGGCTACCACTGGAAGGTCCACTCCACCCAGAGCGAGCAGGTGGGCGCCGTGGTGGGGATGACCCTCACCCCCGACGACATCCACATCATGCGGAAGATGGAGGGGGAGAAATGAAGTCAAAGCTGCCCTCCCTCCCGTACCTGATTTGGATGGCGGTCTTCATCGTCGTCCCGGTGGGGCTGGTGCTCTACTTTGCCTTCACCACTCAAGACGGGGCCTTCACCATTGAAAACATCTCCCAGGTGGGCCAGTACACCGGGGTGCTGCTGCGCTCCATCTGGCTGGCGGCGGTGGCCACGGTCATCTGTCTGCTGATCGCATACCCCCTGGCCTTCTTCCTCTCCCGCACCCGGGCCTCTGTCCAGCGGACCTTCATCATGCTGGTGATGCTCCCCATGTGGATGAACTTCCTGCTGCGCACCTACGCCTGGATGACCCTGCTGGAAAACGGCGGCCTCATCAACAAGTTCCTGGGCTTTTTCGGCCTGGGCCCGGTGCAGATGATCAACACCTCTGGCGCGGTGGTGCTGGGGATGGTCTATAACTACCTGCCCTTTATGATCCTGCCGCTGCACTCCATCATGGTCAAAATCGAGAACACCACCTTGGAGGCGGCCCAGGACCTGGGCGCCAACTGGTTTCAGAGCTTTCGCCGGGTGGTCTTCCCCCTGAGCCTGCCCGGGGTGATGACCGGCGTCACCATGGTGTTCGTGCCGGCCATCTCCACCTTTATCATCTCCCGGATGCTGGGGGGCGGCGGCAACAGCCTCATCGGCGACATCATCGAGCTGCAGTTCATCGGCGCCAGCTACAACCCCCACATGGGCTCCGCCATCTCGCTGGTGCTGATGGTGATCGTGCTGCTGTGCATGAGCCTCTTTAACCAGTTCGACAGTTCTGGAAAGGAGGGCATCTACTCGTGAACAACAAAAAGAAAATGTCCTTTGGCGCCAAGTTCTACATGGTGCTGGTCTACGCCTTTCTCTACCTGCCCATCTTGGTGCTCATCGTCTACTCCTTCAACGAGTCCAAGAGCCGGGCGGTCTTCTCCGGCTTCACCTTTGATTGGTACGCCAAGCTCTTTCACAACGAGGCCATCATGTCCGCCCTCCTAAACTCCCTGGTGGTGGCGGTCATCGCCTCGGTGGCGGCCACCGCCATCGGCACCCTGGCGGCCGTGGGCATCAACGCCATGGGCCGCAAGATGCGCAGTTTGGTGATGAACTTCACCTATCTGCCGGTCATCAACCCGGAGATCGTCATCGGCGTCTCGCTGATGCTGCTGTTTGTCTTTCTGCGCTTTCAGTTTGGGCTCACCACCCTCATCATCGCCCACATCACCTTCGATGTGCCCTATGTGATCCTCAACGTCATGCCCAAGCTGCGCCAGATGGACGCCCACCAGGTGGAGGCGGCCCGCGACCTGGGCTGCAACCCGGTGCAGGCCTTCTTCAAGGTGGTCATCCCCGAGATCATGCCGGGGATCATGTCCGGCTTTTTGATGGCCCTGACCTACTCCTTCGACGACTTCATCATCAGCCACTTTGTGGCCGGCCCCACCGCCCAGACCCTGCCCCTGGCCATCTACTCCATGACCCGCAAAAAGGTCAGCCCCGAAATCAATGCCCTCTCGGCGGTGATGTTCGCGGTCATCCTCTCCCTGCTGGTGATCTACAACCTGATTTCCGCCCGGCGGGAGCGCAACAAAGGGAGGGCGGGAAGATGAAAAAAAACCGTCTTTTCAAGCGGGTGTTCTCCCTGCTGCTCTGCCTGGCACTCCTCCTCTGCGCCGCCTGCCCGGTCCTGGCCGAGGAGGACGGCTACGAGTTCGACACCACCGGGGTGGACTACCAGAAGTTCCGGGGGCAAAATGTCTCCATCAACGTCTACAACTGGGGCCTCTACATCGCCGAGGGCGAGGACGACTCCATGAACGTCTGCAAGGAGTTTGAAAGGCTCACCGGCATCAAGGTCAACTACACCAACTTCGCCACCAACGAGGAGATGTACGCCAAACTCAAGAGCGGCGCCTCCAAGTACGACGTGATCTTCCCCTCCGACTACATGGTGGGCAAGCTCATCGAGGAGGGGATGTTGGCCGAACTGAATTTCAAGAACATCCCCAACTACGACCGCTATGTGGACGACAACTTCAAGAATCTGGAATACGACCCCGAGGGGAAGTACTCGGTGGCCTACACCTGGGGGACGGTGGGCATCCTCTACAACGCCGCCATGGTAGAAAAAGAGGTGGACAGCTGGGACATCCTCTGGGACATGGACTACGCCGGCCAGATCTTGATGTTCAACAACTCCCGCGACGCCTTCGGCATCGCCCTGAAGAAGCTGGGCTACTCGATGAACACCACCGACAAGGACCAGCTCAAAGAGGCGGCCGACCTGCTCAAGGAGCAAAAGCCCATGGTGCAGGCCTATGTCATGGACGAGATTTTTGACAAGTTGGGCGCAGGCGAGGCGGCCATCGCCCCCTACTACGCGGGGGACTACGCCCTCATCAAGGCCGACAACCCGGACATCGCCTTCGCCTTCCCCAAAGAGGGGGTCAACCGCTTTGTGGACGCGGCCTGCGTGCCCAAAGACTGCAACAACCAAGAGGCGGCGGAGCTCTTCATCAACTTCCTCAACGACCCCGCCGTGGCCTACGAGAACTTCGAGACCATTGGCTACTCCTCCCCCAACACCGGGGCGGTGGAGCTGATGGACGAGGAGGAGAAGGCCGACCCGGTCCTCTACCCCGGGGACGAGGTGTTGGGCAGCGCCGAGACCTTCCTCAACCTGGACGACGAGACCAACGAGTACATGCAGCAGCTCTGGATCGAGGTGCTCAGCGACGACCAGAACGTCAACCGCTGGATCATCCCCGTCTTTGTGGCGGGGGCCATCGCCGTCTCCCTCTTCATCAACGTGCGGCGGAGCGTCAAAAATCGCCGCAAGCGGTATGAAAAATAGCGCTTTTTACAGGGGAGGACAGCCAACGGCTGCCCTCCCTTTTTTGCCCTCTACGGGGGGTGGGGAGGAGGCGCTGTCGGGGCGGTAAAAAAGCTTACAAAGCCCTTTCAAAGTGCTGAAAATTCCTCCCAACCCCCTGGGGACAGGTTCCCTTTTGCGGCGATTGTGGTATACTGAAAAGGTAAGTTGGAGGGATAGCTGTGAGTGAGCAGGTGCTGAAAGTCATCACCTTTAACCTCAAGCGGGACAGCCGATTTGCCCGCAAAAAAATATGGGAAAACCGCCGGGAGCTGGCGGCCGGGGTCATTCGCGACTCGGGGGCCAGCGTGGTGGGGGTGCAGGAGCTGATGCCGGTGATGCGCCAGGACATCGCCTCCCTGCTGGAGGGATACAGTCTCTTTGGCTGGGGCCGCAAGCGCAATTTGGGGGACGAGCACTCGGACATCATCGTCAAAAACGAGGACGTGGACGTCCTCTTTCACGACACCTTCTGGCTCTCCAAGAGCCCGGCCAAAATCGGCAGCCGCTACGCCTTCGCCATCTTCCCCCGCATCTGCACGGTGGTGGAGATCTATTTGAAGAAGGTGCGCCAGCGCATCCGGGTCTTCAACACCCACTTTGACCACCTGCTGCCGGTGGCCCGCAACCTGGAGGTCAAGGTCATCTTCGACCGCATCGCCGAGTACCAGCGGATCGACCCCCTGCCCACCATCCTGATGGGGGACCTGAACGCCGGGCCCCGTTCGGGGTCGGTGCGGCGGATCCAGGAGCGGTCGCTGAAAAACGGCCCCCGCTTTCAGGACGTCTTCACCGCCCTGCAAAACGGGGGACAGGGGGTCAACACCTTTCACTATTTCAAGGGAAAGGACAACACCACCCGGCGGCTGGACTACATCTTCGTCACCGAGGAGTTCGAGGTGTTGGACGTGCAGCTGGACAAGCGCAGCGAGGACGGGTTCTACCCGTCGGACCACTACCCGGTCATCTGCACCCTGCGGCTGCGCACCCAGGACGCCAATTCCCAGGCCGCTGACTGACGGAAAACCGCGAACTGCCCGGGCGGGCGGCGCACATCGCGCCGCCCGCCCTCTCTGTCTGGGGCAGACCTTGTCCGGGCCGGGCGGATGTGCTATACTTTTCACTACATTGCGGCCGCAGATGCGGCGCGGGGGAGGGGTCTGTTTTGACACAGGAGATCAAGCGGCAGGCGAAGGAGCTCTGCCGGGGCCAGAGGGGGCTCTATCTGGTGGCGCTGGTCTACTCCCTCCTGGTGACAGCGGGGGGCGCGGTGGGCTATTTTCTCCCCCAGGGGGAGGCATTGACCCTGGGGCTGACCCTGGTCTCGCCGGCGGTCAAATGGCTGCTCTTCCCCCTCTCGCTGGGGTTTGTGCGCGCCCTCTGGCGGGTGCGGGAGGAGGAGCGGGCCCGCATGGCTGACCTCTTCTGGTTTTACGCAGCCCCCGGCCGCCTCTGGCGGGCGCTGGCCCTGGGCCTCTGCACCGACGTGCTGATGAGCTTTTTTTCCGCCCTGCTGAGCCGGGCCGACGGGCTGATGGCCGTTCGGGGCACCGGGGGACTGGGCACCGGGCTGGTGCTGACGATCTTCTCCCTGCTGGCGGTCATCTTTTCCCTCTTTGTCCTCCTGGCCAAGTACTGCCAGGCCCTGTCGCCCCGGCGCGACCCCCTGCAGTCGGTGGCGGCCTCCTGCAAGGCCATGCGCCACAACTTTGCACAGGTGATCGTCCTCATCCTCTCCTTTATCCTCTGGATCGTGCCGCCGGAACTGGCGGGGATGGCGGCGGAGGGCTACGGCCTGTGGGCGGCGATAGGGGTGCGGCTGGCCTGCTCGCTCTACCTGGCCTATGTCAACAGCTATATGGGGATGGCCCAGCTGATCCTGGCCGACTTTATCCTCAAGCGGCGGGATCCGGACTACCGCCCCGCCCTGGAGAGCTGACAAAAACATGCGCCCCCAAATGGGGAACGCGGAAGTGGATATGGGGCGGCGGCGCGGCCAAGAGGGCTGTGCCGCCGCCCCATTTGCCGTCTGGGAGACGCCTTTGTCCCCCTCCCTGTGGGAAAGCCACACCTGCCCTGGCGGGGGATGTCGGGTGATAGAGAGCCCATTTTGGGCCGGATGGGAACCAATTTCTTTACCGATGTTGCGTTGCCCCTGCCTCTCTGTTATAACAGTTAAAGAAGGTTGACGAAAGGGTGGGGAGAGATGAAACAGCGCCAGGTGCTCATTGACACAGAACGCTGTGTGGGGTGTGGTCTGTGCAGCCGGGTCTGCGTCGCCCGCAACATTGCCGTCAGCGGTCAAAAAGCGGGCACAATAGGGGAGGACTGCATCTTTTGCGGGCAGTGCTCGGCAGTCTGCCCGCAAAAGGCCATTTCCATGGTGGGTTGTGGGGACGGACAGGTCGAGAAAAAGAGGGATGTCCGCCTCTGTCCCGACGACGTTTTGGACGCCATCCGCTTTCGCAGGAGCATCCGCACCTTTCAGCAGAGGGAGATCCCGCGGGAGGTGCTGGCACAGGTTTTAGAGGCGGGACGGCTCACCCACACGGCAAAGAATGCGCAGGACCTCTCCTTCGTCGTCCTCGACAGGGAAAAAGACCGCGTGGAGGGGATGGCGGTCAAGCTGTTCAGGGCGGTGCGGCCGATTGCGGGCTGGTTTAGCCCGCTGGCGAGGAACAGCCGGATCGACGATCACTTTTTCTTCTTTCGCGCCCCGATCGCCATCGCCATCCTGGCAAACGATCCGACGAATGGCGTCCTCGCCGCGCAGAATATGGAGTTTGTCGCAGAGGCAAACGGCCTGGGCGTGCTGTACAGCGGCTTTTTTACCATGGCCGCCCGCGTTTCGCGAAAGATAAAGCAGGTGCTCGGCGTCCCCAAGGGGAAACGGGTGGCCATGACGCTGGTGCTCGGCTATCCGGGCGTCAAGTATCTGCGGTCGACCCCTCACCGGGCGCTGGACGCGCGCTATTTATAGGGGGGATCGGAAATGGAAAAGGGGTGCGAGGAAACCTGCCGGCAGCTCGCCGACGGCTTTCGGCAGTGCCGGGATGCCTTTACGGCGATCGGCGACGAGACGAGGCAGGCCCTTTTGCTGGCGCTGTTGGAGAGCGATTTGGCCGGGATCCGGGTGGGGGAGATCGCCCAGAAAACCCACCTCACCCGCCCTTCTGTCTCCCACCACCTGAAGATATTGAAAGAGTCTGGCATCGTCGCCATGCGCCGGGAGGGGACGAAGCACTACTACTATTTGAGCGCCGACGAGACGCGGTGGAGAGAGATGGCCGATTTGGTGGGCCGCGTCTATTCGAGCATCCGGCACATCGGCGCGCCATCGGAGGGGGAAGAAGGATGATTTTGTATTTTTCGGGGACGGGAAACAGCGAGTATGTCGCCCAAAAGCTGGGGCGGGCGATCGACGACGAGGTCCTGAACCTCTTTGAGGCGATTCGAAGCGACGACTTTTCAGAGTTGCGCTCCCAGCGCCCCTGGGTGGTCGTGGCCCCGACATATGCCTGGCGGATCCCCCGCCTTTTGCAGCGGTGGCTGGAGCGCACCCGTCTCGCCGGGAGCGCGGAGCTCTATTTTGCCATGACCTGCGGCGGGAGCATCGGCAATGCGGGGCAATACCTGGCGGAGCTCTGCGCCCAAAAGGGGATGAACTACCGCGGCTGCATGGAAATCGCGATGCCCGAAAACTACCTCGCCCTGTTCACCACCCCGACCAGAGAGGAGGCGCTGCGGGCGATAGAGAAGGCAGACAGGGTGATCGAGAGCGCGGCCCGCCTCCTCAAGGGCGGCGAGGATCTTCCCGCGTCAGAGGTCTCCTTCGGCGACCGGGTCAACAGCGGGTTGGTCAACCGGCTCTTTTACCCCCTGTTTGTCCGCGCCAAGAAATTTTACGCCACCGGCGACTGCATCTCCTGCGGCAGATGCGTCGACGTCTGCCCCCTCGGCAATGTCCACCTGGCGGGCGGACAACCGGTGTGGGGGGACCGCTGTACCCACTGCATGGCCTGTATCTGCCGCTGTCCCAAAGAGGCCATTGAGTACGGGCGGCACAGCAGGGGCCTGCCGCGCTACACCTGTCCCAAAAGGGCGCAATAGGCGCGCTGGAGAAAAAAGAAGGGCACAGGGCCGCACGGGGCCCTTCTCCCCCTTGCCCTGCAAAGGGGGGAAGGGCGGTGGCCCCGGCACGGGGCGTCCACTGTCCCCCGACGGGGGAAGCGGGTGCTGATAGCCGCTGTCGCCCCAAGGGGCCCTCTGGGTGCAGAGGGCTTCCTCCTTCGCGATTTCTCCGCACAGGGGAGGGCGCAAAAACAGGGCCGGTGGAGCAAATACTGCTCCACCGGCCCTGTTTTGTCTAAATTATCGATCGCCTTCTGGGGGGGCATCGTCTCCCTCCGGCTCCCGGATCTCCAGGTGCTCGGCAGGGGACTCTGGGGGCTGGGGCTGGATCTCCAGCTTTTCCACTGGCCCGTCGTAGGCGCGGCTGTTGGCCCGGTTGAACTCCTCTTTTTGCTGTTGCTTTTTCTTGTAGTGGTTGCTGATGAGCTTGCGGACAATAAAGACCGCAATGAGCATCAGCAGGGCGTATACCAGGGTCTGCCCCGCCATGTAGGAGGCGCGGACCAGCGATTCGTTGTCCATAAAAGTTCCCCTTTCCAAGGTCGTGTGTGCTTGCCCGCGCGGGGCGGATGGATTTGCCGGGAGGGGCGTCTGCCTAGCGGCCGGCCGCCTCTGCCTCGGCCCGCTCTTTTTTCATGGTGCGGCGGTGGAGGAAGAGGAGGGAGAGCAGCAGCAGGGCCACAGCCACCGCCAGGGTGAGGAGGGCGTTGGCGGTGAAGCCCGCCACCAAAAAGCCCACAAAGCAGCAACCGGCGGCCAGGGTGGCATAGGGCAGTTGGGTAGAGACGTGGTCGATGTGGTTGCACCCGGCCCCCGCGGAAGAGAGGATGGTGGTGTCGGAGATGGGGGAGCAGTGGTCGCCGTAGACCGCCCCCGCCAGGATGGCGGCGAAGATAATGGGGATCAGCTCCGGCGCCGAGTAGCGGGAGATCTCCACCGAGATGGGGATGAGCATGGCGAAGGTCCCCCAGGAGGTGCCGGTGGCGAAGGCGAGGCCCCCCGCCACCGCGAAGATGATGGCCGGGAAGAACTGCAGCGGAAAGTGGGAGGAGCGCACCAGCTCGCCCACGAACTGCCCGGTGAGCAGGTACTCGGTGCAGACGCCGCCGATGGACCAGGCCAGCACCATGATGGTGATGGCGCTGGTCATGGACTTGAAGCCGGAGTTGATGCCGGCAAAGAACTCTTTATAGGTCATCAGCCGCCGGGGCAGGTAGAGGAGCAGGGCCACGACCAGGGCGCCAAACGCCCCGTAGGCGAGGGAGGCGTTGGAGTCGGTGTTGCCGAAGGCGGCCATCAGGCCGACCTTTTCGCCGTCCACTACAGTGCCGAAGCCGCCTGTCCAGAGCATGGAGGACACGGTGAAGAGGACCAGGGCGACGATGGGGAGGACCAGGTCCCAGATCCGCCCCTTCTCCGAGGGGACGATCCCGTCCAGCTCGTCCTGCGAGTGGGCGGCCTTGCTGCCCTTTACCTCCCGCCCTTCCCGGGCGGCCTTCTCAAAGCGCTCCATCGGGCCGAAGTCCAGCTGGCAGAGGGAGAGGGCGAGCACCATGACGATGGTGAGGATGGCGTAGAGGTTGAAGGGGACCGACTGCAAAAAGGTGGTCATCCCGCTCTGGGTGGCGCCGGTGTCCGCCAGCACCGAGATGGCGTAGGCCGCAAAGCTGGAGATGGGGGCGATGGCGCAGATGGGGGCGGCGGTGGCGTCGATCACATAGGCCAGCTTGACCCGGGAGATCAGGTGCTTGTCGGTGATGGGGCGCATCACGGTGCCCACGGTGAGGCAGTTGAAGTAGTCGTCAATAAAGATGAGCAGGCCCAGCCCGCTGGTGGCCAGCATGGCGCTGGAGCGCTTTTTGATTTTTTTGGTGGCCCACTCTCCGTAGGAGCGGGAGCCGCCGGACATGGTGATGACGCAGACCAGGGCGCCCAAGAGGGAGAGAAAGACGATCATATAGGCATTTTCGCCGATTTTGGTTGTCATGAGGGAGAAGAGTTCCACCAGGGCCTGAAGGGGATTGCCGCCGGTGTAGATGAGCAGGCCCGAGAGGATGCCCACCAGCAGCGAGGAGATGACTTCTTTGGTGATGAGGGCCAGAACGATGGCCAAAATGGGGGGGAGCAGGGACCAGAAGCCGAAGTGCTCCATAGCGATGACCTCCTTTAGTTTTGCTGAAATCGACACAGCTTATCAAATTTTATCACAATTTGGGGGGAAAAACAATTGTGCCGACAAACTGCACATCTTTTTGAAGGCGGCCTTGGAGAAAAAGTGGGGAAAATGGGTTTGCCTTGATTTCCCAGTGCAGATACTATAAAATGTAGACAACAAACAGGGAGGTATCCAACATGGAAAACACCTATCTCATCACCACCGATTCCACCACCGATTTTGACCCCGCTTATATAAAGGAACACGGCATTCACATGGTCCCCCTCTCCTACGTGTTGGACGGGGTGAGCCACCCCGACCTCAACGCCACCGAAACGGGCGACTACAAGGCCTTTTACGACGCCCTGCGGGCGGGGGCCATGCCCACCACCTCGCAGGTCACCCCGGAGGAGGGGATCCGCTTCTTTGAGCCCCTTTTGCAGCAGGGGTACGACATCCTCCACCTGGCCTTTACCTCCGGCCTTAGCGGCACCTGCGGCAGCATGATGGTGGCCGCCGACGAGCTGCGGGAGAAATACCCCGAGCGCAAGATCACCGTCATCGACTCCCTCTGCGCCTCCCTGGGGGAGGGGCTGCTCTACCACCACATGCGCCGCCTGCAGGCCGAGGGCAAGAGCATGGAAGAGGTGGCCCAGTGGACCGAGCACAACAAGCTGCGCCTGTGCCACCAGGTCATCGCCGACGACCTGCACCACCTGCAGCGGGGCGGCCGCGTCTCCAAGACGGCGGCGGTCTTTGGCACCATGCTGGGCATCAAGCCCATCATCCACGTCAACAACGAGGGCAAGCTCATCCCGGTGGGCAAGGCGCGGGGCCGCAAGGCGGGGATCGAGTCCCTGCTCAAGACCATGGAAGAGAAGTTTGTCAAGGAGGACAACGATGTGGTCTACATCTGCCACGCCGACTGCCTGGAGGACGCCCAGCAGACGGCCAAGCAGATCAAGCAGCGCTTTGGCGTCAAAGAGGTGTACATCAACTACATCGGCCCGGTCATCGGCAGCCACACCGGCTGCGGCACCATGGCCATCTTCTTCCTCGGCGACAAGCGGGACATGTAAACAGCGGGAAAAATGAATAGAAGGGCGCCTTCATACAGTGGGTGAAGGCGCCCTTTTTTGCACTGAAAAAAGGGGCGGTTGCCCCGCGCCTGAAAGAGGGAAGACTTCGCGCATTTTCACCCGGGAAAGGAAGCGGTCACAGGGTGAAAGTTATTGAATGTTTTTAGCGAAAATGATAGTTGCATGCAGTTTGCACATTTTGGGGCGGCCGCCGGAAACAGGGGGAGAAAGAAATCTTTGACAAGAAAGTTGTAGCATTTTACTACAATGAAATGTAAAAACGGTTTCTCATATGAACAACTTACATATAAAAAGGGAAAATGTACAAAAATCAAAATTGCTTTTAATGGAAATCGGCAAAGATAGGTCAATTGAATTGACAAGGCATTCCCAGCTGACTAAAATTAGTTACAGCAAAACCCGTTTGACAATCCCCGTGTGGCGCGGGGAACCATTTGGAGGAGGTTTCAAAATGAAAAAATTACTGGCATCTTTGCTTGCCGTGACCATGATCGCCTCTCTGGCGCTCGTTGGCTGCGGCGACAGCAAAGACAAGGGCACCGGTGACAGCAGCGGCGACAGCAAGGGCGGTATCAAGAGCATCTGCTTTGTCACCACCAACCTGGGCGACAAATCCTTTAACGACATCGCCAACGACGGCATTGTCAACTCCGGCAAGAAACTGGGCCTGGAGTACAAGGTCATCGAGTACGGCACCGACAAGTCCAAGATGGAGCCCGCTTTCCTGGACGCGGCTGAGAACTTTGACATGGTCTTCTTCTCCAGCGGCGAGCAGCTGGAGCTGATCCAGCGCCACGCGGAGGAGTTCTCCGACGTGAAGTTTGTCGGCTTTGACATCGACCCCGACAAAGACCCCAAGTTCCCCAACATCTTCTGCATCACCTACGCCCAGAACGAGGGCGACTTCCTGGCCGGCGCGCTGGCTATGAAGATTTCCAAGACCGGCGTCATCGGCTTTGTCGGCGGCGCTGAGGCCCCCGTCATCAACGACTTCATGGTCGGCTACATCGAGGGCGCTCTCCACGCCAAGGCTGACGGCAAGGTCGCCATCGCCTTCGTGGGCGACTACACCAACGCCCCCAAGGCCAAAGAGTTTGCTCTCCTTCAGATCACCACCAACAAGGCGGACGTTCTGCACGGCGTGGCCGGCGGCGCTGGCCTGGGCGTGTTCGAGGCTGCGGCCGACAACAAGGGTGTCTGGGGCATCGGCGTTGACGCCGACCAGCAGCAGTTCTTCGTGGACTCCAAGCCCGAGATCGCCAACGTCATTCTGACCTCCATGCTCAAGCGCAACGACATTGCCATCGAGGACATCGTCACCCGCACCTGCAACGGCGACACCAGCGACTTCGGCACCATCAAAAAATGGGGCGTTGAGAAGGAAGTTACCGTTCTGGTCGAGAACGACTACTACAAAGAGAACACCACCGAAGAGCAGCGCGCATTTGTCGACGAGTGCAAGAAGGGCATCATCGACGGTTCCATCAAAGTTTCCACCGGTTACGGCATGGACCAGGATACCCTGAACGCCCTGCGCAACAAGGCCAAAGCCTAAAGAGAGAGGTCTCTCAACAAGCGGGTTTTCAAACAGCTAATCAAATCAAAAGAGGAGAGCGGTTTCGCTCTCCTCTTTTTTGCGTGCAGGGAAAGGACGCGCCGCGGAGGATCCGGCGGCGGGGGGAAAGCCCTTCAAAAGAAAAGGCCCTGTTGAGAGAGGTAAAACAGGACCCCTTACCGATATTTTTGTTGAATGAATACAAAATGTACGGCGATAACAATTGAAAAGAGAGAAGATTTTATCTACATGTTGACATATTTTTATATATAGTATATGGTCAAGGCAACAACCCCACCCTTGAGAGGGATATTTTGAGGAGGCTGCTTGACATGAAGAAAATTGGCGCACTGGTATTGGCACTGACATTGACAGTGGGGATACTCCTGACTGGCTGCGGCGAGAGCAAGGAGGGAGGCGGAACGGGCGAGAGCAAAGAGGGGGCCATCAAGAGCGTGGCGTTCCTTGCCGGCGCGCTCGGCGACAAGTCGTTTATCGACATCTCCTATGCCGGCATCAAATCCGCCGGCGAAAAGTTGGGCATCACCTATAAGGCTGTGGAGTACGGCAGCGACAAATCCAAGATGGAACCGGCCCTTTTGGACAGCGCGGAGACCTACGATATGGTCATCTTTTCTGGCAACGAATTTTTGGAGTACCTGTACAAATACCCCGACGATTTCCCGAATACCAAGTTTGTGGCCTTTGACATTGAGCCGGGCACCGAAATCAAAATGGCCAACGTCTTCGCCATCACCTTCCGCCAATGCGAGAGCGACTACCTGGCCGGCGCCTTCGCCATGACCTTGAGCGATACCAAGGTGGTCGGTTTCCTGGGCGGGATGGAAGCCCCTGTCATCAACGACTTCTTGGTCGGCTTTATCGAGGGCGTACAGAGAGTGGACTCCAACGGCAAGGTAGCGCTGGTCTACAACGGCTCTTACAGCGACGCCCCCAAAGCTAAGGAGTTCTGTTTGATGATGGTCAACCAGAACAAGGCGGACGTTTTGCACCAGGTCGCCGGCGGCGCTGGATTAGGGGTGTTCCAGGCCTGCCAGGAGGCTGGCATTTGGGGCATTGGCGTGGACGCCGATCAGTACGAGTTCTTTAAAGATGAAAAACCTGAAATCGCCGCAGTCATCATCACCTCTGCGGAAAAGAGGGTGAACGTGGCGCTGGAAACCGCCATCACCGACACCTACAACGGCACCGCTACCTACTACGGCACCCGGGAGGACTGGGGCATTGAAAAGGGCGTTGCCGACCTGGCCCAAAATGAGTTTTACGAGGCCAACGCGCCGCAGGCCTGCAAAGATGCAGTCAACGCGGCCCGCGAAGATGTCAAGAGCGGCAAGGTAAAGGTCACCACCGGTTACGGCATGGATCAAGAGGAGCTGAACAGACGTCGCAACTCGGTAAAACCGTAGAAATTTCTCTTTCTTTCAAAAGGAGAGGGCGCGTAGGCGCCCTCTCCTTTTGATTGGACAGATGAAGTGGGAAGGAAGGTCCGCAGAGAGTTGGGGATAAAGAGCGGGGAAAAGGAAATTGGAAATGGGGAGTAGGCAGTTGGGGAGAACAGCTTTTATCTTTATGAAATAAAAAAGTGGATACTTTTCTATTTGTCCAGTTGTTGGGCAGAGGTCTACCACATAGAAAACGCCTGCAAAAAGGGGCGATTCCCCGCTTGAAAGGGCCATTTTCCCCGCAGGGGAAAACAAAAGAGATTTTTGCGAAAAATCACATTTGATAGGAAAAATCGCACAAAAGTTGGGAATGAAACGCCTATTTATATAAGGAAGGGTAACTTTTAAATGGAATTTATGGTTTTATATAAATCGTGCACAAAAAAAGACCGAGTTTTTGTTCCATATTAGAGAAAACGGTTCGATTTTATTGACGAATTGTTACGAAAGGATTATACTGCAAACATGGAAAAACCCATCTCAAGTATTTTTATGGGGAGGCTATTCGAATGAAAAAACTTCTGGCAATGCTGCTGGCGGTGACCATGGTCGCGGGTTTGGCCCTGACCGGTTGCGGCGACAGCAAGGATGAAGGCAACGCCGGTGGCGACGCCAAAGAGGGCGCCATCAAGAGTGTTGGCTTCATCTGTGGTAACCTGGGCGACAAGTCCTTCAACGACATCTCCTACGAGGGTGTCAAGTCCGCCGGCGAAAAGCTGGGCATCACCTACAAGGCAGTTGAGTACGGCACCGACAAATCCAAGATGGAGCCCACTCTGCTGGACAGCGCTGATGCGTACGACATGATTATCTTCTCCGGCAACGAGTTCCTCGAGATCCTCGAGAGACACGCCGATGAGTGGCCCAACACCAAGTTCGTCTGCTTCGACATCGAGCCGGGCACCGATATTAAGATGTCCAATGTCTTCGCCATCACCTTCCGCCAGTGCGAGAGTGACTACCTGGCCGGCGTTTTCGCCATCACCCTGAGCAAGACCAAGACTGTCGGTTTTGTCGGCGGCATGGAAGCCCCCGTTATCAACGACTTCCTGGTCGGCTTCATCGAGGGTGTCCAGAGAGCTGACGCCAACGGCAAGGTCGCCATGGTCTACAACGGTTCTTACACCGACGCCCCCAAGGCCAAAGAGTTCTCTCTGATGATGGTCAACAACAACAACGCTGACGTTCTGCACCAGGTCGCCGGTGGCGCTGGGCTGGGCGTGTTCCAGGCCTGCCAGGAGAAGGGAATCTGGGGTGTTGGCGTGGACGCTGACCAGTACGAGTTCTTCAAAGACGAGAAACCCGAGATTGCCAAGGTCATCATCACCTCTTCCGAGAAGAGAGTGAACGTGGCTCTGGAGACCGCCATCACCGACACCTACAACGGCACTGCCACCTACTACGGCACCCGTGAGGACTGGGGTGTTGAGAAGGGCGTTGCCGACATCGCCGAGAACGACTACTACCAGAAGAATGCTCCTCAGGAGTGCAAAGACGCTGTGAACGCTGCCCGCGAGGACATCAAGAGCGGCAAGGTGAAGGTCACCACCGGTTACGGCATGGCTCAGGACGAGCTGAACAAGCGCCGTGACTCTGTGAAACCGTAAACTGTTCATTCAGCAATAAAAGAGAAGGGCGGAGAATCCGCCCTTCTTTTTTGTGTCAGCACTGCAACACAAACCGCTTGTTTGCTAAAAAGCAATTTTTCTTCAAAGGGCATGGAAAAGTTTTCAGTAAAATGAAAGGGATTGATAAGCGGAGGAAACAGCAGGAAACTCATGTTGGATAACAAAGTTGTGAACGAACTGTAAAAATGAGGAAACTGTTATATTTGACAAGAGGGGACCGCTGCAAAACTGCAATCATCTATACAGTTATACAAATTAAGTTCAGTTTGTTTTTAATGTTTATGGCAATTTTATCTAGATATTTTCAAACATTCCTCTTAGCAAAAATTCAGAAATTGACAACTTGCATAAAATCCAAAAGCCATATATGTGCTATAAAGAGGTTTTCTTCATTCCCTGTTTACATTTCCAAGCAAATTGGTTAGAATTTATGATAGTGAAATTAGTATTGGGTGCCGTGCGGCGTTTGGTGCGGCCGCGGTTTACAGTGCTAATCTTTGGGTGTCCCGAGCGCCCGAAATCACGAAAATCTACTGCAAATGTCCTGTCAAAAGGCAGGCCGTTTAAAGGTAAGTACGAGGTGATTGTATGCCAGAAGAAATTCTATTAATGGACAACATTACCAAAGTGTACGCCAATGGCTTTGTGGCCAACAAAGACGTAACATTGTCCGTTAATAAGGGCGAGATCCACGCGCTGTGTGGCGAGAACGGCGCTGGCAAGTCCACCTTGATGAAGGTCCTCTTCGGTAGTGAAACCCCCGAAGAAGGCCGCATTGTCATCAAGGGAGAAGAGGTCAAAATCAACAACCCCCTGGAGGCTATCGCCCTTGGGGTCGGCATGGTTTGGCAGCACTTTATGCTCTGCCCCTCTTTGACCATCGCTGAAAACCTGATTCTGGGCATGGAGCCCAAAAAGTTCGGCAAGTTCGGGCCGCTGAACATGGCGCAGGCCAACAAGGTCGCCCAGGAAGCCTGTGAGAAATACGGCTTCAAGCTGGACGTCACCAGAAAAGTAGAGGAGCTGGCTGTCGGCAACAAGCAGAAAGTCGAGATCCTCAAAGCTCTGATCCGCGGCGCCGAGATCCTAATCCTCGACGAGCCCACCGCCGTTCTGACCCCGCAGGAGACCGCCGAGCTGTTCGTGCAGCTGCGCCACCTGAAAGAGCTGGGCCATACGATCATCTTCATCTCTCACCACCTGGACGAGGTCAAAGAGCTCTGCGACCGCCTGACCGTCCTGCGCCTGGGCAAATCCGTGGGCACCGCCATCGTGGCAGACGTGACCCAGCAGGATATCTCCCGGATGATGGTCGGCCGCGACGTCATGCTGAAGATCGACAAGACCAAAGCTCAGCCCGCAGAGACCGTGCTGAAGATCCGCGACCTTACATATAAAGACGAAGAGGGCCGCGACATCGTTAAGGGCTTCAGCGCCAGTGTCCGCAAGGGCGAGATCGTCGGCATTGCCGGCGTTGAGGGCAACGGCCAGCGCGAGATCTCCGAGATCATCACCGGCCTGCTGCCGCTGAACAACGGCGAGATCACCATCGACGGCCAGTCCATCCGCGGCAAGTCCATCCGCCAGATCCGCGAGATGGGCGTCGCCCACATCTCTGAGGACCGCATGACCTACGGCTGCTCCGAGAACCTGTCGGTCAAGGACAACATCATCTCTGACCGCTACTACAAGAAAGACTACAAGCAGGGCCCCCTGATGAACAACAAAAAGCTCGACACCGAAGTAGACGAGCTCATCAAGGAGTTCCTGGTCAAATGTGGCGACCGCAATGAGCCGGTCCGGATGCTCTCCGGCGGCAACATGCAGAAGGTCGTCGTCGCCAGAGAGTTCTCCGGCGAGACCCGCCTGATCGTCGCCAACCAGCCCACCCGCGGCATCGACGTCGGCGCCACCGAGTTTATCCGCAGAAAGCTCGTCGAGCTGAGAGATAACGGCGCGGCTGTTCTGCTGATCACCGCAGACCTCAACGAAGCGCTGGAATTGAGCGACAGCTTGGTTGTCATGTGCGGCGGCGAGATCGTTGCCTACTTTGAAGATGCCTCTCAGGTCACCGACTTCATTCTTGGTGAGTATATGCTGGGCCTGAAGAGAATGTCCGACGAGGAAATCGGGAGGGTCTGCTATGACTAGTAAACAAATTGAAAAACGCTTTGACTTTTTCAAAACCGTTCTCTGTGTTCTCATTTCTTTTGTAATTGCGTTTATCCTCATCCTGATGGTCAGTAAAGACCCGTTTGAGACCTTCAAGGTCTTCCTGATCGGGCCTCTGCAGTCCGTCCGCCGGATGGCAAACGTCATTGAGCTGGCAATCCCCCTGACCTTCTGCGGCGTCGGTGTTGCCATCATGTACTCGGCCAACCAGTTCTCCATGATCACCCAGTCCTCCTTCTTCCTGGCGGCCTGCTTGAGCTCCTGGTTTGCCATCTACGTGAAGCTGCCGAAGGGCCTGCACAGCCTGCTGGTCATCTTCATGGGCGCTATCATCGGTGGTGCCATCGCCGCTGTTCCCGCCTTCATGAAGGTGAAATGGAAGGCCTCTGAGGTCGTTTCTTCCCTGATGCTCAACTACATCGTCAACAACTTTGTCGCCTACTTCTTGATTTACATCTTCAAAGATAAAGACGCAGGCTTCAACGCATCCTACGAGTTCCACAAGTCCGCCAAGCTGACCGTTCTGATCAAGGGCACCCGCATTCACACCGGCATCATCGTCTGCGCCCTGGTCGTGGTCTTCGCTTACCTGCTCCTTTACAAAACCAAATGGGGCTACGCCATTCGCGCAGTCGGCCAGAACCAGGATTTCGCCAAGTACTCCGGCATCGCGGTTGCCTCCGTTATGATGTACTCTCAGATCATCGGCGGTGTCATCTCCGGTATCGGCGGCTCTGTCGAGATGATGGGTCTGTTCACCCGGTTCACCTGGGAAGCTCCCCCGACCTACGGCAACGACGCTCTGATGGTCGGCATCCTGGCTCGCTACAACCCCGCGATGGTTCCCCTGTCTGCTCTGTTCCTGGCATATATCCGTACCGGTGCTGACGTCATGTCCCGTGTTACCGATATGCCCATCGAGTTCGTGTTCATCATCCAGGGCGTTGTCATCATGCTGGTTGCCGCCGACATGTTCCTGGCCAAGTGGAAACACAAGCTCATCGTTAAGAATGCTCAGAAACAGATTGCTGTGAAGGAGGTTGCGAAGTAATGTTAGAACAGATTTTTTCGACTCTGTTTAGTTGGGCTACCCTGAAAGCTGCTCTGCGTTTTACAACCCCCATCCTGCTGGCTTCTCTGGGCGCTATCTTTACTGCGAGAGCAGGCGTTCTGAACCTGAACTTGGAAGGTACTATGCTGGCCGCAGCTTTGGGCGGCGTTCTCGGGTGCCACTACGGTGGAAGCCTCTGGACCGGCGTTCTGGCCGCCATTCTGGTAGGCGTTTTGATTGCTGCTATCCTCGCTTGGGACGGCATTTACATGAAATCCAACATGGTGCTTGCCGGTACCGCTTTGAACACCTTCGTCTCCGGTCTTACCATATTCGTACTGTTTATGATAACGGGTGAGAAGGGCACATCAACAAAGCTGACCAGCTACAAAATGCCCAGCATCGACATCCCCCTGATCAAGAATATCCCTGTTCTGGGCGAGATCCTTTCCGGGCACAGTATCCTGACCTACTTTGCCTTCACCTGCGTGTTCATTGCCGCCTTCCTGCTGTTCAAGACCGCCATTGGTCTGCGGATCCGTGCAGTCGGCGAGAACCCCGATGCCGCTGAGTCTGTCGGCGTCAACGTCAAGAGGATCAAAGCCATGTCTCTGATCATCTGCGGCTTCTTCGCTTCTCTGGGCGGCGCCTACCTCTCCATGGACTATGTGACCTGGTTCCAGCGTGAGATGACCTCTGGCCGTGGCTTTATCGCCCTGGCTGCTATGAACCTCGGCAACTCGCATCCTGTTGGCACCATGCTGGCCGCCATGCTGTTTGGCGCTGCCGAAGCTATTGCCACCATCCTGCAGTCGCTGAAGATCCCCTATCAGCTGGTTTTGATGATCCCTTACTTCGTCACCCTGATCGGCCTGATCGTCTACGCTATCCGTCGCGAAGCGAAAATCAAAAAGCTCCGCATGTCCAGATAGTCAAAATCCGAATACCTTGCAAATGGATAGCTGTTTGGCTATCCATTTGTTTTTTCCAAGGCAGCCGACCCAAATGGCTGCAGCTTTTCAAAGGAGGAGACATCTGTGGAGAAAATCCCCGTTATTATCGACTGCGACCCTGGGCACGACGACGCCATCGCCCTCACCATGGCGCTGGCCAGCGAGAAGTTGGAGGTGCTGGGAGTGACCCTGGTGGGGGGCAACCAGACCCTGGAGAAGATCACCAAGAACTGCCTGACGGTGCTCGACTACATTGGCAAAGAGGTGCCGGTGGCCGTGGGGGCCGAGGGCCCCATCCGCAGGGAGCTGACGGTGGCGGCCAATGTGCACGGAGAGAGCGGACTGGACGGCCCGACGCTGCCGCCGCCCCACTCCAAACCCGTTTCCACCCACGCAGTCGAATTTATGCGCCGGTTGATTGAAGGGTGTGACCGTCCGGTCACCCTGATCCCCCTGGGCCCCCTGACCAATATCGCCACCCTCTTTTTGGCTCACCCGGAACTCAAGGCGAAGATCAGCCGCATTTCCCTGATGGGTGGGGCCGCCATCAGCGGCAACCGCACCCCAACCACTGAATTCAACACCTGGCAGGACCCGGAGGCGACCCACCTGGTCTTTTCCTCCGGCATCCCCATCACCATGTGCGGCATCGACATCACCCACAAGGCACTGATTCGGGACAGCGACATCGCCGACTTCCGGGCCATTGGCAATCGGGCGGCGGTGATGGTGGCCGATCTGCTGGATTTCTTCTCGAGTTACTACAAGTCCATTGGCGTCAATGAGACCCCTCTGCACGACCCGGTGGCTGTGGCCTGGGTCATCGACCCCACCATCTGCCGGACAGAACACCTCAATGTCTCGGTCGACCTGGACGGCGAGCACACGGTGGGCTGTACGGTGACCGATTTTCGCGGCGTCACCGGCAAAGAGCCCAACTGCGATGTGGGATTGGACATTGACCGGGAGGCCTTTGTCGATCTCATCAAAGAGCTATTGCACCATTACGACGAACAGGCCGCTTAAGTGTTAAAACCGCATGGGAGACCGGCGGCAGATGGCCGCGGCATACGGCAATGCCCATTGCAATTCGCCTTGCAGGGCAAAGAGCTAGGAGCCGGAGGGGAGCTTGTCACCAGGACAGTCCCGTGATCAAAACCGCCTTGGTGCAGCCGGATGGGCGTGAGTGCTTTCAACAGGCAAACGGCGCCCGATGGCTGTGCGGGGGGCCGGGCCAGCTGGCGCGGCCAGAGGGGAACTCCCGCTCCGGCGTTCAGGAGAACGCCCTGCGGCCAGGGTCCGCAAAGGTGAAAACAGTGCCGGCCGGGAAGATCCCCCAAGGGGCCAAGCCGATTGCCGCAGAAACTGAGAACTTGGAGATATTGAGAGCTGGGCAGCCGGGATGTCGGCTGCAGCCGACACTGCGGAACCGGCTGACAGCTGGCCGCACAGGCCGGCGAACTGTCACAAAAGAGAGCGCTTTCCAAGGGCGCTCTCTGTCGACTGGTATAACAGGCGGGCAGACCGCCATTTGAGAGGAGTATGATTCATTTGGAAAAGAGAATTCCCCTGATCATTGACACCGACCCGGGTGTGGACGACGCTTTTTGCCTGCTGCTGGCGAATTCCAGCGACCGGGTGGAGATTCGCGCCATCACCGCAGTGGCGGGAAATGTACCCCTGCACTACACCCTGGAAAACGCCCGCCGTCTGGCCGGGATGATGGGGTTGACCGAGACCCGGGTGGCGGCTGGAGCGGAAAAGCCGCTGATCGTGCCCCAGGAGACGGCGGAGATGGCCCACGGGAAAAACGGAATGGGGGGGCTGGAGCTGCCCGAGACCGACAAGGAGGTAGACCCCCTGCCCGCCTGGGACGTCATCTATGAAGAGTGCAAAAAGGCAGGGGGCGAGATGCAGGTCGCCGCGGTAGGTCCCCTGACCAACATCGCCATTGCCCTTCTCAAGTACCCCGAACTGAAGGGGTTGATCAAGCACCTGACCATTATGGGGGGCGCCCAGACGGCGGGCAACCATTCTCCCTACGGCGAGTTCAACATCTGGGCCGACCCCCATGCGGCGGAAATTGTCTTCCAGGCGGGAATTCCCATGACCATGATTGACCTGGACGCCTGTCACATGAGCTACCTCACCGACGAGGAGTACGACGTCTTTGTGGGGATGAGAAATCGGTACAGCGAGTGCTTCTTTGACTTTATGGCCAAGCGGGATGGGGAGCGCCGCAAGCGGATGGCGGGCACCCCCTATGCCGGCAAATACGGCCCCTGCGACGCGGTGACCATTGCCGCCCTGTTGGACGAGGACCTCTTTACTTACGAGTGTCTGCCCGTGTCGGTGGAGACCCACGGCCCCTGCATGGGCCGGACGGTGGTGGACTACCGCAACCGGGCGGGCAAGACCCCCAACTGCCGGGTGGTCAAGAGCGCCGACCGCCAGAAATTTGTCGACCTCTTCTACAAGATGGCGGAAGTCTACGCCAAATAGCATCCAGAATAAAAGAACGCGGCCGCAGTGCGCAGCCGCGTTTTTTTGTGCAAAGAAGGGGGAAGGACGTCCGGCTTGGCGCTGGGGAAAGTATCCTGTCTTTGCAGGCCGACTGCCGCAAGGCGGGGGCGGAACTGTCTGTGGGGGCTTGAGGGCCCTCCTTCCCAATGGGTAAAAACAGATGCCTTTTGCAGCTTGCCTGGCGGTCTCTTATTTGGGGAATTGCACAGATTTGGGAATGAATTGAAGCAGTTGGACACAGGGGGACAAGCGCCTGTTAACCGCTTTTTTGAGGGCCAACACCTTGCAAAAAACTGCCTATTTGCATATCTTTGAAATGGTGATAGAATAGGGGTAGACATTTTACCCAAATAGGACAGATAAAGAAATAGGAGGTAGAAACAGATGAGCACAGCAAAATTGGAGAAACAGAAGGCGAAACTGGTGGAGTTGGGCGCCATGGAACCGGAGGATACCCTGGTTGATTTCCTGCAGGCCAGTTATGTGGAGCGCCTGGTCGGGAAGATGGGCAGATGGAAACAGGGCTGGGCCTATTTTACAGAGGAGCGGCTGATCGTCACAACGGGGCTGCTGGAGGAAAACCTCATCATCCCCTATAAGACCATCCGCGAGCTGGGAAAGTGCTCCCAGAGCCTGATGCCCATTGGCATTGCCATCACCCATGAGGACGCGAAAACAGGGGAGACAGTGACCGACAAAGTCTCGATGATGAAGCGGGACCGGTGGATGAAATTCATGGCGGACAAGGCCGGTATCCTTCTCTCCTGACAGAGTTCGAGAGCTATTTTCCAGCGCGGCTGTCGGCTTTGACTGCATTTCCCCGGGAGGAGGGGTCAAAGCACCTGGTGGAGTTGCCAGCGCTGATGGGCTGGGCTTTTTCGCTCCCCTTTCCAGCACGAAGGGCACGAAACCTCTCTTTCGTGCAGCCTCTGCAGCCCGGTATGTGTCCTTGGCTCGCTGGCGGAGAGGAGAGGCGTTCTGCCCTCTCTCTGACAAAACAAATGGGAAAACAGGCGATATACCCACTCTTGAAGGCGGGCATATCGCCTGTTTTCCCATCTGTGCGCGGTCAGGTGCGGGGGATGATCTGTCGGGGAGGGGTAATGGCTTTGCGCTGGGAGCGGCTGTCAACTATCCTGCCAGCTGTTTGGAGAAATGCCGCCTTGTCGGCCCTGAGGGCCTGCACATCTTGGCGTAAAAGGACCGCGCCAAGAGAATTGGAGGGGACGGCGATGCGGATAGAAAAGAGGGCGCTGCACAAAAATCTGTGCAGCGCCCTCTTGGCATGCGGGGGAAAGGCGCCTACTCGCCCAGGAAGGAGGCGGCGTAGCGGACAAAGAACTCGGTTCCCAGGGGAAGGGCGCTCTCGTCCACATCAAAGGTGGGGTTGTGGTGGTTGCCGGAGGTGCCGGGACGGGTGGAGTGGCAGCCCAGGTTGGCGTAGAAGCCGGGGAAGGCGGCCAGAAATTCGGCGAAGTTGTCGGAGGCGGCGGAGGGGTCTCTGCCGTCGACCAGTTCCAGCCCCATTTCCTGGGCAATCTGGCGGCCGGCCTCGGTGGCGGCGGGATCGTTGATGAGGGGGAACTTGGCGGCGACCGCGCTGGTTACCTCGACGGTGCAGCCGTGGGAGGCGCAGACCCCTTCACAGGTCTGGCGGATCTTTTCCAGCACCCTCTGCCCGTCGCCGTACTTGTAGTAGCGGATGGTGCCCTCGATGTGGCCGGTCTCGGGGATGATGTTGAAGCGGTCCCCTGATTTGATGGCACAGGGGCTGACCACGCAGGTGTCAAACATGCTGTGGTGGTTGACGGGGATGGTGATGAGCCGCTGGTAGCAGTCCACCGTGGCCTTGATGGGGTCGACGGTCAGGTCGGGCCGGGAGCCGTGGCCCCCCACCCCCTTGACATCGATGTAGAAAATCTCCGCACCGGAGAGGCGGGCGCCGGGCACCAGTTCAAGGGTACCGGGGTTCAGGTCGCCCAGCACGTGGATGCCGATGGCCTGATCGACCCCGCCCTTGCCCTGCAGGTACTCCACGATCTCGTCGGCGCCCTGGCCGGCCTCCTCGGCGATTTGGAAGCAGAGATAGACCTTCCCCGCCAGCTGGTCTTTGATTTCCAGCAGGGCCTTGCCGGTGCCCAGCAGCATGGCGGCGTGGGCGTCGTGGCCGCAGGCGTGCATGCAGCCGGGAATTTGGGATTTGTAGGGGACGTCGGTCTCCTCTTCTATGGGGAGGGCGTCGAAGTCGGCGCGAATGGCCAGGGATTTGCCCGGCTTTCCCCCCTCGATGACGCCCACCACATTGCGGCGGCCCACGATCTCGTAGGGGATGCCCATGGCGCCCAGCTCCTCGGCAATGCGGCCGGAGGTCCACTCCTCCTGCAAGCTCAGCTCGGGGTGCATGTGAAATTCCCGTCTGCGCTCCACCACGTACGACTCATGCGATTTGACAAGTTGATGCAGATCCATCTGTTTTTCCTCCCGATAGCAGCTGCCCCGCGGTCGCGGATAAGGGGGCAGTGCAATTATTTTACTGCTTTACAGCACTTCCTCACTTATTATACGGCCGGACAAAAAGCCTGTCAATCGCGGGCGAAAGGCGGCACAAGTCCGCGACTTTCTGTGCATTTCTCAAAAGGCCGGAGCAATCGAGTCGCCAGGCCAGCCGGGTGGCCTGCGCTGGTGCAACTGGTCAAAAGAAGGGCTGGCCTCTTCTAATAAAGGCGTTTTTTTCTGCAGCAGGTTGCTCCTTGAAGGGAAGAACGCCCCTATGTGGCGAGGAGAAATGGCCGATCGGCCGAAAAAACGGCGATGCCTATCGCCGCTTTTTGACGTCCTCCAGAGATAAAAGAAAATTTGCTGACAGATGTGGGAGAGGGCCCGGTGCAGTTGTGGTTGGGGGTGGAAAAGGGGAGGGAGAAGAGGCTTGCCCTTTTTTACAAAGGAGACCTCTCCCTGAATAGGTCGCTCTCTGGGGGAGAAAAGTGCACTGCAATAGGCCCTCTATATGGTGAGGGGGACAGTTTGGCCGGCTGTGGGGAGAAGCGATACTGTTCATTGCCGCTTTTTGACATCCTCCAGAGATAAAAGAAAATTTGCTGATAGATATGGGAGAGGGCCCGGTGCAGCTGCGGTTGGGTGCGGAAAAGGGAAGGAGAGGCTTGCCCTTTTTTACAAAGGAGACCTCTCCCTGAATAGGTCGCTCTCTGGGGGAGAAAAGTGCACTGCAATAGGCCTTCTATATGGTGAGGGGGGCCAGTTGGGGCGGCTGTGGGGAGCAGCGATACTGTCCATTGCCGCTTTTCGACGTCTTCCAGAGATGAACGAAGTTTCACTGCCAGGTGTCTAGGATATCCGGCGTGAATGCGGTCAAGTGCGGGAAGAGGGAGAAGGAAACTCGCCCTCTCTGATATGGGAACCCCTTTCCTGCAGTGGGGGAGAGGGGGGATGCAGTGCGTTTCCGGCTGTCGGATTAAACAGCACTGCCCACAGAGATTTTGCATAGTTCTTCTCTCGGTTGAAAGAAGTTTTACTGTTAGAGGGGTGAAAGGCCCCTGCCCCAGCACGGTCGGGTGCAGGGGCGGGGGGAAAATGGCTTGCATCTCTCTGCCAAGGGAGAGATGTCTCTGCATCAGGCCGCTTTTTAAGGGAGAAAGGCAGGCTGCAGTGTTCGCCTATGCGGGGAAGGGCGGGTTTCCCGATATCAAAAAAGAGGATTGTGCGCGACCGCGATTTTTTACTCCCCTTCAAACAAAAGAAACTTCATTGCCGAGGCGGCAAGAGGCGCAGCGCCAGCGCGATCGGCCGCCGGTGTGGAGGAGGGGGGGAGCCCGTCTTCACTCCAAAAGGAGAAGAGCCGTTCACGGCAAGTTGCTCGCTAGAGAAGGAACGGGTCTACTGCGCCCCCTCTTTTTGAATGGCGTAGGAGGGCAGACTTGGCCGACACCCGTTCTTTTCATAGAACCTCTCTGCTCCTGGCTGCGCGCCAAAATACAGCATGGTGGGGGTGTGCTCCCGGGCCAGCTGGAGAAGGCGGCTGCCGACGCCCTGCCGCTGGTACTGCGGGAGGACCAACAGCTCTGTGATGGTGCCGAAATAGTAGCCGTCGGTGAGGATGCGCAGGCACCCCACCAGCAGTTGGCCGTCGTAGGCCGCAATGTTGATGGTCTTGGCCAGCGCGCACTCGGTCTTTTGCAGGTCGTAGTCGCCCGGCCATATTTGGTTGACAAAGGAGAGAAACGCCGCCGCGTCAAGTTCCCGGTCGTCCACCCGGTACTCCATTTTTCCTACACCTCCACAAGTGTTTTTTTCTGGGGCGTCCGCCTTGCGGTGGGCGCTCTGCTTTTTACCCACCATAACACAACCGCCTCTCTATTTCCACAGGGACTGGGGCTGGGGTGCAAAAGAGGGAGCCCGCATCAAAGCGGGCTCCCTCTTAAAGACTTTTCCGTTTGGAAATTTACTCCACAGTGACGCTCTTGGCCAGGTTGCGGGGTTTATCCACATCGCAGCCCTTGAGGAGGGCCACATAGTAGGCAAACAGCTGCATGGGGATGATGGAGAGCAGGGGGGCGAAGAGGTCGTTTGACTGGGGCAGGGCGATGACGCTGTCGGCAAACTCCGAGCAGTCGCCGTATCCCTCGTAGCAGATGAAGAGGACGTCGGCCCCGCGGGCCTTCACCTCTTTGATGTTGCTGACCATCTTCTCGCACAGCCGCTGCTGGGTCGCCAAAGCGATGACCGGCACCCCGTCGGTGATGAGGGAGATGGTGCCGTGCTTCAGCTCGCCGGCGGCGTAAGCCTCGCTGTGGATGTAGGAGATCTCTTTGAGTTTGAGAGACCCCTCCTGGGAGAGGGCGTAGTCCAGCCCCCGGCCGATGAAGAACATGTCTTCGGCGCGGCAGTACTTCTCGGCAATGGCCTTGTACTCTTCGGCGTGGCCGAGGATCGACTGCAGCTGCGCCGGGATGCCGGCCAGCTCGTCGATAAGGGCGTCGGCGTCGGCCTGGGAGAGGGTGCCCTTGCAAAGCCCCAACTTGAAGGCCAGCAGGTACATCACCGACAGCTGCACGGTGTAGGCCTTGGTGCTGGCCACGGCGATTTCGGGGCCGGCCCAGGTGTAGAGGACGCTGTCGGCCTCGCGGGCGATGGAGGAGCCCACCACGTTGACCACCGCCAGGGTGTGGGCGCCGTGTTTCTTGGCCAACCGCATGGCGGCCAGGGTGTCGGCGGTCTCGCCCGACTGGGAGATGATGATGACCAGGTCCTCTTTGTTGAGGATGGGGTCGCGGTAGCGGAATTCGGAGGCCACGTCCACATTGACCGGGATGCGGGCCAGCTTTTCGATGAGGTAGCGCCCGACGATGCCGGCGTGCATGGCGGTGCCGCAGGCGACGATGTGGATCTGCTTAAAGTTTTTCAGCTGCTCGTCGGTCAGCTCGATGCCCAGGTCGATCTTCCCGTCGCGCAGGCGGGGGGAGACGGTGTTGGAGAAGGCCGAGGGCTGCTCAAAAATCTCCTTGAGCATGAAGTGAGGGTAGCCTCCCTTTTCGGCCGCCTCGATGTCCCAGGTGGCGGTGAGCACCTCTTTCTCGATGGGGTTTCTGTCCAGGTCGGTGATGGTGACCCCCTCTGCGGTGAGGGTGGCCACCTCGTTTTCCTCCAGCAGGTAGTAGTTGCGGGTGTGCTTGAGGATGGCCGGCACGTCGGAGGCGATGAAGTTTTCCCCCTCGCCCAGCCCGACGATGAGGGGGCTCTCCTTGCGCACGCCGAAGAGTTTGTCGGGGCAGCTGTCAAAGAGGATGCCCAGGGCGTAGGAGCCCCGCACCTGCCGCAGGGTGCGGCTGATGGCGTCAAACTCGTCTTTGGCACCGTTTTCCAGGTGGTAGTCAAGCAGCTTGGCGACGGTCTCGGTGTCGGTCTGGGACTGGAAGGTGTAGCCCTTGCCCAGCAAAAATTCCTTGATTTCGATGTAGTTTTCGATGATGCCGTTGTGCACCACGGCGGTGTGCTTGCCGCAGTGGGGGTGGGAGTTCACGTCGGAGGGCACCCCGTGGGTGGCCCAGCGGGTGTGACCGATGCCGCAGTGGCCGGTGGGCCAGCCCTGGGACTTGAGCTTCTCTTCCAGGCAGGCCAGGCGGCCCTGGGCCTTGACGACCCGGATGGCCCCCTCGTCAAAGATGGCCACCCCGGCCGAGTCGTACCCCCGGTACTCCAGTTTGCTCAGACCGTCGATCAACAGGTCGGCGCAGTTTTCACGGCCGACATACCCTACGATTCCACACATACTATGTATCCCTCAAATCATTTCAAAATTGTTCCCCGAACGCCCTTTGTCCCCGCCGTTGCCAGCGGGTTTTGTGGCGCCGGTCACGACCGGGCAGAATCTCTTCTGCCAAAGCCGGGAGGGCATCCGCCGAATCTTCGATCACCCTCCGCCTCGTCGGCCCCGTGGGCCCTGGCGCTTTCTCTTCCCCTGCCCTCCTCTCTCTTCACAAGTGAAAGATATTATACCCCATGTTATGCAAAAAGTCAAAATTCGTGCTGCTTTTTGAGCGATTTCTCCCCGAAAAGGGAAATGCGGGATCGGGGGGAACGCTCTCCCTGGCCGCCTGTAGGAAACGGGCTGAACGGAAATTATTGGAGAGAAAACAGAGGCGCGTCCACCGAGGTCCCCCTTTTGAGTTGCAGGAAGGGCGGGCGCTCCCTGCAAAAGTGGACGCAAAAAAGCCCCCGCAGCAGGGCGAGGGGCGGAGGGCGTTGAAACGGGGTCAGAAGCGGCGCAGAAATTTGGGGCGAAACCAGTGGATGTACATCGAGACCACCCGGGTGAGGGCGATGTCGTAGACCACGTTGGTGACGTTGGCCACTGCCAGCAGCACCGCGAGGAAGCCGGTGGTGTAGGTGGAGAACTCGTCGGCCACCGCCGCCAGCCCAAAGACGTGGAGCATCAGGTAGTAGGCGAGGAGGATCGCCCCGTTGAAGAGGAGGAGCTTGCAGCCCCACTGGAGCCAGCGGTGAGAGAGCTCCTCTATTTTGGATTTGAGGATGGGGTAGTAGCCCAGGTAGAAGACAAAGAGACAGACCACCTCTTTGTCGGGCACCAGCAGCGCCGCCAGCACCGCCACCCCCAGGTAGCAGAAAAAGGCCCACCGGCGGCCCGACTCGACCACGATGGGCATAAACAGCACCCCCGCCACGGCGGGCAGGGCGATGGAGGCAAAGGGAAAGAGGCCGGAGAAGAAGAGCATGACCACGCTCAACGCGCCCAGGACCCCGCCCAGGGCCACCCGAAAACTTCTGGATTTCACAACGGTCCCCCGCAATCTTGAAAGGCGTTTATAGAGCTTGTCAGCAGCAGCGGATCAGGTCGCCGCCCATGCACTCGCAGCAGCAGTCGGCGCAGATGAGGCCGTTGCAGACGTCGCAGGCCGAACAGCCGCCCACATTGGGGTTGGTGTTGTACCCGCCCCCGTAGGGGTTGCCGTACATGGCGCCGCCCCGCTGGCTCTGGATCTGGCGGATGGCGGCGGCGTACTCGGGGTTCCCGGGGTCCATGCTCTGGGCCTGCTGAAAGTACTTGAGGGCGTCTTCCAGCCAGGCGCGGTTGTAGAAGATGGAGCCCTTGAGGAAATACCACTCGGCGCTGCGGGAGCCGCCGGGCACCCCGTCGAGGATCTCCTCGGCCTCGACGATCCGCCCCTGCTCGATGAGCTTGCGCACGTCGCCGAACTGGGTGGTGGCGCCGTAGCGGCGCTGGGAGCCGGCCGACCCCGCGCTGGAGCCGGCCGTGCTGCCGGTGTGCTTGGCGGAGCGCCGGGCGGTGATGATCTCGTCGTAGGCGGCGTTGATCTCCTTCATCTTCTCGGCGGCCAGGTCCTCCAGCGGGTTGTTGACATAGTTGTCCGGGTGGTATTTGGTGGCCAGTTTTTTGTAGGCGGATTTGATCTCCTCGTCGCTGGCGTCGCGGGATACCCCCAGTACTCGATATGCGTCCATTTATGCGTCCCCTTTGTATTTGGTAAAAACGTTGGCTTGGGTATTTTTAAACCCCAAAAAGACGATGTTGTCTAAAATGGGCTTGTAGTGATACAGGTCCAGCAGCTGGTAGCCGGCGGAAAATTCACTGATGGTGAAGTTGAGCATCTCCACAATATCTTGGCCGATGGCCGCCCGATTATAATCAGTTCCCCTGTGCAGGCTGTACCGGCCGATGAGGGGGTTGTAGTTTCCCCGCTTGAGGTCGCTCTCCAGGTCGTCAAAAGCGTCCATCATGTAGATCCAGCGGCCCAGGAGGTAGCCCATGCGCGAGAGGATGCGCCGCTGCCCGTCGGTGCGGGCCACCTGCTCAAACACCCGGCGCAAAAAGGTGCCGGACGGGTCGGCCGCCCGATCGACGCTGTCGCAGCCCTCCTCCTCGATCCGGCGCTGGGTGGCCATGGCCTCGGCCATGATGGCGTCGATCTCCCCGTACTGGCGGGCCGCCTTCTTTCGCGCCCGGGCCAAAAAGGGGTAGGAGAGGGCGGAGAGCAGCCGGTCCTTGAAGCCGTGGTCGTGCAGGTTGTCCTTGGCCTTGTAGTAAGCCATGATCATGGCGCACCCGGCGGAGAAGCGCAGCCCCTCGTTTTCGAGGCAGCAGGCCTTTTTTTTGAGGGGGTTGGCCATACAGCGGCAGCGGCCGTACTGGGGTCCCTCCTCCGAAAGGCCGGTGAAGAGGAGGGCGAGAAAGACGAAGTCGTAGCTGAGGGTCAGCCGTGAAAAGGGGCCAAAACTGGCCCCCAGCTGGCGGCAGAGCCCGCAGTAGAGGGACTTGTAGGTGTCCAACTCGCAGACGCGGAGATGGGGCTGAAAGGGCTTGACATAGCCAAACAAGGAAACACCACCCGATGGACAGAGCAGCCGGTTCGGCTGCTCTGGAATAGTATCAGTTTACAACGGCCCACCGCCTTTGACAATGGACAATTTGTAAATACTGGCTTTGTGTAGACAATTTTAGCCGTTTTTTTCGCCCGAGTGGAGCGCGCGGCCCAAAATGGGGTGAGAAAAACGGTTTTTTTTGCTTTTTGCCCTCCAGGGGGCCCTGTTTTGACGCCCTATTTGTAGGCGATGCGGCGGCTGCCGTCGGCCTCGATCCCGGTGCTGTAGACCTCGCAGTGCCCGCCCTCCAAAAAGAGGGGGAGATAGTGCTCAAAATTCTTGCAGAGGTCGAGCTGGGGCAGGGTGTTCAGGTCCTGCCACCAGACCGCCCCCTCGTCGGTGGCGGCGAGCAGCTGCCCCCGGTAGTGGCAGGTCTTGTAGAGAAAGACCAGGTAGCGGGGCCGGCCGTGCCCGGTGCTCCAGTGGATGACGCCGCAGGGCTCCAGCTGCGAGATTTCAAGGCCGGTCTCCTCTCTCACCTCCCGCACGGCGGAGTCCACCAAGCTCTCCTCCGGCTCCACATGGCCGCCGGGGAAGGTGACCCCCTTCCAGCTCTTGACCCGGCGCTGGACCACCGCCCGGTTGCTCTGGGGGTCGTAGACCATCACCATGTTGGTCAGTTCCACCGGCTCCGTCTTCTCTCTCTGTGCCACGGTTCGCCCTCCTCTGTTTTTGGTCTACCGTACAAAATACCACGAAAACAGGCGGGCCGCAAGGCCCGCCTGTCGGGTTGCACAGGGGGGAGGAGGCCGCAGGGGATCACTTGCTGCGGCTGTGGTGGCAGGTGACGGAGTCGGAGAGGGTGGCGAAGGAGTACCCCTCCTTTTGCAGCTCGTCGACGATGCGGGGGATCGCCTCGGCAGTGGCCTTGTGGCCGGGGCCATCGTGCATCAAAATCACCGGGCAGTCCTGCTTGAGGGCCTCCTTGACCACCTTGTTCACAATGTAGTCGGCACTCTTCTTGCTCCCCACCGCGTCCTCGGCGGAGACGGTCCAGTCGTAGTAGGAGAGCCCCTTTTCCGACAGCTGGGGGATGATGGTGTCCATCAGGCCGCTGACCTTGCTGTAGCGCCGGTAGACCGTGTTGGAGCTGCCGCCGGGAAAGCGGTAGGCGGTGCTGGGTTGGCCGGTGAGGGTGGTCACCGCCTCCTGCAGCTTGTTGAGGTCGTTCCAGAAGGACTCGGGGGAGGCGTAGATCTCCTTGTACTCGTGGGAGAAGGAGTGGAGCCCCAGCACGTGCCCCTCGCTCACGATCCGCTTGTAGGTGTCGGGCCGCTTTTCAAGCTCTGTGCCCAGCACGAAAAAGGTGGCCTTGACGTCTTTTTCCTGGAGGGCGTTGAGGATTTTCTCGGTCTCCTCCGAGGGGCCGTCGTCAAAGGTCAGGTAGGCCACCTTCTGCCCATTTTCCGACTGGGGGGCGGCGTTTGCCAGGGTCTCGGCATCCAGCCCGTACTCGCTGGGGAAGAGGTCGGACTCGCTCTTCCCACCCCGCCCGGCAAAGGCGGCGACGCAGATGCCGATGGCCGCCAGCACCGCCAGGGGGATCACGAGCATCCGCTTTTTCAGGCGAAACACATAACACTTCATATCATCCACTCCATCGCTGCCAAAGTTTTGCACTGCTTTATCTATACGGCCGGGGCGGGGGGGATATGCGCGCCGGGGCGGGGAAGCGCTCCCTTTTGGCGGGAACGCCCCCCTTTTTGCGCGCGGCAAAGGCGGGGTGGCGGCCGGGCGAAAAGGCGAAAAAAGAGGGGGCTCTCCCCGGCGGGACAGCGTTGCGCCAGGGGGATTTTTCCTGTATACTAGGGGGGACGAGCGACGCCCTTTTTGCGCCGCACAGGGGAGGAGTTTGAAGCGGTGGAAACGACAAAAAAGATACCTGTTTTGCTGGACGGGGACCCGGGGCACGACGACGCCATGGCCATGGTGCTGGCCCTGGCCAGCGACCTGGTGGAGGTGCGGGGGATGACGGTGGTGGCCGGCAACAGCACCCTGCAAAACACCTCGCGAAACGCCATCCGGGTGTTGGAGTGGGTCGGCCGGGCCGACGTGCCGGTCTGCCAGGGGGCGGCCCAGCCCCTGATGCGGGGGTTGGAGATCGCCGACAGCGTGCACGGCGAGAGCGGGTTGGACGGCCCGGTCTTCCCGCCCATCACCCACGCGCCGGTGGAGCAAAACGCCTGGGACTTCATGGCCGAAAAGGTGCGCGGCAGCGAGGAGAAGACGGTGCTGGTGGGGATGGGTCCCCTGACCAACATCGCCATCTTCCTGCTGGCAAACCCCGAGCTGCACCAGAAGATCGCCCGCATCTGCCTGATGGGGGGCGCCGCGGTGGGGGGCAACTGGACCCCCACCGCCGAGTTCAACATCTGGGAGGACGCCGAGGCCGCCCGCATCGTCTTTGACGCGGGCATCCCCATCACCATGTGCGGGCTGGACGCCACCAACAAGGCCCGCCCCACCCTGGGCGACCTGGCCCGCTTTCACGCCATCGACACCCGGGGCGGGCGGCTGGTGGCCGGGCTGATGGACTTTTTTAAAGACCAGACCCTGCCGGGCACCGACTGGCTGGAGGTGCCGATGCACGACGCGGTGGCGGTGGCGGCGGTGGTGGCCCCCCAGGTGCTCACCCTGCGCGACTGCTACGTGACGGTGGACATCGAGGGGGAGTACACCCAGGGCTGCACCGTCTGCGACCTGCGAGGGGTCACCGGCAAGGCCCCCAACGCCCAGGTGGCGATGGATCTGGACCGCGAGGCCTTTATCGACCTGCTGGCCGCCGCCTGTGAGAGGCTGAAGTGAGAGGCAAAGAGGGGCGTCCAGTCCCGATTTTGCTGGATGTGGACACCGGAATCGACGACGCGCTGGCCCTGCTCTACCTGCTGGGGGAGCCGCGGGCCAAGCTGCTGGGGATCACCGCCATGGAGGGGAGCGTCCCCCTGGCGCAGGTGGCCCGCAACACCCTGGCGATTTTGCGGCTTTGTGGGCGGGAGGACATCCCGGTGGCGCTGGGGGCCCAAAAGCCGCTGCTGGGGCGGTTCTCCCCCTCCGGCAAGGTCTCCATCCACGGGGAAAACGGGTTGGGGAATGTCTCCATCCCCGACCCGGTGCGGCGGCCCGAACCCTGCCGGGCGGTGGAGTTGATGGCCCGGCTGATCGAGGAGAGCCCGGAAAGGGTCACTGTGGTGGCGGTGGCCGCCATGACCAACCTGGCGACCTTCCTGCTGTGCTACCCCCACCTGAAAGAGAAGATTGACCAGCTGGTGCTGATGGGGGGCGCGGCCTGGTGCCGAGGGAACTTTTCCCCGGTGGCCGAGGCCAACATCGGCCGCGACCCGGAGGCGGCACAGGTCGTCTTTTCCGCCGGCATCCCCGTCAAGCTGGCGGGGCTGGACGTCACCTACAAGGCCTACGCCACCGCGGCGGAGCGGGAGGCCTGGCGGGACTGCGGCACCCGGGCGGGCCGGTTTGCCTGGGAGATGTTTGTCCACTACGCCGCCTTTTACGAGGGCGCGCCCGGCTGTGCCCTCCACGACCCCCTGGCGGCCGCCTGGGCGCTGGACGAGGCGCTGGTGAAAGCCCTGCCCGCCCATCTGGAGGCGGACCTCTGCGGCCGCACCACCCGCGGCGCCACAGTGGTGGATGTGGGCGGCGCCAAGACCGGCCGCCCCTGCAACGCCCTGGTGGGGGTGGAGGTGGACCGCGAGGCCTTTGCCCGCCGCCTGTTGGCAGCGCTGCGGCGGCTGCCCTAGAGCGAGGAAACACGCGCGGCCCCGGCCGCCCGAACAGATCAAAAGGGAGAGATTGCTGTGAAGAAGATCCCCGTCATCATCGACTGCGACCCCGGCACCGACGACGCCTTTGCCATTGCCCTGGCAAAGGCCAGTGGCCGGCTGGACATCCGCGCCCTGACCCCGGTCTCCGGCAACGTGGGGCTGGAGCACACCGCCCCCAACGCCCTGGCCCTGAACGACTATCTGGGCCTGGGGGCGCCGGTGGGCAAGGGGGCCGCCCGCCCCATGATCAAGGAGCGGGTGATCAACCCCGCCACCCACGGCGAAAACGGGCTGGGCGAGGTGGAGCTGCCCGCCCCCCGCTGCACCTTTGAAGAGGACCCCGCCTGGGACGTGATCTACCGGGAGGCGGTGGCCCAGAAGGGCGAGTTGGAGATCGCCGCCATCGGCCCCCTGACCAACATCGCCATCACATTGCTGAAATACCCCGACATCAAGCCCCTGATTAAGCGCATCACCATGATGGGCGGGGCCTGGGGGGTGGGCAACTCCACCCCCTACGCGGAGTTCAACATCTGGATCGACCCCCACGCCTGCGACGTGGTCTTTAAGAGCGGCATCCCCATCACCATGGTGGGGCTGGACGCCACCCGCCAGACCTTCTTCACCGCGGAGGAGATGGACCGGCTGCTGGCCCCCGACTGCGCGATCTCGCCGCTGCTGCGGGGCATTTGGGAGTACACCCGGGCCCAGAAGGCCAGAGAGGGGCGGGAGAGCGGCATCATCCTCCACGACGCGCTGGCCATTGCCGCCCTCTACTGCCCGGAGGTCATCCGCACCGAGCCCTATTTTGCCACCTGTGAGGTGCGGGGCAGCCTCACCGAGGGACAGACGGTGGTGGACCTGCCGAACCGCTGGAAGAAAGAGCCCAATGTGGACGTGGCCATGTCCGCCGACAAGGAAAAACTCTACGCCCTGCTGCAGGAGATGGTGGCCTTCTACCAAAACTGACCGGGGCCGCAGCTCATAAGAGTGACAGCCGCTCTCCCCCGTTTGCGGGGAGGGCGGCTGTTTTGCGCCATCGGGCGGTTGACAGGGAAGAAAAGTGAGAGTATACTCAAACAAGTAATATATTACCTATTTGCGAGGGGGAACGCGCTGTGCAGGGGATGGAGAAGTTGGAGGGGATGGACGGGCGCTATCTGGCCTTTGGCCTGCTCTTTGCGGCCAGCAACCGGCTGGAGACGGTGGGGGACCGCTATCTGGAGGAGCTGACAGCCAAGCAGTGGTATCTGCTGCTCTGCCTCACCACCTTTTTTGAGCGGCCCCCGACCCTGAGCCAGTTGGCGGGGCAGATGGGCAGCTCCCGCCAAAATGTCAAGCAGCTGGCCCTGAAGTTGGAAAAGAAGGGGTTTGTCGCCCTGGTGCGGGACGAGAGTGACCGCCGCGCCCTGCGGGTGGCGCCCACCGAACGGCTGGAGGAGTACCGGGCCCAGCGGCAGGAACAGGACGGGACCTTTGTCGAGGAGCTCTTTGCCGGTGTCGCCCCGGCAGACCTGGCGGCGGCAAACCGGCTGCTGCTGGCCCTCTGCAACCGACTGGAGGAGATGGAGAGATGACGAAGACGATTCTGGTGGCCCATCGCTCCCACTACGGCAGTTCCCGCCGGTACGCCGAATGGCTGGCCGAGCATCTACACTGCCCCGCCGTGGAGTGGGATCGGGTGCGCCCGGAGGCGCTGGCCGGGGTGCAGACCCTGGTGCTGGTGGGCGGGGTCTATGCCGGCTGTTGGAGCTGTGCCTCCGGGGTAAAAAAGCGGGCGGCCCAACTGGCCGGCAAAGAGGTGGTCGCCTGTTTTTGCGGGCTCACCCCCCGGGAAGAGGTGGACCTGGCCGCTCTCAAGGGACAAAACCTCCCCTCTGGAGCCGCCGCCTTCTGGCTGCCGGGGGACTTTGACTTTGACGCGCTGGGGCTGGTGCACAAGGGGCTCATCCGCCTGGCGAGGCGGGACCTGCTGGGCGTCGCGGTGCGCCGGGCGGACGAGGGGGAGTTGGCCCCTGTTTTGGCTCACCTGCAAGGGGAGGGGGCCGAGCGGTAAAAAGGGCAAAAAAGCGCCCGCGGGAGATCCCCGCGGGCATTTTTTTGTCGCTTTGGCCCCGGAGCCCTCGCTTCTGCCGGGGAAAGTAAATTGCTTTGGCGTCATAGGCTTTCGGAACGAAAGGGTGCCGAAGGTGCAAAAGAGAAGCGATCTTTGGGGGTAGGTGAACAGTTGTCCTAGGTTGCCGGTTTGCCAGTGGCAGGGGGGAGTGTGATGCGAAGTTTCACTGTCCCTTGCGCGGTGAAGCCTGCATGGCGCCCTTCTATTTACCGGTGGTTTTGATTCAAGAGGAGGGGTGGGGCAGCCCGTAGAAGTCCCGCAACAGGGCGGGCCCCTCCGGCACCCGGCGGCGGGCAAAGGCGGCCCGCACCTCCCCCAGGTCGTAGGCGGGGGCGGCGGCCTGCCACTGCCAGCGGCCCCGGTCCAGGGTGAGCACCCCGCAGCGGGCGATCCCGCCCCGCCCGTGGGGGCAGCCCAGAGAGCCGAGATCGAGGTAGAGGCGCTCCCCGTCCGCCACTGCAAAGCCGGCGTGGTCGTGCCCGCAGAGGACCACCTGCCCGGGCAGATGGCCAAAGAGGGCGCGGCAGTCCCTGGCAGTGGGGGCCGGGTGGGGGGCGGCAAACTCGCCCGCCGCGTCCAGCGGGTAGTGGAGGGCGCTGATACAGACCCCTTCCCGCTGCAGGGTCAGGGAGAGGGGGAGGTCCCGCAGCCACCCCCGACAGGCGGGGGTGAGGGCGCTGTGCACCCAGCGGTGGTGGGCGGCCTCCCCCTCCTCCATCCGGGGCGGATAGGGCGGGGTGAGGCAGCGGTCGAAATAGCGGTCGTGGTTGCCCGCCAGACAGCGGATGTCCCCCCGGCTTTGCAGCAGGGCGGCCACCTCCCGGGGCCAGGGGCCGACCCCCACCAGGTCGCCGCAGCAGAGAAACTCGCGGCACCCCGCCCCCTCCAAGTAGGCCAGGGCGGCCTTCAGGGCGGGCAGGTTGCCGTGTGGGTCGGAAAACACCCCGATGCGCAGCATCTGCTCCCCCTCCTCTCTTTAACACAAAAGGAGCGGGCAGTATCCCACCCGCTCCGGCACTATTCGGCGATGCTGGGGATCTTCACGGCGGGGTCGACGTCCGCCTGGTAGTCGACGCCGGGCAGGTCAAAGCCAAACATCTGGTAGAAGTCCTGCCAGTAGCCGTCGATGTCGGCGTACTGCTCCAGATTTTCGTCGTTCAGCCCCTCCCAGATGCGGGCGACCTCGGCCTGGACCTCATCCCTCATCTCCCAGTCGTCCAGGCGGATGCGGCCCTCCCCGTCCACCGGGGTGGGCTCGGCGTAGAGCCGGTCGTGCACCAGCCGGTACATCTGCTCGATGCAGCCCTCGTGCAGACCCTTCTCCTTCATCACCCTGTAGAGCAGGGAGATGTAGAGGGGGACGATGGGGATGGCGGCGCTGGACTGGGTCACCAGGGCCTTGTTGACCGACAGGTAGCTGCGCAGGCCGGGGATCTCTTGGGCCAGCTTGGCGGCGGTGGCAAAGAGGTGGTCCTTGGCCCGGCCGATGGAGCCGTCTTTGTACATGGGGTGGGTCAGCTCCGGCCCGATGTAGGAGTAGGCGGCGGTCACCGCCCCCTCGGCCAGGACCCCCGCGCCCTGCAGGGCGAGCATCCAGTCCTCCCAGTCCTCGCCGCCCATGACGGCCACGGTGTGGGCGATCTCCTCCTCGCTGGCCTGGGGGATGGTGATTTCAGAGAGGGTGCGCTCCTTCAAGTCGATGGTCTTGTTGGTGTAGTCGCTGCCGGTGGTCTTGAGCACCGAGGAGACGGTGGTCCCGTCTTTGAGGGTGCGCCGGGGGGCGGCCAGGCTGTAGATCACCACGTCCACCTGGCCCAGATCGGCCTTGATTTTAGCGATGACCTCGTCCTTGCACTGCTGGGAGTAGGCGTCGCCGTTGACGGTTTTGGCGTAGAGGCCGTCGGCGGCGGCGAACTCCTCAAAGGCGGCGGTGTTGTACCACCCGGCGGAGGCGGTGCGCTTGCCCGCGGCGGGCTTTTCAAACTGCACCCCCAGGGTGGCGGCCCCACAGGAATAGGCCAGGGCAATGCGGGTAGCCAGGCCGTACCCGGTGGAACTGCCGATGACGAGGGCCTTTTTGCCCCCCTCGGTCTTGGGCTGCGAGCGGACGTATGCGATTTGTTCCCGCACATTTTCGCGGCACCCGGCGGGGTGGGCGGTGGTGCAGATAAACCCGCGGATCTTCGGTTCAATGATCATGGCAAAAAACTCCTTTAGCGGCGAATGGGCAGGGGGCGCCGGCGGGCCGTGCGGCCCGCCCGAGCGCCTGCGCCGCATCTATTATAGAGGATTTGGCGGGGAAAATCCACCCCCCGGCGGGCGGGGGGAGAGGTAAAGCGGTTGCCGAGTGCATACAAATAGCGGTATAATGGCCAGGCAGATGCACAGACCCGCTTGCCCCCTGCCCAATGGCCGACGACCACTGCGGTATCACACGGGCACACTGCCCGGCGGGAGGGGAGAAGAGCGTGGATCTTGCCACCATGGTTTTGCTGGGGTTGGGGATGGCCATGGACGCCTTTGCCGTCTCGGTCTCCAACGGGTTGGCGCACAGGGGGCGGCCGCTCCCCTGCGCCCTGGCCTGCGGCACGGCCTTTGGCCTGGCCCAGGCGGCGATGCCGCTGCTGGGCTTTTTTGCCGGGTACACCTTCAGCGGGTACATCCATCGGTTCGACCACTGGGTGGCCCTGGCGCTGCTGGCGCTGTTGGGGGGGCGGATGGTCTGGGAGGCCCGGGGGGAGGAGATCGAACCCCTCTCCCGCCCCCGCCGGCTCACCGGGCGGCTGCTTTTGGGCCAGGCCGTGGCCACCAGCATCGACGCCCTGGCCCTGGGGGTCAGCCTCTCCTGCATCGGGGCGAATATCTGGCAGGCGGCGGCCATCATCGGCGGCTGCACCTTTTTGTGCTGCTTTGTCGGGGTCTACCTGGGCCACCGCTTCGGCTGTCTGCTGGGGCGCTGGGCCCAGGTGGTGGGGGGCTGGCTGCTGGTGGGCATCGGCGTCAAGATTTTTTTGGAACACACCCTGGGGCGCTGACGCCCCGGGTCTGGGATGTTGAAAAGGGGAGAGGAGACAGTTGAAAAAAGCCTTTCGCGCGGCCTTTCCGGTCACGGTGCCGGTGCTGCTGGGATACCTGTTTGTGGGGCTTGCCTTTGGGGTGCTGCTGCGCCAGGGCGGGTACGGCCCCCTCTGGGCGGCGGGGATGAGCGCGGCGGTCTACGCCGGCTCGATGCAGTTTGTGATGCTCAACTTTCTGGGGGGCGGCTTTTCCCTGGTGCAGGTGGCGCTGATGACCCTGGCGGTGAACTTCCGCCACCTCTTTTACGGCCTCTCCTTCACCGAGCGCTTCCGCCAGATGGGGAAAAAGCGCTGGTACATGATCTACTCCCTCACTGACGAGACCTATTCCCTCCTCTGCTCCCAGCGGGCGCCGGAAGGGGTGGAGCAGGGGCAGTTTTTCTTTGCCATCGCCCTGTTGGACGAGCTCTACTGGATCGCCGGGGCGGTGCTGGGCACGGTGGTGGGAGGGCTGCTCCCCTTTGACACCACCGGCATCGACTTTGCCATGACCGCCCTCTTCATCGTCATCGCCGTCGAGCAGTGGCAGGCCTACAAGAGCCGCTTCCCCGCCCTCTGGGGGGCCGGGTGCGCCCTGGCCTGCCTGCTTTTGCTGGGGCCGGACAAGTTCCTGATCCCCGCCCTGCTGCTGGCGGTGCTGGGGCTGTTGGCCTTTTCGCGGCCGATCGTGAAAAAGCTGGGAGAGGAGGGGGAGCAGTGAGCGCTTGGCATGTGGTGGCGGTGATCGCCGTCGTGGGGGCGGTGACCTTTTTGACCCGGGCGGCCCCCTTCTGGTTTTTCAAGCGGGGGACCCCCCGCTGGGTCAACTACCTGGGCCGGGTGCTGCCCCCGGCCATCATGGCCATTTTGGTGGTCTACTGCCTGCGGGGGGTCAGCCTGCTGACCTACCCCTACGGCCTGCCGGAACTGCTGGCGGGGGCCGCGGTGGTGGGGCTGCACCTGTGGAAGAAAAACAACCTCATCAGCATCCTGGGGGGCACCGCCCTCTACATGGTGCTGGTGCAGCTGGTCTTTGCCGGATAGGGGGGCGCGCGCGTGAAGTTTATCCACACTGCCGACTGGCACCTGGGAAAGGTGCTGGGGGAATTCTCCCTGCTGGAAGACCAGATTTTTGCCATGAACGGCCTGCTGGAGCTGTTGCGGCGGGAGGGGGCGGACGCCCTGGTCATCGCCGGGGACGTGTACGACCGCTCGGTGCCCCCGGCGGCGGCCGTCACCGCCTTTGACGACTTTGTCAGCGCCGCGGTGGGGATGGGGGTGAAGGTGCTGGCCATCGCCGGCAACCACGACAGCCCCCAGCGCCTCTCCTTTGCCAACCGCCTGGTGCGCAGTGAGGGCTATTTTGTGGAGGGGAGCTGCACCCTCCCCCTGGCGCAGGTGCCGGTCACCGGCCGCGACGGGGTCGCCGTCACCTTCACCCTGGCCCCCTTTACCGACCGCTACCAACTGCGGCGGCTGCTGCCGGAGGGGGAGTACCCCACCTACACCGACGCCTACCGGGCGCTGCTGGAGGGGACGCCCCTTCCCGCCGGGCCCAACGTGCTGGTGGCCCACGGCTTTTTTGCCGGGGGGGAGGAGCTGGTGCGCAGCGACTCCGAGCTCTCGGTGGGGACCGGCGACCTGGTGGCCGCTTCCGCCCTGCGGGGGTTCGACTACGCCTGTCTGGGGCACCTGCACGCCCCCCAGACCTGCGGGCGGGAGACGGCCCGGTACAGCGGGTCGCTGCTCAAGTACTCCCTCTCGGAACAGGGGCAGAAAAAGGCGGTGGCGGTGGTGGAGATCGACGCCGCCGGCGCCGTTTCGGTGCGCCAGGAGCGGCTGCCCGTCCGCCGGGACCTGGCGGTGGTGCGGGGCAGCTTTGAAGAGCTGGCGTCCGGCGCCCTCCACCCCCCGGGGGAGGACTACCTCTACGCCGTCATCGCCGACAACGAGTTGGTCTACGGGGCGGTGAGCCGGCTGCGGGCGCTCTACCCCAACTTGCTGGGGGTCAAATTGGTGGCGCGGGTACAGGGGGAGGACCTGCCCGACCTCACGCCCCAGGACGACCGGCCCACCGACGAGCGGTTTGCGGCCTTTTACAGGGACGTGAAGGGGATGGAGCCCACCCCCGGCCAGATGGAGACCATCCGCGCCCTGCTGGAAAAATTGGAAGGGGAGGTGTAGCGCCGTGCGCCTTGTCAAACTGGAACTGCGCGCCTTCGGCCCCTTTGGGGGCTGCCAGGAAATCGACTTTGAGGCCCTGGGGGAAGAGGGCATCTTTCTCATCACCGGCCCCACCGGCGCGGGGAAGACCACCCTCTTCGACGGGGTGATGTTCGCCCTCTACGGCCGGGCCAGCGGCGACCGCCGCCAGCCCGAACAGTTTCGCAGCGACTTTGCGGAGGAGACGGCCGTCTGCTCGGCGGCGCTGGAATTTGCCATCCGCGGCGAGCGCTACCGCATCGAGCGCCAGCCCCAGCAGGTGCGCCAGAACGCCAAGGGCCGGTATGTCACGGTGAAGGCGGGGGCGGTGCTCACCGGCCCCAAGGGGGAGGTGCTCTCCAAAATCCGGGAGGTGGACGCCCGGGTGGTGGAGCTGGTGGGGCTGACGGCCGAGCAGTTTCGGCAGATCGTGCTGCTGCCCCAGGGGGAGTTTCGCAAGCTGCTGGACTCCTCCAGCGCCGAGAAACAGGAGATTTTTCGACGCATCTTCGGCACCCAGAAGTTCAGCCGCTTGGAGGACCTGCTGCGGGAGCAGGCGGGGGAGGCCCAGGCCAAGATGGAGGAGTTGACCGTCCGCCTTCAGGTGGAGCGGGAGAAGATCGCCTGCGTGCCGGGCAGCTTGTTAGAGGGGCTCTGCGGGGCGGAGTACCCCGACTACGACGCCATCCTGCAGCAGTTGGAGGAGAGCTTGCAGGCCGCCCAGGGGGAACTGGAGCGCGCCGCCGCCCGCCGGCAGGAGGTGGCTGCCCGCCGCCGCGCCCTGGACCCCGACGCCCTGGCCCGGCAAAACCAGGGCATTGCCGCCCTGGCGATTGCCAAGGCCGAATGGGCCGCCTGGCAGGCGGAGGGCCCCCTGCAATCCCAGCGGGAGGAGGCCCTGGACCTGGCCCGCCGGGCCGAACTCTGCCGCCAGGCCATGCGCCGGGCCAAGGAGGCGGCCGAGCGGGCCGAGAGCGCCCGCCGGCAGGCGGAGGAAGCCGCCCGCGCCCTGGCGGAGAACCGCCCCCGCTGGGAGGACGCCCAGGCCGGGGCCGAGGCCCTTTTGAGGCAGGAGACCGCCCGCACCGCAGCCCTGCGCCGGGCGGAAGCCCTGCGGGGACAGCAGGAACAGGCCCGCCGCCGAGAGCGGGTGGAGGGGGAGCTGGCCCGCTGCGAGCGCACCCTGCAGCGGCTGGGGCAGTTGCAGGCGTACCTGCAGCTGCGGGACAGGCGCCAAGAGGGGGAGGAGCAGCGGCGCGCCCTCACCGCCCTGCGGGAGGCCGCCCTTGCCCGGGGGGAGGCGGAAACGGCCCTGGCAGAGGCCCAGCGCCGGGCCCAGGAGGAGAGCCGGCGCCACCTGCAGGGACAGGCCGCCCTGCTGGCCGAGGGGCTGACGCCGGGCGCGCCCTGCCCGGTCTGCGGCGCCACCCACCTCCCGGCCCCGGC